>NZ_JAHWGR010000003.1:0-343944 GCF_020873825.1 Micromonospora sp. DH13
AACTACCGGGTGGGGCCGGTGTCGGAAGCGGCCGGAGGAAGACGAAGGGCAGGGGCGAGGGTGGCGATGATCCGCAGGCACAAGCGAGGGCTCCGGATGTCGGCGTCGGCCGTCCTGGCCGTCGTCGCGGCGACGCTGGGCTGGGCCGGCACGGCGCTGGCGGCGGACGTGACGAGCACCCCTGAGCAGGCCCGCCAGGGCGACCCGGTACGGCTGGAGATCGTCGTGCCCGAGGAGCGCCCGGGCACCCGGACCGAGCGGGTCGAGCTGCGGCTGCCGGCGGCGGCGCCCGTGGGCGAGGCGTACCCGATGTCGGTGCCCGGTTGGGCGCCCCGGATCACCACGCGGAAGCTGGCCGAGCCGATCCCCGGCATCCACGGCACGACGATGGACACGGTCACCGCCTCGGTGGTCTGGACCCGGGCCGAGGGCGCGCCCGCCGGCCCCGCCCGGCTCGCCGTCTCGATGGGGCCGCTGCCCGAGGCCGAGAAGATGGTGTTCGAGGTGGTGCAGACGTACTCCGACGGCGCGGTCGTGCGCTGGGCGGACCCGGCCGGCGGTGCGCGGCCCGCACCGGTGTTGACCCTGCTGCCGGCGGCGAGCGGGCACGGCGGGGACGGGGCCACCGGCGCGCACGGCGGGCGCCCGTCCGACACGACGGCGGCCGGCGAGGCTCCCACGCCGGCCGTCGCCCTGTCGGACGGCGACGCCGCAGGCGACCGTGGGTTCACCGATGCCCTGCTGGCGGCGGGGCTGGTCGCGGGGCTCGGCGGGGGCGCCGCGCTCGGTTGGCTGGCGACCCGGTGGCGGCGACGGACCGACCCGCCGGGGGTGACCGCGCCCGAGGGCGACGAGCTGCGCCGGATCCTCGACGGCGACCTCCCGCCGCGGGACGCGGACGACACGACCGGGACCACGGGCGGGAGCACCACGACCGCGGTCCACGCCGGCGAGACCACGAACGGGGCCGCCGGGACCGCCGACGAGGCCGGGGCGGTCGCGGCGCCGGAGCCGCAGCCGGCGGGCCGGTAGAGCGGCGGGCCGAGCGGCGACGCGGCCGGTCAGGCGACGCGGCCGGTCAGGCGACCCAGTCGGGCAGGGGCTCGCGGGCGGCGAGCCAGTCGGCGGGTACGCCGCCCGGCGTGCCGACGCCGGTGTGGGCGGCCACGACCGCCCCGACGATGGCGGCCGTGGTGTCGACGTCCCCGCCCGCCTCGACGCAGGCCCGGATCGCGGCTGGGTAGTCGTCGAGGTGCGTCGCCGCCGCCCAGAGCGTGAACGGCACCGTGTCCTGCGCGGTCACCCGGGAGCCGTTGCCGAGCGCGTCCACGGCGACGGCGAGGGGGCGGCCGAGCAGGCCGGCCGCGCGGCGTACCCCCTGGTGCACCTCGCCGGGGTCGAGGGCCGCGGCCACCGCGGCGAGCAGCCGCGACGGCGGCGGGCGGTCCCCGTCGAGGCGGGCCCGGGTGGCCAGGGCGGCGGCCACCGCGACCGCGACGGCGCCGGCGATGCCCTCCGGGTGGGCGTGGGTGACCTCGGCGGAGGCCCGGGCCTGGGCCGCCGCCTGCCGGGTCGAGTCGGCGAACCACGCACCGAGCGGGCCGACCCGCATCGCCGCGCCGTTGCCGCACGAGCCCTGCCCGTCGAACGCGGAGGCCGCGGCGACGGGCCACGGCGTGCCGGTGCGGATCAGGCGCAGGATGGTCACCGCGCCGGGCCCGTAGCCGCGGTACGGCTCGCAGCGGTGCGCGAAGGCCAGCGCCAGCCGGTCCCGGTCGATCTCACCGACCTCGGTCAGCTCGGCCACCACGGAGCAGGCCATCTCGGTGTCGTCGGTCCACTGCCACGGCGGCGGCGGGAACCGGCCGGCGGCGAGGTCGCCGGGCCGCCGGCCCGGCACGAAGAACTGCGAGCCGAGGGCGTCGCCGACGGAGAGGCCGTGCAGGCTGTCCCGGGCGAGCGCCGCACGGGTGTCCGCGAAGAGCGTGAATGGCATGGCCGTACCAGCTTGCCCGGTCGCCGGGTGCGCCGCAACGCGCCCCGCTTGCCATCGCGAGTACGGTGCTGACGTGGCCACGGTGCTCCTGGTCGAAGACGACCACGTCGTACGCGGCGCGATGCTGCGGTCCCTCGCCGACCGTGGGCACGCCGTGCACGCCGTGGGCACCGCGCTGGACGCGCTGCGCCGGGTCGCGGCCCAGACCCCCGACCTGGTGGTGCTGGACCTGGGCCTGCCCGACCTCGACGGCTCGGACGCCCTGCGGATGCTGCGCGGGATCACCGACGTGCCGATCATCATCGCCACCGCCCGCGACGACGAGCAGTCGGTGGTGCGGCTGCTGCGGGCGGGCGCGGACGACTACATGGTCAAGCCGTTCACCGGCGCGCACCTGGACGCCCGCATCACCACCGTGCTGCGCCGGGCGGGCCGGGCCAGCCGGACGGTGCAGCCGGCCGTGCACACCGTCGGCGGCCTGCGGGTGGACGTCGGGGAGCGCAGCGCCCTGCTCGACGGGGTGCCCCTCGCACTGACCCGCAAGGAATTCGACCTGTTGGCGTATCTCGCCGCCCGGCCCGGGCGGGTAGTGTCCCGCCGGGAACTCTTGGAGGAGGTATGGCGGCAGCCGTCGGTCGGCGAGGACCAGACCATCGACGTTCATCTGTATTGGCTGCGTCGCAAAATGGGCGAGTCCGCGGCGAAGCCGCGCTACCTGCGCACCGTGCGGGGGGTGGGCTTCCGGTTGGTGGCCCCGGACTGAGGGGCGCGCTGGCCTGGCTCACGGCCGGCATGTGCACCCTCGTCGCGCTCGCGTTCCTCATCCCCCTCGGCATCAGCCTGGGCGAGCGGACCCGCGAGGAGGCCATCGCGGACGCCGCCCGGCGCAGCGCGCTGGTCACCGGGGCCCTCGCGGTCAGCACCGAACCGGCCGTCGTCCAACGCGCCGTCGAGGCCAGCGGCGACGACCCGGCGACCCGACCGGTGGTGCACGGGCTGGGCGGTGACGACGCGGCCGGCCGGGCCGACGGGGCCGCGCTGGCCCGGGCCGCCGCCGACCGGCGTTCCGTGGTCACCGACGTGCCGGGCGGGGTGCTGCGGCTCGACCCGGTGGTGCTGGGCGACTCGGTGGCCGTGGTCGAGGTGTTCGTCCCGGACGCCGCCCTCGACGAGGGCGCCACGGGCCGGTGGCTGCTGCTGGCGGCCGTGGCGCTGGCGCTGGTGGGCGCCGCCGTGCTGGTGGTCGACCGGGTCGCGGCCCGCACGGTCGACTCGACCCGGGGGCTCGTGCAGGCCGCCCTCGCCGTCGGCGACGGCGACCTGGGGGTACGCGTCGAGCCGACCGGCCCGCGCGAGCTGGCCGAGGCCGGGTACGCGTTCAACCGGATGGCCGACCGGCTGGTGGCGGCCCGCACCGACGAGCGGGAACTGGTGGCCGACCTGTCGCACCGGCTGCGTACCCCGCTGACCGTGCTGCGGCTCGACGCCGACGGGCTGGACTCCGACGACACCAGCGTCGGCTCGTTCACCGAGGCGGAGTTGGACCGCCGGCGCGCGATCCGGCGGATCCGGCAGGCGATCGTCACCCTGGAGGGCGAGATCGACGTGCTGATCAACACGACCCGCAAGGCGGTCGCGCACGAGGCCGGGCCGGCGATGTGCGACGTCAGCGAGGTCGTCCGGGACCGGATGGTGTTCTGGTCGGCCCTCGCCGGTGACCAGAACCGGCCGCACCGGGTCAGCGGCGCGCAGCTGCGCATCCCGGCGCCGGTGCCGCGCGCCGAGCTGGCCGCCGCGCTCGACGCGGTGATCGGCAACGTGTTCCGCTACACCCCGCAGGGCACCGCGTTCGAGGTGGCGGTCTCCCGCCGGGACGGGTATGTCGCGATCCGCATCGACGACGCCGGCCCCGGCATCGCCAACCCGGACCGGGCGCTCGCCCGGGGCGCCAGCGACCAGGGCTCCACCGGCCTGGGCCTGGACATCGCCAAGCGGGTGGCGCTGCAGGCCAACGGGTCGGTGAGCATCGACCGGGCCCGGCTCGGCGGGGCCAGCGTGGTGATGCTGCTGGCCGACCCGGAGGCCGTCCCGCGGCAGGTCAACCGGTTCGGCCTGGTCGGGCGGATGGCCCGCGACGCGCGGGAGCCGAAGGCCGAGGGCCGCCGCTGGACCCGCCGCCGCCCGTCGGACGGCTGACCGCCCCGGCTGGCCGGCCGCCGGCCCGGTGCGCGGCCGGTTGTGCGCAGACGCAAGTCTTCCTTAGATCCGGATTAACCACGGCGGCACGCCGGGCACGCGGTGGCAGGATCTGGGGCGAACCCATCAGTTCCACCGGCCATTCCGGGATCTCCTCCGGTCGGTGGAGCCGTGCGCGCGGCGGGAGTGCGGTCCCCCCACAACCTCCTCCCGCCGCGCGCCAGCCCGGATCCGGGCACCCGTCGACCCGCGCTCCGGCGGGCCGACAAGCCCCCGGTCAGCTGGCCGACGCGGCCAGGTAGCCGTCGATCTCGCCGGCCAGCCGCGCCTTCTCCCCCGGCGACAGGAACGACGCGGTCACCGCGTCGGTGGCCAGCGCCGCCAGCCCCTGCGGGCCGAGGCCGAGCAGCCGGGCCGCCACCGCGTACTCGTCGTTGAGGGTGGTGCCGAACATCGGCGGGTCGTCGGAGTTGATGGTGACCAGCACACCGGCCTCGACCAGCCGGGGCAGCGGGTGGACGTCGAGCGAGGCGACGGCCCGGGTGCGCACGTTGGAGGTGGGGCAGACCTCCAGGGCGATGCGGTGCTGCGCCAGGTGGGCCAGCAGCTCGGGATCGTCGGCGGCGGAGATGCCGTGGCCGATGCGTTCCGCGCCGAGGTCGCGCAGCGCGTCCCAGACGGTCTGCGGGCCGGTGGTCTCGCCCGCGTGCGGGACCGAGCGCAGCCCGGCCGCCCGCGCCTGGTCGAAGTACGGCGTGAACTGGGGCCGGGGCACGCCGATCTCGGGGCCGCCCAGGCCGAAGCTGATCAGGCCGGCGGGCTGCTCGTCGAGGCAGATCCGCAGGGTCTCCTCGGCGGCCGGCAGCCCCGCCTCGCCGGGGATGTCGAAGCACCAGCGCAGGGCGATGCCGAAGTCGGCCTCGGCCCGCTTGCGGGCGTCCTCGATGGCCTCGCAGAACGCCGGGGCGGGGATGCCCCGGCGCACGTGCGAGTAGGGCGTGACGGTCAGCTCGGCGTACCGGACCTGCTGGCGGGCCAGCTCGCGGGCCACCTCGTGGGTGAGGATCCAGACGTCCTCGGGGTCGCGGACCAGGTCCACCACGCTGAGGTAGACCTCGATGAAGTGGGCGAAGTCGCGGAAGGCGAAGTAGTCGGCGAGGGCGTCCGGGTCCGCCGGCACCGGGCTGGCCCCCTCGTGGCGGGCGGCCAGCTCGGCCACGATGCGCGGCGACGCGGAGCCGACGTGGTGCACGTGCAGCTCCACCTTGGGCAGGCCGGCGATGAAGGCGGACAGGTCGGTCACGGGCTCTCCTCGGGAGGGTGCGGCGGGCGGGCACCGGTGCGGGCGACGACGAACACGCGGCGGAACGGGAAGCACACCCGCCCCTGCCGGACCGGGTACGCCGCCGCGAGGCGGGCGGCGAGCTGGGCGCGGAAGTCGGCCCACCGGGCGTCGTCCAGGGCCGCCCGGACGGGGCGCAGGGCGGTGCCCTCCATCCAGGTCAGCACCGGGTGGTCGGCGTCGGCGGGGGCCGGCAGCAGGTGCACGTACGTAGTCTCCCAGGCGTCGACCGCGCAGCCGGCCCGGGTCAGCAGCGTGGCGTAGCCGACCGCGTCGTCGACCGGATCCTCGCGCAGCGCCGGGGCGAGCGCGGCGGCCCACGGCCCGCCCCGGGCCACCGCGTGCAGCGCCCGGTGCGAGGGGGCGGCGAAGTTGCCCGGCACGGCGAAGGCGAGCCAGGCCCCGGCGGGCAGCTCGGCGGCCCACCGGGTCAGCAGCTCCCGGTGGCCGGGCACCCACTGCAGCAGCGCGTTGCTGACCACCACGTCGACGTCGGGGGCGGGCCGCCAGTCGCGCACGTCGCCGACCGCGAAGTCCACCGGCGCGGCCAGCGCGACGGCCCGGTCGATCATCTCCGCCGAGGCGTCGAGGCCGGCGACGCGGGCGTGCGGCCAGCGGGCCGCCAGGCCGGCGGTCAGCGTCCCGGGCCCGCAGCCGAGGTCCACCACGGCCCTCGGCCGTTCCGCCGGGACCCGCGCGAGCAGGTCGTGGAAGGGCCGGCCCCGCTCGTCGCGGTAGCGCAGGTACGTCGCCGGATCCCACATCGCGCCTCCAAACCGTACGTCCGTCTTGTTTTAAGGTACGGCCCGCCGCACGGCCGGACAAGCCGATCACTAGGCTCGGGGTATGGAGCAGCGCACCTTTACCCGGCTCGGACGGCACGTCGGCGTGGTCGGGCTCGGCGCCTGGCAGCTCGGCGCGGACTGGGGGCGGGTCGACGAGGCCGACGCGATGGCCGTCCTGGCCGCCGCCGTGGACTCGGGCGTCACGTTCGTCGACACCGCCGACGTCTACGGCGACGGGCGCAGCGAGCAGTTCATCGGGCGGTTCCTGCGGTCCCGCCCCGACGCGGGGCTGACCGTGGCGACGAAGATGGGCCGCCGGGTCGAGCAGCGGCCGGAGGCGTACACGGCGGAGAACTTCCGGGCCTGGACCGACCGGTCCCGGGCCAACCTCGGCGTGGACACCCTCGACCTGGTCCAGCTGCACTGCCCGCCCACCGCCGTGTTCGCCGACGACCGGGTCTTCGACGCCCTCGACGCCCTCGTCGCCGACGGGCGCATCGCCGCGTACGGGGTCAGCGTGGAGACCTGCGACCAGGCGCTCACCGCGATCGCCCGGCCCGGCGTGGCCAGCGTCCAGATCATCCTGAACGCGCTGCGCCTCAAGCCCCTCGACCGGGTGCTGCCGGCCGCCTCGGCCGCCGGGGTCGGCATCATCGCGCGGGTGCCGCTGGCCAGCGGCCTGCTCTCCGGCCGGTACGACGAGCACACCACCTTCGCCCCCGACGACCACCGCACCTACAACCGGCACGGCGAGTCGTTCGACGTCGGGGAGACGTTCTCCGGGGTGGACTTCGGCACCGGGCTGGCCGCCGTGCGCCGGCTCGCCCCGCTGGTCGGCACGGGCCGCACCATGGCCCAGTTCGCGCTGCGCTGGGTGCTCGACCAACCCGGCGTCACGGTGGTCATCCCCGGTGCCCGCGACGCCGAGCAGGCCCGGCGCAACGCCGCCACGGCCGGCCTCGCGCCGCTCACGCCCGACGAGCTGGCCGCCGTGCGGGACACCTACGACGAGCTGATCCGGCCGCAGGTGCACGACCGGTGGTGACCCGCCCGGCGACGGTGCTCGCGCACCGCGGTGACGACGCGGA
The DNA here is from genome assembly GCF_020873825.1 of Micromonospora sp. DH13. Lineage (NCBI taxonomy): Bacteria > Bacillati > Actinomycetota > Actinomycetes > Micromonosporales > Micromonosporaceae > Micromonospora > Micromonospora sp. DH13. Next base: position 7,408 of record NZ_JAHWGR010000003.1, read on the forward strand.
TGCTGGAACGACGCGCATGCTGGACCGGGCTGGCGGGCCCGGCCGGTGAGCGGAGGGGGGACGCGATGAAGGGGTGGCTCCGGCTCACCCTCGGCCTGCTCGCGATGGTCGTCGGCGCCGTCTGGACGGTGCAGGGTCTCGGCTACGTCGGCGGGAGCATGATGACCGACCAGCGGATCTGGGCACTGCTCGGCCCGGTGCTGGTCCTGATCGGACTCGCGGCCCTCTGGTACGGCCTGCGCGCCCGACGCCGCCGCCCCTGACCGCCAGCCCACGGTGGTGGGGAGGCGGTCGCGACCTGGTCCCGGCGGAATCGCCCCGGGGTGGGGCGGGCACGTGAAAAGCCCCGCATCCCGAACGGGACACGGGGCTTGACTTGATCCGGGTCGGATCATCCCCTCGGCCGGCGGGCCGGCCACGGCTGCTCAGATCGGGCGGACCTGCTCAGCCTGCGGGCCCTTCTGACCCTGGGCGATCTCGAACTCCACCCGCTGGTTCTCCTCCAGCGTGCGGTAGCCGCTGGTCTGGATGGCCGAGAAGTGGACGAACACGTCAGCACCCCCGCCGTCGACGGTGATGAAGCCGAAGCCCTTGTCTGCGTTGAACCACTTCACGGTTCCCTGCGCCATGTGTATCTCCTTCTAAAACTGGCGGCCGAGCACGCCGTGCGGCCGATTGGCCGTTTTCGAGCAGCGGCGCCTGAGGCGGCCCCCTGTGCAGGAGACTTCTCTCAACCCACGCTGTCTCGCAACAGCGTGGAACAGCAAACCACGTAGCGAAAACTCTGCACAGCCTACCGGACGAAATTCTTCGACATGTGACCTGAAGGGCGCCCGAATTCCGGCCTCCCGGACCCTTCCCGCACGCACGAAGGCCCCCTTCCCGGTCACCCGGGAAGGGGGCCCACGCCTGTCCTGGCTGGTCAGTCGGGCCAGCGGCCGGTCAGCCGGCGTACGCCCACCGCGCCGCCCCGGTCGACGGCCGCGCGGACCACGGAGAAGATCGCGCCCTGGAGGGCGGCGGCGGCGAGGATCTCGCCCCAGCCGCGGTCCTCGTCGGTCGCGCTCGGGGCCTCGCCGTCGCCGGCCGTCACCTTCCAGACCTGCCGGAAGATCACGCCCGCGACCGCACCGGCGGCCAACCCCATCAACACCCCGACAGGCTTGTACGCGGCCCTGCCGATGCCCTTGCTCACCTGCGCCTCCCCCGGACGATCAACAGCACGATCATGGTAGCCACCGCGCCGGCGGCGACCGCCGCCCACGGCACCGGGCTGCGGCCCAGCTCCGCACCGGAGGCGGCGGCCCGCTCCCGGGCGGCCTCGGCGCCCTGGGCGGCCTGCCCGCGCACCCGGGCCACGGTCTGCGCGGCCTGCTCCCGCATCCGCCCCCTGGCCTGCTCGGCGGAGGAGCGCAGCCGGGCCTTCACGTCGGCCTTCGCGGCCAGCGCCTCCATCGTCTCGCCGAGCTCCACCCGGGTACGCCGGATCTCCTCGCGCAGCGCCTCGGTGTCTCCCGTGCCGTTGGTGCCGTTGCTCGCGCCGCCCGTCATGCCCGTCCCCTGTCCTTCACCGCGGCGGTGACGGTGTCCACGTCCGCCCGGACGCTGCGCACCGCCGCCGCCGGAACCGGCGGGACCGCCTGGCCGACCTGCTTCTTGCCGACCAGGGCGAGGATCCCGGCCGCCAGGAAGAGCACCACCGCGACGATCAACGCGGCCGCCCAGGCCGGCACGACCAGTGCCAGCAGCAGGATCGCGGCGGCGATCAGCGCGCCCAGGCCGTAGAGAGCCAGTGCGCCGCCGCCGCCGAAGAGGCCGATCCCGATGCCGGCGTGCTTGCCCTTCTGGGTCAGCTCCGCCCGGGCCAGGGCCAGCTCGTCGCGGACGAGTCGGGAGACCTGCTCCGTGGCCCGCTGCACGAGCTCGGCGGTGGACGGCTCGCTCCCGGTCCGCGACGTGCGGTGATTCGCGACGTCAGCCATGCTGTCCTCCTTTCGTCATCACCGCGCTGTATGCCCGGAGTCGCCGCCCGTCAATCCTGCGCGGGGCGGCCAGTCGCACTGACCGCGCCGCGCAGCAGTCCCCGGGAGACGGCCGTTCAAACCCCCGCCGGCCCCCGCGACGGGGCGGCCGGCCTCCCGCCGGTTCAACGCCCCGCCGCCGGGACAGGACACGTCGCGCCGTCAGCGCGGGGCGGCGGCGTGGTTGTCGGACGGGGCTGCGCCGTGGTTGCCGGACGAGGCCGGGGCGTGGTCGTCGGGCGTGGCCGGGGCGTCCGGGCGGGCGGCGGGCTCGTCCGGGCCAACGAACGCCTCGCTGCGGGCCGCGCCGTCGTCGCTGCCGCCGAAGACCCGGGCATCGTCGGGCACGTCCGCCTCGGCGCGGCGGCGCGCCGGACGGCGGGGCTGCACCGCCTGCCAGGGCAGCGCGCCGGACGCGTCGCCGACCTCGGCACGCATCCGGGGCAGCGCGGTCGGGCGGTGGTCCCGCACCCAGCCGACCAGGTGCTCCCGCACCAGGCAGCGCAGGTCCCACAGGCTGCCGGCGTTCGCCGCACTGACCAGCGCCCGCACCTTGATCAGGCCGCCCGTGGCGTCGGTGACCTGCAGCACGCAGACCCGGCCGTCCCACAGCTCGCTGCCCTCCACCAGCCGGCGCAGTTCCTCCCGCATCGCCTGCACGTTGATCGACCAGTCGACGTCGAACTCGGCGGTGCCCAGCACCGCCGCCTCCGTACGGGTCCAGTTCTGGAAGGGCTTGCTGGTGAAGTACGAGGTGGGCAGGATCAGCCGGCGGTCGTCCCAGATCTGCACGACGACGTAGCTGAGGGTCAGCTCCTCGATGCGGCCCCACTCCCCCTCCACGACCACCACGTCGTCGAGGCGCACCGCGTCGCTGAAGGCGAGCTGGAGGCCGGCGAAGACGTTGCCGAGCAGGCTCTGCGCGGCGAGCGCGGCCACCACACCGACCACGCCGGCGGAGGTCAGCACGCCGGCCCCGACGCCCCGGACGCTCGGGAAGGTCATCAGCATCACGCCGACGGCGAGGATCACGATCACCGCGATGGTCAGCCGGCGCAGCATCACCACCTGGGTACGCACGCGGCGGGCGTGCCGGTTGTCCGGCACGTCCACCCGGAACCGGGCCAGGGCGACGTCCTCGACCACCACCAGCAGCGAGGCGACCAGCCACGACAGGGTGGCGATGATGCCGAGCACCAGCGCGTGCAGCACCACCTGCCGCCACGGTGTGCCGACGGCGTAGCCGGTGGAGAACCGGACGGCGAACTGCACGGCGAGCACGGTCGCGGCAACCTGGAACGGGCGGTGCGCGTGGTCGGTCAGCTCGGTCATCAGCAACGAACGTCGGCCGAGCCGACGGGTCGTCCGGTGCACCACCTCGGCCAGGAAAAGGGCGATCGCCGCCGCGGCGAGCGCGGCGACGATCGTCATGAGGTAGCTCTGCACGGGTGTCTCTCCCCCTTCAGCGGGTCCCTTGATCCGGGCAAAGGCCCAATGGTGCCCGCTGTCCGCCGTGTCGGCCAAGCCGGGCCGAGACCGGCCGGGCCAGGACGATCACACCTTGCGGTACCGGGACTGGAGGAAGCAGTACACGCCGAAGCAGGCGATGCCGAGGGCGACCAGGGCGAGCAGGAACGGGCCGTACGACTGGTCGCGCAGGGTGCGCAGCGCGGCGTCGAGGCCACGGGCCTTCTCCGGGTCGTAGTTGACCGCGGCGACGACCACCAGCAGGCCGGCGATGCCGTACGCGACACCCTTGGCGATGTAGCCGGCCGTGCCGAGGCGCAGGGCCAGGGTCTGGGTGTGCGCGTCCATCTCGCCGGTCTTGAGGTGCTTGCGGAACTTCTTCTTCCAGCCGTAGATCACCAGGCCGACGCCGATCGCGGCGAGCACCAGCCCGGCCAGGCCGACCAGCAGGCGACCGCCGGTGGACTCCATCAGCTTGCCGGTGAGGGCCTCCTGCTGGTCGGCGCCGCTCGACCCTGCGTTGGAGAAGACCTTCCAGGCGGTCCAGGCGAAGTAGAGGTAGACGAGGGTGCGGGCGGCGGAGGCGATCCGCTCGAAGACCCGCTCCCGGCCGCGCTCGGCGCGGTGCCCGACGGCGGCCTCCAGCGCCTGCCAGATCGCCATGGCGAGCATGCCGACGGCGATCGCGACGCAGAGGAACTTGCCCATCGGCTGCTCGGCCAGGGTGCTCAGCGCACCGGTCTGGTCGCCGTCCTTGCCGCCCGAGTCGCCGAAGGCGATCTGCAGGGCGAGCCAGGCGAACAGCAGGTGCACGACGCCGTAGCCGATGAAGCCGGCCCGGGCGAGTAGTTCGAGCCACCGGCTGTTCGCGGCCTGCGAGGCGGTGGCTTCGGCGTTCCGGGTGAGTGACATGGCGCCTCAATCTCCGATTGCGGAGATCCCCAAACGTCGGCCACCGCCCGCGCGGCGCCCTGGCTAGCCGTTGGGGTTGCGCGAGACGCGGATCACGACCTGCTCGTTGGTGACGCTGTCCAGGGTGACGGCGAAGCCGCCGACCTCGGTGGCCTGCTGGCCCACGGTCAGCGACAGCTGCTCGCCGGCGACCTCGACGGTCACCTGGTCGCCCTGGGCGCCGACCAGCTTGGCCTCGACGCCGAGGATGGTGGCGCTGGCCTCGACGCCCCGGTCGAAGGTCACCGCGCAGGAGTCCAGGCCGCAGTCGGTGGAGGCGCCCTCGGAGCTGCACCCGGCGAGCAGGGCGACGCCGAGTGCCAGGCCGGCCAGCAGGCCGGCGGCGCGGCGGGTGGGGGTGGACGGGGAGGTACCGCGTCGGTTCGTCACGCGATCAAGGGTACGAGACCCCCGCGACCCGCCCGACGTGCAAGGAAGGGCCCCTTGTTAACGCCTCCGGTAGAGAAGGGCACCCTTCTCACATCCCGCACCGGCGGCAGGCCGCCCGCCGACGGGAGCGGGCCGCCGGGAGCGGGCAGGGCTGACGACGCAGCAGCGGGCCGCCGACGGGTGCGGAGTGGGGGTGAATTGGACCGGGCGGCGGGTGGCGGGGGCAGAATGGCCGGGTGAGCTTCCTGGTCGAGGACAATCCCGCCCGCCACCGCTTCGAGATCCTGGTCGACGACGCGCTGGCCGGGTTCACCGCGTACCTGCCCCGGGGCGAGGTGCTGATCTTCACACACACCGAGGTCGACGCGAAGTTCCAGAACATGGGTGTCGGGGCGGCGCTGATGCGGGCCACCCTGGACCAGGTCCGCGAGCGCGGCGGCCGGGTGGTGCCGAGGTGCCCGTTCATGGCGGCCTTCATCGAGCGCCACCCCGAGTACGCGGACCTGGTCACCCCCGCCCCCTGACGGCCGCAACGGCACCTGACCCCGCCGCGCCCAGCCGAAGCCGGGCCCAGCCGAAGCAGAGCAGCAGGCACCGTCGAGCAGCAGCCGCACCCGAGCCGCAGACCCCGCCGGGCAACAGGCACCGCCGGACAGCAGACCCCGCCGGCAGGCAGGCACCACCGAAGCCCTTCGGCAGAGGGTTCAGCCGACCACGGGCTCGGCCACGCCGGCCAGCGGCATCGCGGCGGCGAGTCCCGTGCCGGCCAGCAGTTCGGCGGCGGCCAGGGCACCGGCCCGGGTCGCGCCGTGGGTGGCGACGTGCACGGCGCCTGTGACGAAGGCCGGCACGCCCAGCTCGACCACCACCGCGTCCGGGCGGGCGACGAGGGCCCGGGCCACGGCGGCGCGCATCCAGTCGTGCCGGTGCAGGTCGCGGACGACCAGCACCAGCGGCCGGCCGGCGGCCCCGGCGACAGCACCGGCAAGAACTCCGGCGACAGGACCGGCAAGAACTCCGCCGGCAGGACCGGCAAGAACTCCGCCGGCAGGACCGGCAAGAGGTCCGCCGGCAGGACCGGCAAGAGCATCAGCAGCACCGGCAGGAGCACCGCCGACCGCCCCTGCGGGGACGTCACCGAGATCGTCCGCGCCGAGGCGGACCGCGGTGGTGCCCGGGAGCAGGGCGGCCACCGGGGCGGCGATCCCCCACGGGGTCTCCGCGCCGATGGCGATGTTGCGGGGCGGCTCGAACTCGACCACGTGCGGGGCCCCGGCCAGCGGCAGGGCCCCGGCGGCGCTCGCCGTGACCCGTACGGCGCGGCGGGCGGCGGCCAGCCCGATCGGGGAGCCGCCGGGCGTGACGGTGGGGCGGGACGGGGCGTCGGCCCGGGCGGCCACCGTCCAGGCGGCGAGCTGGCCGACCCGCTTGGCCGCCTCGGCCAGCCGTTGTTCGGGCAGCTCGCCGGAGACGACGGCGGCGACGATCGCGTCGCGCAGCTCGCGGGCGGCGTCCTCGTCGGCGCGTTCACCGCCGACGCAGATCGCGTCCGCTCCGGCGGCGAGGGCGCGGACCGCCGCGCCGGCGAAGCCGTACCGGTCGGCGACCGCCCGCATCTCCACCGCGTCGGTGACGATCACGCCCGAGAAGCCCAGTTCCTCGCGGAGCAGGCCGCCGAGGATGCGGGGGCTGAGGGTCGCCGGCAGCCGCGGGTCGAGGGCCGGCACGAGGAGGTGGCCGGTCATGACCGCCTGCACCCCGGCCGCCACGGCGGCCCGGAACGGCACCAGTTCGGCGGCGTCGAGCTGTGCGCGGCTGCCGCCGATGCGGGGCAGGTCGTGGTGGGAGTCGACGCGGGTGTCGCCGTGGCCGGGGAAGTGCTTGGCGCAGGCGGCGACGCCGCCGGACTGGAGGCCGCGTACCCAGGCGGCGGTGTGCCGCGCGACGAGGTCCGGGTCGGCGCCGAAGGCGCGTACCCCGATCACGGGGTTGGCGGGGTTGGAGTTGACGTCGGCATCCGGGGCGTAGTCGAGGGTGACCCCGACGGATGCCAGCTCGCGGCCCAGGTCGCGGGCGACCTCGGCGGTCAGCTGCGGGTCGTCGACGGCGCCGAGGGCGAAGTTGCCGGGCCGGGAGCTGCCCCGGCCGGACTCGATGCGGGTGACGTCGCCGGCCTCCTCGTCGATGGCGACGATCACGTCGGGGCGCTCGGCGCGCAGCGCGGCGGTGAGCGCGGCGACCTGGTCGAGGTCGACGATGTTGCGGGCGAAGAGCACCACCGAGCCGAGCCCGTCGCCGAGCCACCGCAGGACCCACGGCGGCGGGGTGGTGCCGACGAATCCGGGTTGCAGGACGGCGGCCGCCAGGCTCGCCAGGTTCCCCGTCGGTGCGCTGCTCATGCGGCTGCCGTACCCCCGTCTTGTGCCGTGTCGGACCGGCCGCGGGCCGCGGCGGTGCTGCCATGGTCACACCACCGCCGGCAAATAGTCAATAAACCTTACTGTTACTGTCTGGCGCGGTCCGGCCCTTCGTGGGAGAGTTCCCACATGCCTGTCCCGCCGCTCGCCGACGCCACCAGCGCGGCCGACGTGCCCGGCGTCCGCCTGCTCGGCCTGATCGTCGGTGGCCTCCTGCTGCTCGCCGCGATCCGGGCCATGTTCGGCCGGCGCTGACCCCACGTCCGCCGCCCGGCGGGCGGCACCGGCCCGCCACCACGGCCGCCGCCCCGCCGCGCCGGGTTCACCCCTTGGCCCATGGGGTACGGCTGTCGTCGTGCCGCCGGTGCGCCGCGCGCCGGGCACGGCGAGGGGGAACGATGAGGATCGGCTACTTCCTGTCCAGCGAGGAGCTGACCCCGGCGCAACTGCTGGAGCAGGCCCGGGGTGCCGAGCGGGCCGGCTTCGAGGCGCTGTGGATCTCCGACCACTACCATCCGTGGACGGACGCCCAGGGCCAGAGCCCGTTCGTCTGGTCGATGATCGGGGCGCTCAGCCAGGTCTGCTCGCTGCCGGTCACCACGGCCGTGACCTGCCCGACGGTGCGTATCCACCCGGCGGTGCTCGCCCAGGCGGCGGCGACCAGCGCCGTGCTGCACCAGGGGCGGTTCGTCCTCGGGGTGGGCTCCGGCGAGGCCCTCAACGAGCACATCTTCGGCGACGCCTGGCCGCAGGCCGACGTGCGGCTGGAGATGCTGGAGGAGGCCGTCGAGGTGATGCGCGAGCTGTGGCGGGGCGGGTTCGTCAACCACCACGGCCGGCACTACACCGTCGAGCACGCCCGCCTCTACACCCTGCCCGATGCTCCCCCTCCGGTCTATGTCTCCGGTTTCGGCCCGAAGGCCGTCGACCTGGCCGCCCGCATCGGCGACGGGTACGTCAGCACGTCGCCCGACGCCGACCTGGTCCGCCGGTTCCGCTCCGGCGGGGGCGGCGACAAGCCGTGCCAGGCCGGCTTCAAGGCGGCGTACGCCGACAGCGAGGACGCCGGCGCGGCGATCGCGTACGAGCGGTGGCCCAACGCCGGCGTGCCGGGCGAGCTGTCCCAGGTGCTGCCCTCGCCCCGGCACTTCGAGCAGGCCGGGCAGCTCGTGCGGCCGGAGATGATGAAGGAGTCGTTCGTGTGCGGCGACAGCGCCGACGCGCACCTGGAGATGATCGACCGGTACGCGCAGGCCGGCTTCGACGAGGTCTACGTGGCCAACACCGGCCCGCACCACGAGGGGCTGTTCGAGCTCTACCGCACCTCCGTGCTCCCCCGGCTGCGCTGAACCGCCGCGGTCCGTGCGGTGTTAGGAAGGGTCCCCTGTGCAACAGAAAGCGTTAACAGGGGGCCCTTCCTTCCTCCCGCCGGGTTTCGGGGGTGATCGCTTCGGGTACCTCCGGCCCTCGATGAAGCTGTCCACGCACTCCATGACGTTGCGCCGCGCGGCGCGGAGCCTCTTCGGCTGGAAAGCGCTGCGGCCCAACCAGCTCGCCGCCATGCGCGCGGTGATGAAGCGACGCGACGCCCTGGTGGTGCTGCCCACCGGTGCCGGCAAGTCGGCGATCTACCAGATCCCGGCCAGCCTGATCCCCGGCCCGACCGTGGTGATCTCCCCACTGCTCGCCCTCCAGCAGGACCAGATCGCGGCCCTCAACGAGCGCCGCCGCCCCGAGCTGCGGGCGGTGCGGATCAGCTCGGACGAGACGCCCGCCCAGCAGGCAGAGGCGATCGAGGAGGTCCGCGCGGGCCGGGCCGAGTTCCTGTTCATCACGCCGGAGCAGTTGGCCAACCCCGACCGGATGGCCGAGGTCAGGTCGCTCAAGCCGGCGCTCGTGGCGATCGACGAGGCGCACTGCATCTCGGCCTGGGGGCACGACTTCCGCCCCGACTACCTGGCGCTGGGGCACCTCATCGAGGGGATCGGCCGGCCCCCGGTGGTCGCCCTGACCGCCACGGCCTCCCCGCCGGTACGCGACGACATCGTCGCCCGGCTGCGGCTGCGCGACGCCGAGGTGGTGGTGTCCGGGCTGGACCGGCCGAACCTGTTCCTGGAGGTCGCGCACTGCCCCACCGAGGACTACCGGTGGCGGCGGCTGCTCGCCCTGCTGCGCGAGGACAGGCGCCCCGGGATCATCTACGTGCCGACCCGGCGGGCGGCCGAGGAGCTGGCCGCCCGGCTCACCGACGCCGGCTTCCCGGCCGAGTTCTACCACGGCGGGATGCCCGCCGGGGCGCGCGGCGAGCTGCACGAGGCGTTCCTCGCCGACCGGGTGCCCATCATGGTGGCCACCTCGGCGTTCGGCATGGGCATCGACAAGCCGAACATCGCCTGGGTGGTGCACATGGCGCTGCCGGACTCGCCGGACAGCTACTTCCAGGAGATCGGCCGGGCCGGGCGCGACGGGGAGCCGGCCCGGGTGCTGCTGCTGTGGCAGGCCGAGGACGTCGGCCTGCAACGCTTCTTCAGCGGCGGCCTGCCGGACGCCACCGAGCTGCGTGACCTGGCGGCCCTGCTGCGGCGCAAGCCGGCCACCAAGAAGGAGCTGCGGGAGGCGACGGGCCTGGGGCCGCGCAAGCTGGGCCAGTATCTCGCCCTGCTGGAGCAGGTCGGCGCCGCCGAGCCGCGGTCGCGGCAGCGCATCGGCGCGCCCCGGTACTCGCCGACGCCGGTCGAGGCCGGCGACGCGGCGCGGGCCGAGGCGGAACGCCAACAGACCGTCACCCGGTCGCGGACGGACATGATGCGCGCCTTCGCCGAGACGACCGGCTGCCGGGGGCAGGCGCTGCTGGCGTACTTCGGTGAGCAGATGACGCGGGTCTGCGGGCACTGCGACAACTGCCTCGCCGGCACCAGCGTCGCCGACGACGGCGCGAGCGGGCCGTTCCCGGTGCACAGCCAGGTGCGCCACCCCGAGTGGGGGCCCGGCATGGTGCTCAGCTACGAGGAGGACCGGATGACGGTGCTCTTCGAGGAGGTCGGGTACAAGACGCTGTCGGTGCGCGTGGTGTCCGAGCAGGGCCTGTTGACCCTCGACTAGCCTGAGCCGGGCCGACAGGCCACGGCACCGAGATGGACCCGTGCCACGGCACCGGGACGGACCACCGTGCCCACGGCACAGAGATGCAACGACGAGAGGAGCGCGGTCGTGATCGAGCAGCCGGCGTACACCGGGTTCGGTTTCTCCGACGAGGAGTGGGGGCTGCTGGTCGGCCTGCCGCAGTCGGTGCTGACCGCGGCGAGCGCCGCCGAGCACGACAGCGCCCGCCGCACGATGGCCGAGAACGCGGCCGGGCTGGAGAGCATCGCCACGGGCCGCGAGTCGGGCAGCCCGCTCGTGGCCGCCGTGGCGGGCGAGATCGTGTCCCGGGTGGGCGACCCGGAGGCCGGCGAGGAGCTGCCGGTGATCGCGCCGGCCGACCCGCGTGCGGTGATCGAGGACGTGCTGAACCGGGCGGCCTCGGCGGCCCGGCTGCTGGCCGAGAAGGTCGACGAGGGCGAGGCCGGCGCCTACAAGCACTGGCTCGTGGAGATCGCCGAGCACGTGGTGAGCGCGGCGTCCAGCGGCGGGATCCTGGGCCTCGGCGGCGACGTGGTGAGCGACTCCGAGCGGCGCTTCCGCGACCGGCTCTCCCAGGTGCTCAACGACTGAACTCCCACGGGTGCTCGATCGTCTGCTGTTTCCTGAGCCGACACGCCGTCGAAGGTCTCCGGCGACAGCAGACGATCGAGCGTCCTCCCGGGTCCTAGCGGCCGACCTTGTCCAGCTCGGCCAGGTCGTCGGCGGAGAGGGCGAGGCCGGCGCCCGCGACGTTCTCCCGCAGGTGCGCCACGGACGAGGTGCCGGGGATCAGCAGGATGTTCGGTGACCGCCGCAGCAGCCAGGCCAGGGCCACCGACATGGGTGCCGCCTCCAGCCGGGCGGCCACGGCCGCGAGCGCCGAGGACTGCAGCGGGGTGAAGCCCCCGAGCGGGAAGAACGGCACGTAGGCGACGCCCTGCTCGGCGAGCGCGTCGATCAGGGCGTCGTCCTGGCGGTGCGCGAGGTTGTACATGTTCTGCACGCACACGATCGGCGCGATCGCACTCGCTTCGGCGACCTGCTCCGGCGTCGCGTTGCTCAGCCCGAGGTGCCGGATCAGGCCCTGCTGCTGGAGCTCGACGAGCGTCTCGAACGCCTCGGCGACCGGGCCGGGCTGGGGGCCCTCGGCGTCGCCGAGCCGCAGGTTGACCAGGTCGAGCACGTCGAGCCCGAGGTTGTCGAGGTTCTCGTGCACGGACCGACGCAGGCTCTCCGGGTCCCGGGCCGGCGGCCAGCCGCCCCGCTGGTCGCGGTTCGCGCCGACCTTGGTGACGATGTGCAGCGAGTCGGGGTACGGGTGCAGCGCCTCGCGGATCAGCCGGTTGGTGACGTGCGGCCCGTACGCGTCGGAGGTGTCGACGTGGGTGATGCCGAGGGCGACGGCCTCCCGGAGGACGGCGAGCGCGCCGTGGTGGTCGGCCGGCGGACCCATGACCCAGGGCCCGGCGAGTTGCATGGCGCCGTAGCCGAACCGGGTGACGGTCAGGTCCCCCAGCGTCCAGGTGCCGCCGGGAAGGGAAGGGGAGGTCACTGCTGCACCTCTGCTTTCGTGCGCCGGGTGTCGGCGCTGGGCACCGTGGATGCCGACTCCACTCTGATCGGGTAACTTCCTGTCCGGAAGTAGGCACCTGGAAGTGTGTAACGCACCAGCGGTGGAAGGGGCGGCCCGATGGCGACGACGACGGCGGAGCAGAAGAGGGCGCGGGCGAAGGCCGAGTATGACGCGTTCGTGGCGCAGTGTCCGAGTCGCCAGCTGCTCGACCGCATCGCGGACAAGTGGGTCACCCTGGTGCTGGCCGCGCTGGGCAGCGACGGCTCGCACCGGTTCGGCGCCGACTGCGGCGGCGAACCCCGGCCGCTGCGCTATTCGGAGCTGTCGCGCCTGCTGGCCGGCGTCAGCCAGAAGATGCTGACCCAGACGCTGCGCTCCCTCGAACGCGACGGCCTGGTCACCCGGACCGTGACGCCGACCGTGCCCGTCACGGTCACCTACGAGCTGACCGCGCTCGGCCACTCCCTGCACCAGACGCTGCGCGGCGTGAAGGGGTGGGCCGAGGCCCACATGGACGACGTGCTGGCCAACCGCGCGACGTACGACACCCGTCCCGCCTGAGGCCGCTTCCCGGCGGTGCCGCGCCACCCGGCGGCACCCCTCACCGGCGCAAGCGTCGACAATGGGGGAAGGCGACGACGGGGAGGCCGGTGATGGGTGGGCTGCGCACCGAAAGGCTGGACACGACCGTGCTGCCGGCGGCGGAGCGCTGGCCCTTCTTCACGGAGCTCGCCTCCCGCGCCTCGGCCCCGATGGCCATGGACAGCGAGCACACGGCGGACTTCCGGGCCGACGTCGACATCCTGACGCTGGGCGAGGTCGAGCTGTGCCGGTTCCACTACCAGTCCCTGATCGGCCTGCGCACCCCGCGCCTGATCCGGCAGGCCGACCCGGAGGTCTTCCAGATCGCCCTCACCCTCGCCGGCAACAGCGCCATCGACTCCGGCCGGGCCACGAACGCGATCCCGATCGGCGACCTCACCCTGGTCGACTGGGCGCGCCCCCACCGGATCGTGCACTCCGGCCACGACGCCGAGCGGGCCCAGGCCAGCGCCGTCACCGCGCTGGTGCCCCGCGCCCGCCTGCCGCTGCACCCCGACAAGGTGGGTGGGCTGACCGCCGCGCGGATGTCGGGCACGGAGGGCCCCGGGGCGCTGCTGGCCCAGCACCTGCTCCAGATCACCCGGCACCCGGAGCAGTTCCGGGCCGCCGACGCGCCCCACCTCGCCGACGTCACCCTCACCCTGATCACCATGCTGCTCGCCCGGCACCTCGACGCCGAGCCTCGGCTCCCGGCCGAGATGCGCCAGCAGGCGCTGCTCACCCAGGTCCACGACTTCATCGAGCGCCACCTCGGCGACCCCGACCTGTCGCCCCGGGCCGTCGCCGACGCCCACCACGTCGCCCTGCGCACCCTGCACCGCCTCTTCGCCGACGAGGAGGAGTCCGTGGGCGGGGCCATCCGCCGTCGGCGGCTGGAACGCTGCCGGCGGGACCTGGCCGACCCGCTGCTGCGCGACCGGCCCGTCCAGGCCATCGCCGCCCGCTGGGGCTTCCGCGACAAGGCGCACTTCAGCCGCGCCTTTCGCGCCGCGTACGGCCTCAGCCCCCGGGCCTGGCGGGAGAGCACCCGGCCGGGGCCCGGCTGACGCCGGGCGCGGCGATCGGGGGCCGCAGGGCCGGCCGTGCGACGGCACGGATCGTCAACCACCTGACACCCAAGGTCAACTCCCCGGCCGACCCCTCCCAGATACTGGTTACGGGCCGGGCTCGGGGCAACCCCGTGGCGGCCCGCACGTAACGGGGGCCGTGGCGAGGCGCCCGCGACACGACGGTCGCGGGCGGCCGCCCGGTGCCGCCGGGACCGGCGGCGGGGCCCTCAGGCGTCCGCCAGCAGCTCCAGCACCCGCAGCTCCGCCTCCGCGCGGGGCGTCCCCGGCCCCACCGGGGCGACCACGCCGTCGTGGAACAGGTCCACCACCCGGGGGTCCACGTACGAGGTGCGGGCGACGGTCGCCGTGTTGCCCAGCAGTTCCGCGACCTGCCGCATCACCGTCGCCACCGCCCGGCGGCGGGCCGTCACGGAGCGGGCCGGCGCGTGGCCGGCCAGTTCGGTGGCCGCCAGGACGGTGGCGTGCCAGGTGCGGAAGTCCTTCGCGGTCATCTCGCCGCCGCTGGCGTCGCGCAGGTACTCGTTGACCTCGTCGCTGCGCACGTCCCGCCAGCCCCGGCCGTCCCAGTAGCCGAACAGCCGTTCGGCGGCGCGCCGCCGGCGACGCAGGTTGCTCAGCACCCGGCACAGCTGCGGGTCCTCGATGCGCCGCACCTGTTCGACGCCGCCCTTGGCGGGGAACGCGAAGACCACGCAGCCGCCCCGGCTGCGCGCGTGCTCGGGGCGCAGCGTGGCCACGCCGAAGGTGGCGTCGTCGCCGACGGCGTACTGGTCGCTGCCGACGCGGAACGTGCCCATGTCGAGCAGCCGGGCGACCGTGGCCAGCACCCGGTCCCGGTTCAGCCCCCGGCCGGTCAGGTCGTGGCCCACCCGCTCGCGCAGCACGGGGAGGCGCTGGGCGACCTCCAGCACGTGGTCGAACTTCGCCTCGTCGCGCTGCTGCCGCCACCGGGGGTGGTAGAGGTACTGCCTGCGCCCGGCCGCGTCGACGCCGATGGCCTGGATGTGCCCGTTCGGATACGGCGAGATCCACACGTCCCGCCAGGCGGGCGGGATCACCAGGTCCCGCAGCCGGGCCAGCTCGCCGGGATCGCGGACCGGGTCGCCGGCCGGGTCGAGGAAGAGCCAGCCCCGGCCGCGCCGCCGGCGACCGTAGCCGGGCCTGCCCGGGTCGCTACGCCGTAACCGCACCGGCAACTCGCACCGCCTGTTCCGCCTCCGCCACGGCGGCCAGCACCTCGCCGACGCCGATCGCCGCCAACACCGGATCGGTACCTACCCCGGCAGATGCGGACCAATCCCCCTCCGGCCCGCCGGGCCCCTGCTCCCCCGCCCACAGCGCCCGGTGCCACGGCCGCTCCGGCGGCGGCCCCCACCCGCTCGGCGGGACCGGGCCGAAGAGGACCACCGACGGGGTGCCGTAGCCGGTGGCGAGATGGGCGACGCCGGTGTCGCCGCTGACCACGAGGCGGGCGTGCGCCACCAGGGCGGCCAGCCCGCCGAGGTCCGTGCGGCCGGCGAGCACCGCCTCCGGCGCGAGCCCCGCCCGACGGGCCACCCGCCCGGCCAGCGCCCGTTCGTCGGCCGACCCGGTGATCACGACCCGGTGGCCGCGCCCGGCCAACGCGCGGGCCACCGCCGCGAAGCGCCCGGCGGGCCAGCGCTTCGCCGGGATCTTGCTGCCCGGATGCACGACGCTCACCCCGGCCGGGGTCGGGCCGGCGGGCGGGCGGCGCAGGGCGAGGTCGGCGCGGTCGGCGGGGATGCCGTACCAGTGCAGCAGGCGGCACCAGCGGTCGACCTCGTGTTCGCCGGGTCGCCAGTCGGGGCCGTCGGCGTGCCCGGCGTCGGGGTTGGCGAAGGCGAGCAGCCGCCGCGGCCGGGTGGCGGCGAGCAGCCGGTGCGACTGCGGGCCGCGCCCGTGCAGGTTGACGGCCAGGTCCGGGGGCGGGTCGGGCCGGTCGAGGGGGGCCAGCCCGGTCGCCGGCACGAGCCGGTCGACGCCGCCGACGAGGTCGACCAGGGGGGCCAGCCAGGCCGGGGCGGCCAGGGCGAGTTCCCGGTCGGGGTGGGCGGCGCGCAGCGCGCGCAGCGCGGGCACGGCGGTGGCGAGGTCGCCGACGCCGAGGGCGCGCAGGGCGAGGATCACGGGTACGACGATTCCCGCTCGGCACAGACGACCAGTTCGCGCACGGCGCTGCCGGGCGGCTGGGAGAGGGCGAACATGACGGCGGCGGCCGTGTCGGCGGGGTCGTTGAGGCTGGCGTCGGGGCCGGGCCGGTACTGGGCGTCGCGTTCGTCGAAGAACGCGGTGCGCATGCCGCCGGGGACGAGCAGGGTGACGCCGACGGAGCCGGCGAGTTCGGCGGCGAGGGCGCGGGTGAAGCCGACGACGCCGAACTTCGCGGCGCAGTACGCGGTGGCGTCGCTGACGGCCTTGACCCCGAGGGTGGAGGCGACGGTGACCACGTTGCCCCGGGCCGCCTCCAGCCAGGGCAGGGCGGCCCGGATGACGGCGGCGGTGGCGAGCAGGTCGACGGTCACGATGCGCTCCCAGGTGTCGCCGGGAACGTCGGCGAGCCGGCCGGGCACGTCGATCCCCGCGGCGGTGACGACGGCGTCGAGGCCGCCGGAGCGTTCGGCGAGGTGCCGGGTGGCGGCCTCGGCGGCGCGGGTGTCGGCGAGGTCGCACTCGACCCAGGGCACCCCGTCGGCAGGTGCGTGCCGGTCCAGCACCACCGGCCGGCCGCCGGCCTTCGCCACGGCGGCCACCACGGCCGCCCCCAACCCGCTGGACCCGCCCGTGACCAGTACGGTCGGCCCGGCTCCCGGTGCGCTCGCGCTCATCGTGCCCCCCTGATCGTCGTGTCGTCCAGGTCGACGCCCACCCGCAGGCCCGGCGCCCGGGGCCCGCTCGTCCCGCCGGTGGCGCGGGCGGCGGCGATCATGTCGGTGGTCGAGCGCCCGTCGAGGTACGGCACGACCACCGTGTGCCCGCCCCAGCGGCGCAGCACCTCCGCCTCGGGCAGCGCCGGCTCGCCGCCGCCGGCGTAGTCGCCGCCCTTGACCCACACGTCGGGGCGCAGCCAGGTCAGCGCCGCCTCCGGGGTGGGCTCGTCGAAGACCAGCACCGCGTCGACGCAGCCCAGCGCCGCCAGCAGCCGGCTGCGGTCGCCCTGCGGCACCACCGGCCGGTCCGGGCCCTTCAGCCCGGCCACGCTCGCGTCGGAGTTGACGCAGACGACGAGGCAGTCGCCGAGCTGCCGGGCCGCCTCCAGGGTGGCCACGTGCCCGGCGTGCAGCAGGTCGAAGCAGCCGCCGGTGGCCACCACGGTCCCGCCGGCCGCGCGTACCCCGGCGACGACCTCGGCGGCGGCGGCGACCCCGATCCGGGGCCCGCCGGGGCGCGACGGCGGCGCGGCGGCGGCCCGGACCGGTGCCGGCAGGGCGGCGGCCACTCCGCCCGCGGCGACGTACCCCGACGCCTCGGTGACGGCCGCCTGCACCGCCTCGGAGACCAGCGCGCCCCGGGACAGGGCGATGGCGGCGGTCGCGGCGAACCGGTCGCCCGCGCCGCAGGTGTCCCCCTCGGCGCTGGCCGGCGCGGGCACCACCAGCGGCGTGGAGCCGGCGTGGCAGAGCAGCGCCCCGTCGCCGCCCAGGGTCACGGTGACCGCGCCGGCCCGCCAGCGCCGGCGCAGCTCCTGCGCGCCCCGCGACGCGGTGGCCAGCCGGGACCCGCCCGGCGCGGCCTTCACCAGCTCGCGCACCTCGGACTCGTTCGGGGTGGCCAGGTGCACGCCCGGCACGGCGGCCGGGCCGCGCGGGTGCGGGTCCCACACCACCGGCGCCCGGGTGCCCGCGAGCGCCGCCCGCAGGGCCGGCTGGCGGGCCACCCCCCGGCCGTAGTCGCTGACCAGCACGGCGGACGCGGCGGCCAGCAGCCGCAGCACGGCCTCGCTCGGCTCCCCTGGCTCCCCCGCCGCCCCGCCCCGGTCGTGGCGCAGCAGCACCCGGCCCCGGGCGTGCAGCCGGATCTTCTCGCAGGTGGTGCCGCGCAGTTGCAGCGCGTACACCTGCACCCCGGCGGCGGCGAGCAGCTCGGCCAGGCGCGCCCCGCCCGCGTCGTCGGCGAGGGCGGTCACCAGCGCGACCTCGGCGCCCTGCGCCGCCGCGAAGACCGCCGCGAGCCCGGCCCCGCCGGGCCGGTCGACGGCCGTGGACTCGTCGAGGACCGGCACCGGCGAGTCCGGGCACAGCCGGTTCACCACCCCCTCGACGTCCCGGTCGAGCAGGAGGTCACCGACCACCACCACGGGTCCCGTCATCAGCTCGCCTCCTCATCCCGCCTCGGCCTGCCGGCCCGTACCGTCGTCGAGCACCACCTCGACCCCGGCACGCACCGGACCGTCCGGCGCGCCGGCGGCCGGCGGCACGGCGCGGCCCGCCGCCCCGCTGGCGGCCGGTGCCAACGGGGTGCGACCCGCCGCCGCCAGCGCGGCGGGGAGCACCCGGTCGACGTACTCGCAGAGCACGTGGGTGGAGACCAGGTGCAGCTCCTGGACGACCTGGCTGTCGGGGGAGGCGATGGCCAGGGTCTCGTGGCAGGCGTCGGCGAGGGGATTGGGGGTGGGGCCGGTGAACGCCCAGCAGCGCAGCCCGGCGTCGCGGCCGGCGTGGGCGGCGGCGACGAGGTTGACGCTGGCTCCGCTGGTCGACATGAGCAGCAGGATGTCGTCGGGCCGGCCGTGGGCGCGGACCTGCCGGGCGAAGACCTCGTCGTAGCCGTAGTCGTTGCCGATGGCGGTGAGCGCGCTGGTCTCGGCGTGCAGGGCGATGGCCGACAGCGGCTCGCGGTCGTCGCGCAGCTTGCCGACGAGTTCGGCGGTGAGGTGCTGCGCCTCGGCGGCGCTGCCACCGTTGCCGGCCACCAGCAGCCGGCCGCCGGCGGCCAGCCGGTGCGCCAGCTCCCCGCCCCAGCGGGCCAGCAGCTCCTCCGAGCGCCGGTAGGGCAGCAGCGCGGCGGCCAGGGCGGCCAGGTGCGCGTCGAGCACCGACGCGGCGGCGGGGCCGGCCGGGCCGGCGGAGCCGGTGGTGGGCCGGGCCGGGCGGGCGGCGGCCATCAGGCGACCACCCGGGTGGGCCGGCGCACGGCGGCCACCGCGCCGTACACCTCCGCCAGCCGCTGGGCGGTGGCCGCCCAGGAGTAGCTGCGCCGGGCCCGGTCGCGGGCCGCCCCGGCGTACGCGAACCGGCGGATCCGGTCGTCGAGCAGACCCCGGATCGCGGCGCCCAGCGCGCGCGGGTCCCGGGCCGGCACCAGGTCACCGGTGACCCCGTCGAGGACGGTGTCGGTCAGCCCGCCGACGGCCGTGCCGACCACGGGCACGCCGCAGGCCATGGCCTCCAGCGGGGTCAGCCCGAACGGCTCGTACCAGGGGGCGGCGACCAGCACGTCGGCGGAGCGGTACCAGCGGCCCATCTCCTCCCGGGGCACCGCCCCGACCAGGCGCACCCGGTCGGCGACGCCGCACTCGCGGGCCAGGGCCCGCAGCCGCCGGGCGTGCGGGTCGGTCTCCAGCAGCCCCTCGGGCGGGCCGCCCACCACCACGCACTCGGCGTTTGGCACCAGGGGCATCGCGCGGATCACGTCCTGGAAGCCCTTGCGTTCCACCAGCCGGCCGACGGTGAGGACGCGGGCCCGGCCCGGGTCCCGCCCGACGGCCGGGCCGAGCGGGGCGAACGTGGCGAGGTTGACCCCGGACGGGACCACGCTGATCCGGTCGCGGGGCACCCCGAGGCGGACCAGCTCGTTCACCTCGTCCTGGCACTGGGCCACGACCCGGTCGACGGCCCGGCCCAGTTCCCGCTCGTCGCGGATCCGGCCGGGCGGGCTGGTGTCCTGGGCGCCCTGGTGCCGCCGCTTCACGGTGCCGAGGGCGTGGTACGTCTGCACCACCGGCACGCCGGTGCGCCGGCCGGCGGCCAGCGCGGCCAGTCCGCTCATCCAGAAGTGGGCGTGAATCACCTCCGGCGTCCAGTCCCCGCCCCGCCACCGCTGGGCCAGCCAGCGGCCGAACGCCGGCATGTGCGGCAGCAGCGCGTCCTTGGCCATCGGCTCGGCCGGGCCGGCCGGCACGTGCACCACGTCGTACCCGTCGGGGGCGCGGACCGTCACCGGCAGGTCCACCGCGTCGCGGCGGGTGTAGACCCGCACGTCGTGACCGGCGGCGGCGAGCGCGGCGGAGAGCTCCGCGACATGCGTGTTCTGGCCGCCGGCGTCCTCGCCGCCGAGGACGGCGAGCGGGCTGGCGTGCTCCGAGATCATCGCGATGCGCATACTTCCTCCTCCAGCAGCCGGTCCCAGTCGGCGAGGAAACGCTCCAGCCCGTAGCGGTCCCGGGCGGCCTTGCGCGCCGCCGCGCCCGCCCGGGCGGCGGCCTCGGGGTCGTCGAGGAACCGGCGGGCGGCCCCCAGCAGGTCGTCGACGCGGGTGGAGAGCGCGCCGGCCTCGGGCGGGACGGCCACCACGGCCTCGGTGGTGGCGAGCGCGACGACCGGCATGCCGATGGTCATGGCCTCGATCAGGCTGAGCCCGAGGGAGGTCCACCGGCACAGGTGCAGGTACGCCCGCCGCCGGCCCAGCTCGGCGTGCATCCGCTCCTGCGGCACGTCGTCGTGGCTGGTGACCCGGTCGGCGGGCAGCCCGAGCCGGTCGGCCAGCCCGGTCACCCCCATGCCGAAGACGTCGAGGGGGGCCAGCTCGGCGAAGCGGGGCAGCAGGTCGGTGCCGGTGACCCGCCAGCGGCGTACCGGCTCGTTGATGACGACGGCGAGCCGGTCGAGTTCGCCGGTCCACTCGACGGCCGGGGCGACGACGCCGTGCTCGACGACGGCGGTGCGGGTGGCCCCGTTGTCCCAGAACAGTTCGTTGAACCCGGTGACGTGGGTGAGCAGCAGGTCGTCGCGGTCGGCCATCGGGTGGCGGGTGTCGGGCACGTCGCCCTTGGGGGTGTTGTGCTCGACGTAGATCGCCGGCACGTCCCGGCCGACCCGCCGGCCCAGCCAGTCGCAGGCCAGGTCGAACTCCTCGGGGCGCTGCAGGACGACCAGGTCGACGTCGGCCCGGCGCAGCTCCCCGGGGGTGACCTCGACGGCGTTGTCGGGCCACGGGTAGGTGCGGGCCCGGCCGAGGCCGTAGGGGCCCCGGTCGGGGGTGACGGGCACCAGGTAGCGGTGCCTGCCGTGCACGAAGGACGTGGTCCAGGAGCCGTGCACGTGCCAGACCAGGATGTTCATCGGCCGCTCCCGCCGCCGCCGGCCGGCACGGCCACCCGGTCCGCCGGGCCGGCCGCCGCACGGCCCGATCCGCCCGGTCCGTCGGACGCGCCGTGGTCGCCGGCCGGGCCGGCGGGCGTGCCGGCGTGCACGCCGAGCAGGCGCAACGCGTCGAGGACCGCGCCGGGGTCGATCCCGGCCAGGCAGGGGTGCCCGGGGACGGGGCAGGTGGCGGCACGGGTGTCGCGGCAGGCGGCCCCGGCGTCGCCGAGGCGCACGGTGGGCACCCGGTACGGCCCCCACTGCCCGTACGGGACGGTCGGGGCGAACAGGCTGACCACGGGCACGTCGAGCGCGGCGGCCAGGTGGGCGGGGCCGGTGTTGCCGACGACGAGCGCGGACGCGCCGGCGATGATGCCGGCGAGTTCGGCCAGGCCGGTGCGCCCGCCGAGGTCGACGCCGCCGGCGGCGGCCACCCGGGCGGTGAGTTCGCGTTCGCCGGGTCCCCCGGTGACCACGACCCGGTGGCCCGCCCCGGCGAGCGCGCGGACGATCCGGGCGGCCAGTTCGGGCGGGCAGGCCCGGGCGGTGGCCGTCGAGCCGGGGTGCAGCACGACGTACCCGGGCCGGTCGAGTCGCGGCGGCGGGGCCGGCACCGCGTCGCGGCGCAGGCGCAGCCGGGGCTGGTCGTCGCCGGGCAGGGCGTGGCCGGCGGCGGCGGCCAGCGACAGCGCCCGCTCCGGCTCGGGCACCCCCGCCGGCACCCGGTGGCGCACGTCGAGGAGGCTGCCCGGGTAGTCGTCGCTGATCGCGGCGATCCGGGGCACGCCGGCCAGGCGCAGCAGCAGCGCCAGCGGCAACGGCGACTGGTGGAAGCTCGTGAAGATCACCGCCTCGTCGGCGCCCACGGCCGCGAGGCGCCGCACCAGCCGGCGGGTCCGGTCCGGGTCCACGGGGCCCGGGTCCGGGTCGATCCACTCCAGGGGCCACTCGACGATCTCGTCGATGCCGGGCAGCAGCTCCGCCGCGGCCCGGCCGCGCGGCCCGCACAGCAGCACCACCCGCCGCGCGTGGGCGGCCACCGCCCGGATGCCCGGCCCGGTGACCAGCACGTCGCCGGCGGAGTCGCTGCGCACCACCAGCACGGTGCCCGCCGCGCGGGGCGGACCGGGGGCCACGGCGGCCTGCCGGCGCAGGATCTCGTCGACCGCCGCCGGCAGGGTGGGGCGTACGCACGGGGCGGCCGCCACCTCCTCGGGCCGGGTGACCGGCGTCGGCACCAGCACCCCGTGCGCCCCGGCGGCCAGCGCGGCGGCCATGTCCCGCCCGATGTCCCCCACCACCACGCAGCGCTGCGGCGTCGTGCCCAGCCGCGCCGCCGCCGCGTGGACCAGGCCCGGGGCGGGCTTGCGGCAGTCGCACCCGGCGTCGTCGTCGTGCGGGCAGACGTGCCAGGAGTCGAAGGGGCCCAGCAGCTCCTCGATGCGGGCGTGCACCCGGTCCAGCTGCCCCTCGGTGAAGCAGCCCCGGGCCAGCCCGGACTGGTTGGTCACCACGGCCAGCCGCAGGCCCGCGGCGCGCAGCCGGTCCAGGGCCTCCCGCGCGCCCGGCAGCGGGCGCACCTTGTCGGGGTCGCCGTTGTACGGCACGTCCTCCACCAGCGTGCCGTCGCGGTCCAGCAGCACCGCGTCGAACAGGACACCGCCGGACCCGCCCCGGCCAGGACCCGGGTCGACCCGGGCTGACCTGCGCTGATCCGGCTCCATCTGGTCCCGTCGCACGGGCGGCGGGTTCCCTGCGCCCCGGGGAGTAAACGTCGCCGGCGGCGCGGTGCCCGCCGCCGGGGGTGCGGCGACACCCGCCGCCCCGCCACTCCTCCGGTGCCGCGATACCCGCCGCCGCCGAGAAGCTAACCCTCCCGGCTCGTTAGGGGCCGGCGGGAGCGGGGTACGGGGGCGAAGTGGCGATTGTGGAGAAAGTGATCCAGGCACCCCCGCAGCAGGTGTTCGACGTGCTCGCCGACGGCTGGACGTACAGCGACTGGGTGGTGGGCACGGTGCACGTGCGCGACGTGGACGACGCCTGGCCCCGCGTCGGCACGCGGCTGCACCACAAGGCCGGGCCGTGGCCGTTCTCCCTCCAGGACGCCTCGACCGTGCTGGCCTGCGAGCCGCCGCACCGGCTGGTGCTGAAGGCGGGGCTGTGGCCGGCGGGCGAGGCGACCGTGGTCTTCACCCTGGAACCCGTCGGCGACGGTGCGACACGGGTGCGCATCGGCGAGGACTTCGCCGCCGGCCCGCTGCGCTGGGTCCGCACCAAGCTCAACGACCTGGTGCTGCACCAGCGCAACAAGGAGACGCTGCGCCGGCTGTCCGACATCGCGACCCGGCAGAAGGCGGACCGGTGACACGTGGGCCCCGCCCGCCGGCCCGGTTCCGGCGCGTCACCCGGCTCCCCGCCCTGCGCACGGCGTGTCGCACGCGCCGGACGGGGAGCCATTACGACATGGAACGGGCAACTGGCTACCCTCTCAGGTAAACCTGTCGGCAAACCGAGGATGTCCGTCATGATCGAACCCGTGCAGTTGCCCGCCCCCTGGCGGGACGCACGCCTGACCGTCGTGGTTCCCACCTACAACGAGGCGGGGAACCTCCCGGTCCTGGTCGAACGGCTCCTCGCGCTGCCGCTGCCGGGCCTGAAGGTGCTGGTCGCCGACGACAACTCCCCGGACGGGACGGGCGAGGTGGCCGACAAGCTGGCCATCGAGCACCCCGACCGGGTCCAGGTCGTGCACCGCGCCGGCAAGGAGGGCCTCGGCCGGGCGTACGTCGACGGGATCGGCCGGGCCCTCGACGGCGGCGCCGAATACGTGGCGCAGATGGACGCGGACCTGTCGCACCCGCCGGAGGCGCTGCCCGGCATGCTCGGCGCGCTGCTGTCCACGCAGGCGGGTGTCGTCATCGGTTCCCGGTACGTGCCGGGCGGGCAGCTCGACGAGGCGTGGCCGCTCTACCGTCGCGCGCTCAGCGGCTGGGCCAACCTGTACGTGCACACGCTGCTGCGGGTGCGCATCCGCGACCTCACGGCGGGCTTCAAGATCTGGCGGGCCGACGCGCTGCGCGACATCGGGCTGGAGCGGGTGCAGTCCAACGGCTACAGCTTCCAGGTGGAGATGCACTACCTGGCCACGAAGCTGGGGCACACGATCCTGGAGGTGCCGATCCGGTTCGAGGAGCGCCGCGAGGGCGCCTCGAAGATGACCACCGCCACCAAGATCGAGAGCGCGCTGATGCCGTTCAAGCTGCGCACCCGGCACCGCAACATCGAGGGCTGACGCGCCGGGGGGCGCTCAGCGGTAGACCGCCCGGTGCGCCGCGCCGATCACGCCCGCGTACAGGCCGCCGGTGAGCGCCCGGTCGCGGGCCAGCGCGGCCCGGGCGGCGTTCGCGCCCGGCGCGCCGTGCACCCCGCCGCCCGGGTGCGCGGAGGCGCTGGCCAGATACAACCGGTCCACCGGGGTGTCCGCGCGGCCCAGGCCGGGGATCGGCCGCAGGAAGAGCTGCTGGTACGCCGCCGCGGTGCCGCCGCCCAGCGCCCCGCCGACCAGGCTCGGGTCGCCCCGCTCCAGGTCGGCCGGGCCGGCGACGTGCCGGCCGAGGATGCGGGCGCGGAACCCCGGGGCGGCGGCCTCCAGCACGTCCTCCATCCGCGCGACGTGCGCGGCGACGTCCTCGGCCCGCCAGTCGCGCCGGAACGGCAGGTGGGTGTACGCCCACAGCGACTCGGTGCCGGGCGGGGAGTGGCTCGGGTCGGCGACGCTCATCTGCCCCACCAGCAGGAACGGGTCGCGGGGCACCTGGCCCCGGGCCAGCTCGGCGGAGTACGTCGTCAGCCCGTCGAGGTCCGCGCCGAGGTGCACGGTGCCGGCCCCGGCCACCGCCGGGTTGGTCCACGGCACCGGCCCGGACAGCGCCCAGTCGACCTTGAGCGTGGAGCCGTCCCAGCGGAAGTGCGCCAGGTCCTCCACGAGCCGGGGCGGCAGCGCCGCCGCGCCGACCAGGTCGAGGTAGAGGGCGGGGGCGGGGACGTCAGCGAGGACGGCCCGCCGGGCTCGCCAGGCCCGGCCGTCGACGGTGCGTACCCCCATCGCCCGGCCCCGGGCGGTGAGCACCCGGTCGACGCGCGCGTCGTGGACGATCCGGCCGCCGCGCGCGGTGAGCCGGTCGACCAGCGCGTCGGTGATCCGCTGCGCCCCGCCGACGGGCACCGGCCAGCCGACCTGCTGCCCGAGCATGGCCAGCAGCCAGCCGTAGACGCCGGAGCCGGCCTCCTCCGGTGACAGGTCGGTGTGCAGGGCGCAGCCGGCCAGCAGCAGTGTGCCGCCCTCGCCGTCGAACAGCTCCGCGCCGAGCTTGCGCACGGGCACGACGAGCCGGCGGGCCAGCCGCAGCGCCCCGCCGACCCGCAGCCGGCGCAGCAGGCCGACGCCGCCGCGCACCGGCGGGAAGGGGGTGGTGATGGTCGCCAGCATCGGCCCGGCCACGTCGAGCCAGTCGGCGTACGCGTGCCGCCAGCGCTCCCCGTCGGCGGGCGCGAACGCGGCCAGCGAGGCGGCGGTGGCGTCGAGGTCCCGGTTGAGCACGGCCGCCCGCCCGTCGGGCAGCAGGTGGGCCAGCACGTCGGGGGCGTGGGTCCAGCGCAGCCCGTGCCGGTCGAGGTCGAGGCCGGCGAGCACCGGGGAGGCGTACCCGAGGGGGTAGAAGGAGCTGTAGAGGTCGCTCAGGTAGCCGGGGACGGTCACCTCGGCGGAGCGCACCGCCCCGCCGGGCGCGCCGGTCGCCTCGAGCACCAGCACGTCCCAGCCGGCGTCGGCCAGCAGGTTGGCGGCCACCAGGCCGTTGTGGCCCGCGCCGACGACGACCGCGTCGGCGCTCTCCGGGCCGGTCGGCCCGCCGGACGCGGCGGCGGTGGGGATGCCGGTCGAGGTCATCCGACCCGCCTACCCGGGGCCACTCGCGGCGAAACGCGTTTGCCGCGCCGGGGCCGGGGGATGCACCGCCGCATGTACACGGTTGCGCAGCTCATCGGTGGGGTGTGGGGTGCCGGCGGCGCGGGGGGCGAGCTGGTCGTCCACGATCCGGCCGACGGCCGCCCGGTCAGCACGGTGCCGGTGGCGACGGCGGACGAGGTCGGCAAGGCGGTGGAGGCCGCGCGGGGCGTCGCGCCCGGGTGGGCGGCGACGGACCCGGCGGAGCGGGCCGCCGCGCTGCACCGGGCCGCCGACGCGGTGCAGGCCGCGGCGCAGGAGCTGGCGGCGGCGGTGACGGCGGAGATGGGCAAGCCCGTCGCGGACGCCCGGGGCGGCGTCGAGGCGGGCGTCGGCACCCTGCGACAGTACGCCGAGCTGGCCCCGGTGCGGGGCGGGCGCACGCTGCTCGGTGGCGCGGAGTCGATCGACTTCATGGCGCCGCAGCCGCGCGGCGTGGTCGCGGCGATCACGCCGTGGAACGACCCGGTGGCGGTCTCCTGCGGGCTGCTCGGCGCGGCCCTGGTGACCGGCAACGCGGTGCTGTACAAGCCGAGCGAGCGCACCCCGGCGACGGGGTGGCTGCTGGCCCGCGCGCTGGACGAGATCCTGCCGCCGGGGGTGTTGTCGCTGCTCACCGGCGGCGCGGAGGTCGGCGCGGCCCTGGCCGGCGGCGACGTGGACGTGGTGGCGCACGTGGGCTCGACGGCCACCGGCCGCCGGATCGCCGCGGCGGCGGCCCGCACCGGGGCGAAGGTGCTGCTGGAGAACGGTGGCAGCGACCCGCTCGTCGTCGACGCCGGGGTCGACCCGGTCTGGGCGGCGGAGCAGGCGGCGCTGGGAGCGTTCGCCAACGCGGGGCAGATCTGCGTGGCGGTGGAGCGGATCTACGTGCACCGGGACGTGGCGGAGGACTTCGTCGACGCGCTGGTGCGGCGGGCCGGGGCGCTGCGGGTCGGGCCGGGGCGGGACCCGGCCACGGAGCTGGGGCCGCTGGTCGACCGGCGGCACCGCGACCACGTGCACGGGCAGGTGACGGCGGCGGTGGCCGGCGGGGCGCGGCTGCGCGCCGGCGGGGTGCTGCCGGACGGGCCGGGGGCGTTCTACCCGGCGACGGTGGTCGTCGACTGCCGGCACGAGATGACGCTGGTGCGCGAAGAGACGTTCGGCCCGGTCGCCCCGGTGGTGGTGGTCGACTCGTTCAGCGAGGCGCTGCGGTGCGCGGCCGACTCGCCGTACGGGCTGGCGGCGACGGTGCTCACCGGCTCGATGAGTCACGCCCAGCGGGCCTGGCGGGAGCTGCCGGTCGGCACCGTGAAGGTCAACGCCGTGTTCGGCGGCGCGCCGGGCGGGGCGGCGCAGCCGCGCCGGGGCAGCGGCCAGGGCTTCGGCTACGGCCCGGAGCTGCTGGACGAGTTCACCGCCACGAAGGCCGTGCACATCGAGGCGCCGGGCGGCGGCCACTGGTGAGCGTACGGCGTGGGGCCCGGGACCGTGCGGCCCCGGGCCCCGCGTTGTCGTGGCCGGTCAGCGGCCCCCGCGCGCCTTGCGGGTGGCGTTGTTGTTCGCCTTCTCGATGGCCTTGACCAGTTCCGGCTTCGTCATCCGGGACCGGCCGGGCACGTCCAGCTTGCGGGCCACCGCCATCAGGTGGTCCTTGGTGGCGTTGGCGTCGACGCCGCCCGCCGTGGGGGCGCGGCGCGCCGGCCCGCCGCCGGCGGCCTGCTGGTCGCTGGGCCCCTTGCGGCCCTTCGGCTCCCAGTGGTCGCCGACCTTCTCGAACTCGTGCTTGACGGCGGCGAAGGCGGTGCGGTGCGCCCGCTCCCCCTCGCCGTACGTCTCCACCGCCGAGTCGTGCGTCTTCTCCCAGGTGCGCTGCGCCTTCTCCGGGGAGCGCCGCAGCGTGCTGGGCAGTACCTCGCGCCCGGGCATGTCGTCCTCCTCCGCGTCGACTGCTTCCCGATTGACCGTTCCCCCCGGCCGCCTGGGCAAACCGCCGGCCCGCGCGGCGGAGCGCCCCGCCCCGTGTCGGGTTTGTCGATTTCCGGCGCTGGGTACGGGCGGGGCCAGGCGAGCGCCGGGTGCCGGTCACCCCGCCGCCCGGGACGCAGGGGGCGGTCATGGCAGCGACGACGGAACCGGACACGGCGGTCCTCGACGACGGGCGGGCACGGCGGCCCCGCCGGGTACGCCAGCTCAGCTGGCCCACCTGGCGGGGGGTGCTGGTGCGCAGCGGCCGGAACTTCGTCAAGGACAACTGCGCGGACTGGGCCGCCGCGCTCACCTACTACGGGGTGCTCGCCCTGTTCCCGTCGACGATCGTGGTGGTCGCCCTGGTCGGGCTGGTCTCCGACGGCGAGCGGACGGTCGACACGGTGATCGACCTGGCCCGGGACGTCGGGGCCGGGTCGGTGGTCGGCAACGAGGGGTTCGTCAGCGTGGTGCGGGGCGTGGTCGACCAGAGCGGCGGCGCGAAGACGCTGCTCAGCTTCGGTCTGCTCGGCGCGCTGTGGTCGGCGTCGGGGTTCATCGGCGCGTTCACCCGGGCGTCCAACGCCATCTACGGGGTGCAGGAGGGGCGGCCGGTGTGGAAGCTGCGCCCGTTGCAGATCGGGCTGGCCGCCGTGACCATGCTGCTGCTGGCCGTGGTGGCCACCGGGCTCATCGTCAGCGGCCCGGTCGCCGACGCGGTGGGCGACCTGCTGGGCGCGGGCGGGCTGGCCCGCACGGTGTGGGGCGTGGCGAAGTGGCCGGTGCTGGCCATGGTGATGATGGTGCTGCTGTCGCTGCTGTTCTGGATCGCCCCGAACGTGCGCCAGCCCCGGTTCCGCTGGCTCACCCCGGGCGGCGCGGTCGCCCTGGTCTCCTGGGCGCTGGCCTCGTTCGGTTTCGGCCTGTACGTGGCGAACTTCGGCTCGTACGACGTGACGTACGGCAGCCTCGGCGCGGTGATCGCGTTCCTGGTCTGGCTCTACCTGTCCAACTCGGCGCTGATGCTGGGCGTGCAGATCAACGCCGAGCTGCAGCGGGGCCGGGCGTTGCAGGCCGGCGAGCCGGACCCGGAGGAGCCGGTGCTGCCGCCGCGCAGCCCTGCCGGTCCGTGACGGCCAGCGCCCCGCCGACCGGTGCCGGGTCACGTCGGCCGGGCGGCCGTGTCGGTTTACCGGCCTCCGCCCCGGGTAGCGCAGAAGGCATGGAACGTGGCAGCAGCAAGCACAGCCCGAGGGTCGACGAGCAGATGAGCCAGGAGGTCAGCGGCCTGGTCCAGGGCCCCGGCGCCGGCGGCTCGCGGGTGGACGAGTTCCGCCAGCCCGAGCCGGCCGGCGAGGACCAGCCGGAGGCCACCACGGCCCCGGCTGGCGAGCTGCGCACCGGTTCCCCGCAGGGGATGAGCTCCACCGACGTGGAGCAGCGCAGCCGGCTCGGACGGTTCATCACGATGACCGCCCTGCCCGGCGACCGGGAGGCGCTCGTCGCCAACGCGCGCGACAACGACGCGCCGGAGGACCTGGTCGCCGCCCTGGAGGGGCTGCCGCCGGGCACCCGCTACCAGACGGTTTCCGAGGTGTGGGCCGCCCTCGGCCACAGGAACGAGACGACGCGTTGGTGAGGGGGACCGTCCCCCGGCCCGCCCCGCGCCCGCGCACTGAGGAGGATTGCTGATGAGTGGCGTCACCGAGCACGTGGACGTGTCCGTCCCGATCCGGACCGCGTACGACCAGTGGACGCAGTTCGAGGAGTTCCCGCACTTCATGGAGGGGGTGCAGGAGGTCCGGCAGCTCAACGACACGAAGACCCACTGGACGGTGGAGATCGCCGGGGTCAAGCGCGAGTTCGACGCCGAGATCACCGAGCAGCTGCCCGACGAGCGGGTGGCCTGGCGTTCCACCGGCGGCACCCAGCAGGCCGGGGTGGTGACCTTCCACCGCCTCGACGAGGCCAACACGCGGGTGACCCTCCAGTTGGAGTTCGAGCCGCACGGCGTGGTGGAGCAGGCCGGCGACAAGCTCGGCGTCGTCGACCGCCGGGCCAAGGGCGACCTGGAACGGTTCAAGCAGTTCATCGAGCGGCGCGGCCAGGAGACCGGCGCCTGGCGCGGCAGCGTCGACCGTCCCCAGCCCTGACCTTTCCCCCGCACGAGCTGACCTTGGCCGCCGGCATCCGGCGGCCATCGTCGCGCCCGGGGCCGTTTGCGATCACCGGCCCCGGGTACCGCGAAGGGCATGACGGACAACGACAGCCACGTGTGGCGCGACGAGCAGCGGCTCCCGTTGGAGGAGCTGGACCGGGCGCTGGCCCGGTCGACCCTCGACGGGCAGGCCGACGACGTGACCGGCAACGACGCCGGGGAGGAGGCCGCGTTCGGGCACGGCCCGGAGGCGGTGGACCGGGGCGCGTCGCCGGCCGGCCGGGAGCGGGAGCGCACCGACGCGGAGCGGGCGTACCGGCCGTCGACCACGGGACGGACCGGCCCCGACACGATGTGACGGCCGCCCGCCGCCCCGCCGGTGGCGGTCAGGGCCGGCGGGACGCGACGGCGTGCAGGGTGGTCAGGGCCGCGGCGAGGACCACCAGCGCCGGCCCGAGGGCTTCGACCGAGGTGTACGCGACCAGCGCGCCGATGCCGCTGGGCACCAGCGCCCCGCCCAGCCCGGCCGCCGCGATCTGCACGCCGATGGTCCGGTCGGCGTGCGCGGCGCCGACCCGCTCGGCGGTGCCCAGGGTGAGCAGCGGGAACACGGGCGCGGCGGCGAAGCCCAGCACCAGCAGGCCGGCCACGGCCACCCAGGCCGGCGCGGGCAGGGCGATCAGCACCGCGCCGGCGACCATGCCGAGCAGGCTGGCGCGCAGCACCCGCCCGGTGCCGAGGCGCTCGGCGACGAAGCCCTGCACCACCCGCCCCAGGAACAGGCTCCCCCAATACCCGGAGACGCAGACGCCGGCCACCCCGGCGGCCAGCCCCCGCCCCTCGGTGAGCAGCAGGAACGCCCACAGGCCGGCGGCGATCTCGATGGCGACGTACACGGCGAACGCGAGGGAGCCCAGCCAGACGGCCGGCAGGCGCAGCGTGTCGCGTACCCGGACGGGGTCGGTGGTGGGCAGCGGGGCCGGGCCGGCGGCGGACGGGGCCGGGGCGGACCGGTCGGCCCAGGCCCGCACGGTGAGGGCGAAGGCGGTGCCGAGGGCGAGCTGGGCGGCGGCGACGATGCCGTAGCCCCAGCGCCAGGAGAGGCCGGCGCTGAGCACCGCGGTCATGATCAGTGGGCCGATGGCGACGCCGAGGCCGAAGAAGGCGTGCATCCAGTTCATGTGGCGGGGGCCGAACGCATTGGCCGCGTACGCGTTGAGCCCGGAGTCGATCGCCCCCGAGCCGAGCCCGAGCAGCAGCGCGCAGCCGGTCGTGACGGCGAGCCCCGGGCTGGACGCGTACCCGGTGAGCGCGAGGCTGGCCAGCAGGGTGCTGCCGGCGAGCAGCCGGCCGACGCCGAGCCGGGCCAGGGAGAAGCCGGCCAGCACGCTGGCGGTGAGGTATCCGGTGGTCCCGGCCGTCAGCATCAAGCCGACGGCCTCGGTGGGCACCTCGAAATCCGCCCGCATGGACGGCCAGCCGACGCCGAGCAGTCCGTCGGGCAGGCCGAGGCTGACGAAGGCGAGGTAGGCGAGCAGGAGCAGGGCGGGACGGGGCGAGGCGGGGGTGGACACGATCGACCATCCTGCCTCACCCCGGCGGGGGCAACCAACGACTTCCCGCGCCTCCCCCGAAACGCCAAAAAGTGCGGTACGTCCGGCCGGAAACCCGGACAGGTCATCCAGAATCGTCCGATCGGGTGACGGCGATCCCGGCGCGTCGCGCAAGACTTTCCGAATGCAACAGGGCTCCGGCTTCCTCACCGTTCGTCAGCGTCGCCTCGCCTGGCTCGGCTTCCTCCTCGCCGCCGTCCAGGCGCCGGTCGCCGCCAAGTTCGCCACCGACGACTCGTGGCTGTTCAGCCTCTGCGTCGCCCTGATGGTCGCCACAGTGATCATCGCCGACGACGCCTCCCGGCGTCGCCCGGCGAACGCGCGCTCCTCCGACTAGCGCGGCGGCGACGCGCCGGCCCGCTCGCCGGACCACCAGGTCGGTCACCGAAGGTGACGGCGGCGGCAGCAACACCGCGGACCGGTCGGCACCTCACGCTGGGTCACACCCAATCCAGCCTGCGCCACCAGTGCCCCGCCCTTTGCTCTGCACCCACCCACGCAACACCCGGGACTAGCTGGGGATGTCCGAAACCCCGCCGGGCGAGGGCCGCCGCGTGCGGTTGCGCTGAGTAAACCGTTGCGTATCCGGGTGCAGAGCAAAGGGGTTCACCGGGCCGCGGCGACCCCACCCTTGGAGACACGCAGGGTGACGGCTCGGCGGGCGTACACGAGCGCAGGCCGCAGGCGGACGGCCCGCTGCCGCGCCCCGCGCCGGGCCGCGCCGGGCCGCCGCCGGGCGAGCGCCGCCGGGCCCGGGGTCCGTCGCCGGCCCGGTGTCCGCGTCACTCGCCGGCCGGGCGCGCCTCGTGGCCGGGGCGGCCCCGGGTGCGCCGCCGCTCCTTCATCTCCGCCTCGTACAGGTGCCGCCGGCCGGCGACCAGCTCGTCGCGGGCCTGCCGGTCGAGGTCCCGGAACAACGCGTAGTAGCCGTCGTCGAAGTCCTCGACGATCTGGAAGGTCCACCGGCCCGCGATCACGTTGCGCCCGAGCAGGTCGGTGGCGATCCGGTCGGCGATCGCGTCGTGCCCGGCGGCGCGGAACTTCTCGACGGCGTCGTCGAGCATCAGGTCCGCGTGGCCGACGAGCTGGTGCAGCGTGTAGAGGTGCCCGCGCGCCCGCTCGACGGTCTCCAGCGCCTCGCTGAGCTTGCCGAGCGCCTCGACGGTGTCGTCGCCGACCCCGGCGGGGCGGCGGTGCCGCTCGTCGGGCTGGTCCTGCTGTCCCATTGCGTCCCTCCACGGTGCCGGTCGCGCCGGTGTCGACCCGTTCTCCCTTCTGCCCCGCGCCGGCCGGGTCAATCCCGGCGGCCGGGGTGCCGGCCGACCGGTGGAGGACCCGGGACCGGCCGAGCGGCGGAGGCGCGCGTGGTTACCGGCCGGTTAACCTCGGTCCTCATGCGTGTGCCGTCGAACCGGGCCCCGGGCCGCTCCGCCGTGGACTCCGCCAGCTCAGCCCTCGCCGTGCTGACGGTCTCGATCGGCACCGCCGGGCTCGCCGCCGCCGCCACGTGCCCAGGGCTGCTGGCCGAGGTCGACCAGCACGCCGCCGCCGTCCGGGACGCCCTGGGCGGCGACCGCCGGCCGCTGACCCCCGCCGCGCTCGCCGGCTACGCCGAGGGCGTCCGCGACGCGGCGCGCGAGCACGGCTGGCAGCCGCCCACCCGCTCAACGGACTTCGCCGAAGCCGACTGGCTGCTCACCCGCCTGCTCGCGGTCTGCGCCCTGGCCCGTTCCCTGGACGCCCGACCGGCCCCGCTGCCGACGCTCTGACCACACCCGGGACGCGGGCCGCAGCCGAGAACGGAGGGGACCCGTGCGGGCCCCCTCCGTCTCGTGCCACCCCCGGTCAGCTACCCGGGCGGCCGAACTGCTGGGTCTCGTCGCCCGGCACGTTGCCGGAGCGGTACGTCCCCTGCCCCCCGCGGGCGCCGGTCATCGACCCCTCGGGCATGGCCCGGGCGCGCTCGGCACCCCGGTCGGCCATCCGCCGCTCGACGTCGCCCCGGCCGGTGGCCTGCGCCTGGCGGTGCTCCCGCAGCGCCCGGGATTCCTCGGCGGCCCGGTCGAGCCACCCCTCCCAGCGGTTCTGCATCGGCCGCACCAGGCCGCCGCCGACGCCGACGATCAGGATGCCGGCCACCGTGGCGAGCACCGCGATCAGCACCGGCGTGGTGACCGTGGTGGCGATGCCCACCTGGTTGAGCGCGGCGATGACACCGAGCGCCAGGATGAAGATCGCCGTCACGTCGGCCAGCACCCGGCCGTAGGACAGGCCGCCCAGGAAGCCGGTGACCAGGTCCCGCACCGCGGTGGCGATCGCGGCGGCCACCACCACGATGACGATGGCGATGAACGCCCGGGGTAGCCACGAGACCACGCCCCGGATCAGGTCGCTGATCGCGTTCGGCCCCCACACCCCGAAGGCGAACTGCAGGGTGAACAGCAGCACGGCGTAGTACGCCAGTTTCGCCAGGATGTCGCTGGCGTCGTACTTGGTGCGTTCCAGCGCGCGCCGGATCCCACCCCGTTCGACCGCACGGTCGAACCCCACCCGTTCCAGTGCCGCGTCCACAATCTTGAGGACCGCTTTGGCGATGAGCCACCCCACCACGAGGATCACGATGAACGCGATCGCCCTCGGGACGAAGAGCAGCACCGACCTCCACATATCGGTCAGGGCCGTACCGATGTCTACCTGCCCGACCGCGAGGGTTTTCTGCATGGTGTCCCTCCTGTCGCATGGACTTCGGCGCGCGCATACCCGCCTCGGTGCGCCGCACGCCGCGCGACGCGTACCGAATTTCCCGACATCGCCACCCAGAGCGGCCCTGACCTGCGCTGACGGGCACCGGCTTCCGGCCCCGGGCGGCCGCTCGACGCGGGTCGGCCCCGCGATCGGGCCGTGGGCGGGGCGCTCCGGCTAGGCTGCGGACATGCCAGGCACGGTCGGGCGAGTCCCCACGCCAGCAACGCCCGCCGCGGAGGCGTCCGCCTCCGACGCCGCGGGCGTCGTCACCGGCCGCTCCCGGGCCGCGACGACTGCCGGCCCGCCCCAGCACTGGGACCCGTTGGTACGCGGCGCGGCCGAGCTGATCCTCGCCTCGCCGGTGCCGATGGCGCTGGCCCTCGGCGAGGACCTCCTGCTGTTCTACAACGACGCGTACGCGACGCTCATCGGCGACCGCCACCCCGGCGCGGCGGGCCGGCCGGCCGGCGAGGTCTTCGCCGACGTGTGGGGCGAGCCGGGTGTCGGCGACGCGTTCGAGCGCGCCTACCGGCAGGGCGAGTCGTCGCTGGAGCGGGAGGCGGTGCTCCCGTACGACCGGCAGCACCCCGACGCCCGGGGGCAGGCGGTGTTCACCCGGGGCCACTCCCCGGTGCGCGACAGCGCGGGGCGGATCGTCGGGGTGTTGACCGTGACCGCCGAGACCAGCCAGGTCACCGAGCAGTTGCAGAGCCTCAGCGACGTGGCCGCCGCGCTGGCCGGCACGCTCACCCTGGACGACGTGGCCCGGGTTTCCCTGCGTTACCTGCTCACCGCGTTCGACACCGACCGGGTCACCTTCGGCGTCGACGACGGGGCGGGGTGGCGCACGGTGCGGCGGGTCCGCGGCGAACTGCTGGACGAGGCCGACGAGCGGCTGCCCCCGCTGTGGCGGCGCTCGTCGGCCGACTCCACCGGGCCGCTGATCGTCGCCGCGCGCAGCGGGGTCGCCCAGTTCGTCTCCGACGGGCAGCCGCTGCGGGACATCGCGGTGGACCGGCACGACCAGAAGGTGCGGGCCCTGGCCGCCCAGCCGTTGCGCACGTCGGCGCTGCGCGGCGGGCTCACCGTCGGATACCACGCGGCGCGCGCCTGGTCGGCCGCCGAGCGGGCCCTGCTGGCTGCCTCGGCCGAGCTGATCGGCCAGGCCGCCGAGCGCGCCCGCCGGTTCGAGACCCAGCACGGCACCGCCCAGCTGCTGCAACGCAGCATGCTGCCGGAGCACCTGCCGGACCTGCCCCGGCTGCGGATCGCCGCCCGCTACGACGCCGGTGTCGACGGCAACGCCGCCGGTGGCGACTTCTACGACGCGTTCCTGCTGCCCAGCGGCGAGCTGGGCGTCGTCCTCGGCGACGTGGCGGGGCACGACGTGCAGGCGGCGGCCCGGATGGGCCAGGTCCGCGCGGCGCTGCGCGCGCTGGCCCTGACCGACCCCCGGCCCGACGCCGTGCTCGCCGGGCTGGACCGCCTCGTGGGCAGCCTCGGCGCCGAGACGGGCAGCCAGGAGCTGTTCGTGACGGTGGTGTTCGGGGTGGTCGACGCGCAGCGGGAGCGGCTCACGCTGGCCAGCGCCGGGCACCCCGCGCCGCTGGTGCGCCGGGGCGGGCCCGGCGGGGAGCCCGTGGCGGAATACCTGGACGTGCCGCCCGGCGCCCCGCTCGGGCTGGGCTGCGCCCCGCGCACCACCACGGTCCGCTTCGCCCCCGGCGACACCCTGCTGCTGTTCAGCGACGGCGTGGTCGAGCGGCGGCGGCAGAGCCTCGTCGCGGGGCTGGACAGCCTGGCCGCCGCCGTGGCGGGGGCGGCCAGCGGCGATCCCCGGGCGCTGTGCGCGGTGGCGACGGCGGCCGTCGCCGGGGCCACGGAGGACGACGTGGCGGTGCTGGCCGTGGAGCACGCGCTGATCCCCAGCCGTTCGGCGAGCATGGAGGTGCCGGCGGAGCCGACCGCGCCGAGCCGGGTGCGGCACTGGATGACCGCCCAGCTCACCGACTGGCAGGTGCCCGAGGCGGTGGTCGGCGCCGCGGTGCTGTGCACCAGCGAGCTGACGACCAACGCGCTGCTGCACGCCGGCACCGCCGCCCGCGTCGAGATCGACCTCAGCCCGGAGCGGCTGTTGGTGTCGGTGGCCGACTCGGGCACCCGGGGCACCGTGACCCGGGCCCGCACCGACACGTTGAGCAGCCGGGGCCGGGGGCTCGGCCTGATCGAGCAGCTCAGCGACGCCTGGGGCACCGACCCGACGGTCCGTGGCTCGACGGTCTGGTTCGAGATCCTCATCCCGGCCGGGCAACGGGACGTCCCGGCCGGGTAGGGCGGGCCCCGACCGGGTAGGAGGGCACGCATGGCCACCGACAATCAGCGCGGCGTCCTCTTCGACGTCGACGGCACCCTGGTCGACACCACCTATCTGCACACGGTGAGCTGGTGGGAGGCGCTGCGGCAGGCCGACCAGCCGGTGCCGATGGCGACCATCCACCGCGCCATCGGGATGGGCTCCGACAAGCTCCTGGACCACCTGCTCGGCCCGGAACGGGACCGCGCCGCCGACGGGAAGCTGCGCGACGCCCACGACAGCCTCTACGGCGAGTACTGGGAGCGGCTGGTCCCGCTGCCCCGCGCCGCCGACCTGGTGCGCGCCTGCGCCGCCCGGGGGCTGCGGGTGGTGCTCGCCACCTCGGCCGCCGCGCACGAGGTGGGGGCGCTGCGCCGGGCGCTGGACGCCGACGACGCGATCACGACGGTCACCTGCGCGGCGGACGCCGAGCAGAGCAAGCCCGCGCCGGACATCCTGGTGGCCGCGCTGGAGCAGTCCGGCCTCGACGCGTCCCGGGTGGTCTTCGTCGGCGACTCGGTCTGGGACGTCGCCGCCGCCGGCAAGCTGGACATCCCGTGCGTGGGGCTGACCTGCGGCGGGACCAGCCGGGGCGAGCTGGCCGGGGCGGGCGCGGTGGCCGTCTACGACGACCCGGCCGCCCTGCTGGAGGCCCTGGCGGACTCCCCGCTCGCGGCACCGCGCTGACCGCCGCGAGCGGGGAGCGCGGCACCGCGCGGGGCTGCCCCCCGGGGGGTGCCCAGCGGTCAGCCCTGGCGCGGCGCGACGCATCGATTGCGGCGGGCACGCTTACGGCGGCCGTCCACGGGGCAAGGTCCGTCACCACTCGCCCGCATCTCGCGGACGGGGCGGAAGGGTGGTGCCGTGGAGCCGGTAGACGTCGCGTTCGCGGTGGTGGGGCTGGGTGCCCTGCTCGCCGGGATCCTCCCCCGGGTGCTGGAGCGCCGGCCCCTGTCGATGCCGATCGCGTTCCTCGGCCTGGGCATGCTGATCTTCATCCTGCCGACCGGGCTGCCCGACCCGGATCCGCTGGAGCACTCCGAGATCGCCACCCACCTCACCGAGATCGGCGTGATCGTGGCCCTGATGGGCGCCGGGCTGAAGATCGACCGCCCGCTGAGCTGGGCCAGATGGTCGTCCACCTGGCGGCTGCTGGCGATCGCGATGCCGCTGTGCATCGCGGCGGTGGCGCTGCTGGGCTGGTGGTGGGCGGGGCTGGTGCCGGCCGCCGCGCTGCTGCTCGGCGCGGCGCTCGCCCCGACCGACCCGGTGCTCGCCTCCGACGTGCAGGTCGGCGAGCCGACCGACGTGGAGGACTCCGAGGACGAGGTGCGGTTCGCGCTGACCAGCGAGGCCGGCCTCAACGACGGCCTGGCCTTCCCCTTCGTGTACGCGGCCATCGCCATCGCCACCGCCGGGCTCGCCCCGCGCGAGTGGTTCGTCGACTGGTTCACCGTTGACGTGCTCTACAAGCTGGCCGTCGGCGTCGGCGGGGGCCTGGCGGTCGGCTGGCTGCTCGGCAAGCTGTTCTTCCGGGCCCCGAGTCAGTTGCGGCTGGCCCGCCACGCCGAGGGGTTCCTGGCGCTGGCCGCGACGTTCCTGGCGTACGGGCTGGTGGAGGTCGTGGGCGGCTACGGCTTCCTGGCCGTGTTCGTGGCGGCGCGGGCGATCCGGGCGGCCGAGCGCACCCACGAGTTCCACTCGGTGCTGCACGACTTCGCCGAGCAGGTCGAGCGGCTGCTGACGGTCCTGTTGCTGCTGTTGTTCGGCGGCGCGGTGGTCGGCGGGCTGCTCGCCCCGCTGACCTGGCCGGCGGCGTTGGTCGGGCTGGCGCTGGTCTTCGTGGTCCGGCCGCTGGTCGCCTGGTTGTCGCTGCGCGGCGCGCCGGGCCGGCCGGCGGAGCACTGGGTGATCTCCCTGTTCGGCATCCGGGGCGTGGGCTCGTTCTACTACCTGGCGTACGCGACGACGAAGGCCGACTTCCCGCAGGCGGAGCTGCTGTGGGCGACGGTCGGCCTGGTGGTGATCGTGTCGGTGGTGGTGCACGGGGTGGCCGCCACCCCGGTCATGCAGCTCCTCGACCACGAAGGCGAACGCACCGGCTCCCCCACCTCCCGCGATCTTGCACTTACGGCCCGGGAATAACGGGCATAAGCCCCGCTCCAGGGGCCGCAACTGCAAGATCGCCGGGGGTGGGTGGGGGTCCGGGGGGTCCGGGGGGCAGGGTCAGGGGGTCAGGCGGGCGGTCAGGGCCCGGCCGAGGTCGTGGCCGGAGCGCCAGGCGCTCTGGATGCGGGGCTCGCCAAAGGCGTCCCCGGCCAGGCCGATGCCGTCGGCGTCGAGGTGGTACGTGCCGTCGCCGGCCCGGTCGACGGGCTTCGCGTACGTCCAGCGGTGCACGTGCACGTGCTCGGCGCGGTCGGGCAGGCCGAGCAGGTCGCGGACGGCCTCCTCGATGGCCCGTGCGGCCCCGGTGGGCTGGGCGAGGTGCCCGGCGGCGAACTCGGGCGTGGTGTGCGCGACCAGCACCGGGGCGCGGTCGCCGCGCCGGTCGCCGTCGTCGCAGACGAGGTTGAGCAGCGGGTGGTCGTTGACGAACGCGCCCCGGAAGTCGGGCCAGGACCGGGCCGGGAAGCGCAGCACCCCGCTGAGCGTCGGCGACCACCGCTGCGCCTGCACGGCGGCGGTGGCCGCCTCCAGCGCCGGGTCGAGCAGCAGGGCCGCCTGGGGGCCGGGCAGGGCCAGCGCCACGGCGGCGCAGGGTTCCCCGTCGACGGCCGGCCCCGGCTCGACGCCGAGCACCAGCCGGTCGACGACGACGGGCAGGTCGGCGGCCAGGTGCTCGACCAGGGAACGCAGCCCGCGCGGGGCGGCCCAGCGCATCGGCCCGGGGACCTCCCGCCGGCCGGCGGCGGAGTAGGCGACGAAGGTGTCGGTCCATTCCCGGGCCAGCCCGGCGGCCGCCCAGCCGCGGACCACCTCGGCGAAGCCGGGATCGCTCACGGTGAAGTACGCCGCGCCGAGGTCCGCCGGTCGCCCGTCGAACCGCTTGCTGGCCATCCGGCCGCCCGGCACCCGGCCGCGCTCGCGGACCTGGACGGGGATCCCCGCCCGGTGCAGCTCGGCGGCGCAGGCCACCCCGGCGATGCCCGCCCCGACCACCACGACGCGCGCCCGGTCCACTCCCATCCGTTGATCGTAGGGGGTGGGGCGGCTCGACGGTCTGGCAAGCTCGTGGGGTGACCGACGACCTGGATCGGGCGCTCGCCGGGGTCGGGCCCCGGCTGCGGGCGCTGCGCCGGCAGCGCGAGACGACGCTGGCCGAGCTGTCGGCGGCGACCGGCATCTCGGTGAGCACCCTGTCCCGGCTGGAGTCCGGTGCCCGCCGGCCGACCCTGGAGCAGTTGCTTCCTCTGGCGCGGGCGCACGGGGTGACGCTCGACGACCTGGTGGGGGCCCCGCCGACCGGGGACCCGCGCATCCACCTGCGCCCCGTCACCCGGCACGGCATGATCATGTTGCCGCTGACCCGCCGGGCGGGCGGCATCCAGGCGTACAAGCTGGTGATCCCGGCGGGCGGCGGTCGCCGGGAGCCGGATCCGCAGACCCACGAGGGCTACGAGTGGCTGTACGTGCTCAACGGCCGGCTGCGGATGGTGCTGGGCGAGCGGGACCTGGTCCTCTCCCCCGGCGAGGCGGCCGAGTTCGACACCCGCGTCCCGCACTGGTTCGGGGCCGCCGACGCCGGGCCGGTGGAGTTCCTCAGCCTGTTCGGCAGCCAGGGCGAGCGGGCCCACCTGCGCGCCCGCCCGAAGGCCTGACCCGGAAACCGATCGAACAACGTCACAGGGTCTTCACATGCTGGCAATGGACGCGTACCTTGTCGAGAAAGCGTGGGAGCGCTTCCACGCATAAACATCGATCCGTGGAGGACGACGCCCATGCGAAGCAGACCGGCGCTCGCGGCCGTGGCCGCCAGCGCGACCGCACTCACCGCCGCCACCGTCGCGGTCGGCCTGCTCGGGGCCACCCCCGCCGCCGCCGCCGACTCCGCGTTCTACGTCGACCCGCAGGCCAGCGCCGCCCGCTGGGTCGCCGCCAACCCCGGCGACTCCCGGGCCGCGGTGATCCGGGACCGGATCGCGAGCGTGCCGCAGGGCCGCTGGTTCACCACCACCAACACCTCGACCGTACGCTCCGAGGTGGACCAGTACGTCGGTGCCGCCGCCGCGGCCGGGAAGATCCCGATCATGGTGGTCTACAACATCCCCAACCGCGACTGCAGCGGGGCCAGCACCGGCGGCGCGCCCAGCCACTCCGCCTACCGGCAGTGGGTGGACCAGGTCGCCGCCGGCCTGGCCGGGCGGCCCGCCACGATCGTGCTGGAGCCGGACGTCCTGCCGATCATGACGAACTGCCAGAACTCCAGCCAGCAGGCCGAGACGCGGGCGTCGATGGCGTACGCCGGCAAGAAGCTCAAGTCGGGCTCGTCCCAGGCGAAGGTCTACTTCGACGCGGGCAACTCGGCGTGGCTGGCCCCCGCCGAGATCGCGTCCCGGCTCAACGGGGCCGACATCGCCAACAGCGCCGACGGCATCTCGCTGAACGTGTCGAACTACCGCACCACCGCCGAGTCCGTGTCGTACGCCAAGCAGGTCATCGCCGCCACCGGCGTGTCCCGGCTGAAGGCCGTGATCGACACCAGCCGCAACGGCAACGGCCCGCTCGGCTCCGAGTGGTGCGACCCGCCGGGGCGGGCGATCGGCACGCCGAGCACCACCGCCACCGGCGACTCGTCGATCGACGCGTTCCTGTGGGTGAAGCTGCCCGGCGAGGCGGACGGCTGCATCGCCGCCGCCGGCCAGTTCGTCCCGCAGCGGGCCTACGACCTGGCGATCGCCGCCGGCCCGCTCCCGACGACCGCCCCGCCGACCACCGCCCCGCCCACGACCGCCCCGCCGACCACCGCGCCCCCGACCACCGCGCCGCCGACGACGAACCCCCCGGCCGGCGGGTGCACGGTCACCTTCACCCCGAACGCGTGGACCGGCGGGTTCACCGCCGAGCTGCGGATCACCAACGGCGGAGGCGCGCTCAACGCCTGGTCGCTCAGCTTCGGCTTCCCAGCCAGCGCCGGGGTGCGGCTGTCCAGCGGCTGGAACGGCGAGTGGAGCCAGAGCGGCGACACGCTCCTCGTCCGCAACGTGGCCTGGAACGGCAACCTGCCGGCCAACGGCACGGTGAGCGTCGGGTTCCAGGGCACCTTCTCCGGGTCCTCGCTGCCCGCCCCCAGCGGCTTCACCCTCAACGGCTCCCGCTGCAACTGAGCAACAAGGAAGGGCCCCCTGTTAACGCCTCCGGTATAGCAGGGTCCCCTTCTCACCACCACCGGGCCCCGGCCGCCGCGCGAGAAGCGCGGGGGCCGGGGCCCGGACCCGTCGGGCGGGGGCCACGCCACTCAGGCGCCCTGGCCCTGGTTCTGCATGAGCCCGCCGTCCATGAAGTACGTCGCCCCGGTCACGTAGTCGGCGTCGTCGCTGGCCAGGAAGACGGCCAGCCGGCCGATCTCCTCGGGCTCGGCGGCCCGCTTCCACGGGATCGACTGCACCTGCTCCTCCAGGTAGGCCGGGTCGTCGATGGCCTTCTGGTTGAACGGGGTGAGCACCATCCCGGGCCCGATGTTGTTGACGTTGAGGTGCATCGGGGCGACCTCCAGCGCGAGGCTCTTGGCGAACTCCAGCAGCGCCCCCTTGCTGGTGTCGTAGTCCGAGCCGCCGGCGCGGGCCACCTCCTGGTGGATCGACGTGATGTTGATGATCTTCCCGTGTCCGCCCTGGTCGCGGCGGTGCTGGACGAACCTCCGGGAGCAGAAGAACGCCCCGTACACGTTGGTCCGGATCGCCCGGTCCCACGTCTCGGTGTCCAGGTCCGCCACCGGGATGCCGGAGGCATCGACCCCGGCGTCGTTGATCAGCACGTCGAGGCTGCCGAACTCGGCGATGGCCGCGTCGAAC
Organism: Micromonospora sp. DH13; assembly: GCF_020873825.1. NCBI lineage: Bacteria > Bacillati > Actinomycetota > Actinomycetes > Micromonosporales > Micromonosporaceae > Micromonospora > Micromonospora sp. DH13. The sequence continues at coordinate 50,180 of NZ_JAHWGR010000003.1, forward strand.
ATCGCCTCGACGTCCTGCTCGTCGGTGATGTCGCAGCGCATCACCACCGCCCGCTGGCCAGCCCGCTCCACCCGGTCCCGGGTGTGCTCGGCCCCCTGCCGGTCGTGCAGGTAGTGCACCACCACGTCGGCGCCCTCGCGGGCGAACTCGATGGCACTGGCCTGCCCGATCCCCGAGTCCGAGCCGGTGATCAGGGCCGTCCTCCCGTCGAGCCGTCCGGTCATCAGCGTGCTCCCTCCGGTCGTGCCGTGCCCGTCGGCACGGTCTGGCGCGGGCGGTCCGCACCCGTTGCACGTCGCCGCTCGTCGGCGTCGGCGTCGGCTTGCCTCCGGGCCGCCGTCGCCTCCGTCAGGTGCCCGGCGGCGTTGATCAACCCGATGTGCGAGAACGCCTGCGGGAAGTTGCCGAGCTGCTCACCGGTGGTCTGGTCGATCTGCTCGGCGAACAGGCCCAGGTCGTTGACCCGCCCGGCGAGGGACTCGAACAGCCGCTCGGCCCGGTCCACCTCGCCGGCCAGGGCCAGGCAGCCGACCAGCCAGAACGAGCAGATGACGAAGCCCGCCGGGTCGCCGTCCCACCGCCGCAGCAGGCCGTCGTGGGACAGCCGCGCCTCAACGACGTCGATGGTGGCGCGCATCCGGGGGTCGTCGGCGGGCAGGAAACCCACCAGCGGCATGAGGAGCACCGAGGCGTCCAGGTCGGGAGAGTCGAAAGCCCCGGTGTACGCGCCGACGCGCGCGTTCCAGCCCCGCCGCAGCACCGCCGCGCGGACGGCGTCGCGGGCGTCCGCCCAGCGGGCCACGTCGGCGTCGTCGCCGAGGCGGGGCCCGAAACGCACCGCCCGGTCCAGGGCGGTCCAGCACTGCACCTTCGACGACACGTAGTGCCGCTCGGCGTCGCGGGCCTCCCACATCCCGGCGTCGGGGAGGTGCCAGTCGGCGACCGCCTGATCCGCCAGGGCGCGCAGGAGCTGGTGCACCTCCGGGTCCATCGGGTCGAGATAGTGGCGCATCAGCCACGCCGCGTCGAGGACCTCCCCGAGCACGTCGGTCTGCCGCTGCCGCCACGCGTCGTTGCCGACGAAGACGGGCCGGCTGTCGGCATACCCGGCGAGGTGGTCGAGACGATGCTCGGTGAGGTCCCGCTCCCCCTCGACGCCGTACATGATGGGCACCGGCTGGTTGCCGATGCGGCCCATCGCCCGCGCCACCCAGGCGAACTGCCGGTTCGCCTCGTCGGGGCAGGCCGCCCGCCACAGCGCCCGCAGGGTCAGGCTGAAGTCCCGCACCCAGACGAAGCGGTAGTCGTAGTTGCGGTCGCCGCCCAGCTCCTCCGGCAGCGAGGTGGTCGCCGCCGCGACGATCGCGCCGCTGGGCTGGTACGTCATGCCCTGCACGACCAGCGCGCTGCGCCGCACCGGCTCCGGATAGCGGCCCTGGTACGGGTGCAGCCCCGCCCACGAGCGCCAGCTGGCCGCCGCCTCGGCCACCGTCGCCGCCGCGTCCGGCGTCACCGGGTCCCCGCCGTCGTACGTCGGGGCGTACCCCAGGGTGAAGCCGTAGGACTCGCCGGCCCGGACGGTGAACGTGGCGGTGGCCTCGCTCTCGCCGCAGGTCAGCGGCACGTCGCCGCGCAGCCGCAGCTTCGCCGCCCCGGCGGTGGCATCGAGCCCCCCGGGGTGCGCGACCAGGTACGCGGCGACCCGGCCGTACTCGAAGCGGGGCCGGTAGGTCAGCCGCACCGGCACCGCGCCGGAAACGCCCTCCACCAGCCGGGCGAGGACACGCGGCGAACGCCGGCCGATGTCGTGGCCGCGCGCGCCGGGCTCCAGCGCGAGCGCGTCGGTCACCGCGACCGACCCGCCGTCGGTGGTGAAGACGGTACGCAGCACCAGCGTGCCGTCCAGGTAGGAGCGTTCGCTGGTGAAGCCGCCCTCGGGGCGGATCGACCAGTGCCCCGCGTCGTCGTCGAGCAGCCGGCCGAAGACCGACGGGGCGTCGAAGCGCGCCGGGCACCACCAGTTGACCGAGCCGGCCCGGTCGACCAGGGCCGCGCTGCGGCCGTCGGCCAGGAAGCCGTGTTCGCTGATCCGTCCGCTGTCCACGCCAGTGCCTACCCGGCCGGGCCGAGCAGCATTCGCCACCGGCGGCGACGTTACCGCTCGCCGGCCGGGGGAAGGCGGGTGGTCGACGAAGGAGGACACGATGACCAGACCCACGACTTCGACTGCGGCCTGGCAACCCGGAATGCCGGGCGCGAACAACCTCCCGTACGGCCCGGCGGGCCGACCCGCCGCGCCCGGTGGCGACGGCCACGGCCCGCAGATGGGCCCGCCGACGGTGACGATCGGCACGTACCCGGACTATCCGTCCGCCCAGCGGGTGGTGGACTATCTGGCCGACAACCGGTTCCCGGTGGAGCACACCGCCATCGTGGGGACGAACCTGACCCTCGTCGAGACGGTGCTCGGCCGGCTGACCACGGGCCGCGCGGCCCTGATCGGCGCGGGCACGGGCGCCTGGTTCGGCCTGTTCATCGGCCTGCTGTTCGGCATCTTCACCGCCGGAAGCTGGATCGCGGTGATCCTGGTCGGGCTGGTGATCGGCGCGATCTGGGGTGCCGTGTTCGGCGCGGTGGCGCACGCGATGAGCGGCGGCCAACGCGACTTCACCTCGGCGAGTTCGCTGCGCGCCGCCCAGTACGCGGTCACCGTGGACGCCGGCGTGGCCGACCAGGCCCGGCAGCTGCTGGGCCGGATGCACATGACGCCGACGGGCGCGACCGCCCGCTGAGCGGTGACCTGAGCGGTGACCTGACCGCCCACCGGCGGCCCCGGGGACTCCCCCGGGGCCGCCCGGCGTCCGGGGGCGGACCGGCGTCCGGCGGGCCGGCGTCCGCCCGCCAGGCCGGTGTCCGGGGCGGGGCCGGCGGCTGGCAGGCCGCCCCGCCCGTGATCGACTCCATGTCGGCGACATGACGCGCCGGCCCGGGGCAGGCCGAGGCCGAGGCCGGGTGGAGCGGGGCAGGCCGGGTCAGCCGGCGCACCCCGCCCGCGCGACCGAACCCGCCCGCGCGACGAAGCCGCGCCACGCGGCGGGCGCGAAGGTGAGCGTCGCGCCGGCCCGGTCCTTGCTGTCCCGCACCAGCACCACGCCGGGCAGGTTGTCGGCGACCTCGACGCAGTTGCCGCCGTTGCCGCTGCTGCGGGTGCTCGTGCGCCACCGCGCGCCAGTCAGGTCCATGCTTTCGCCATCTCCCCGAGTAGGTCGGCCGATTGCCAGTGGGAGAGCGCCTCGCCGCGCACGTTCTCCCAGACGGTCAGCAGGGCCGCGATGTCCTCCGGGTCGGTGACGAGCTGCCCGTCGAGCTGGGTGTCCACATAGCCCGCCGTCCGCAGCTCCGGCCCCACCGCGAGCACGAACGGACCGTTGAGCCCAGCGTACGCGCCGACCGTCGCCGGCACGACGTGCACGCGGACGTGCGGGGCCGCGCAGACCGCCACCAGGGCCTCCAGCTGCCCGCGCATCGTCTCCGGCCCGCCGACGGGGCGGCGCAGCGCCCCCTCGTCGATGACCGCCGTGAGGCGGGGCGGGTCGTCGCGGCGCAGGATCTCCTGGCGGGCCAGCCGGTTGGCGAGGTGCTGCTCGACGTCGCCCGGGGCGATCAGGCCCGCGCCGCCGAGCACCGCGCGGGCGTAGGCCTCCGTCTGGAGCAGGCCCGGCACCACCATCGACTCGTACGATCGCAGCGACACCGCCTCCCGCTCCAGCTCCTGCCACGGCCGGAACCACGCCATGGGGTAACGACGTCTCGACGTGTCCGGCCAGATGTCCCGAATGGGCTGGCCGAGCGCCTCGGCCGCCGCCAGCCGGTGCCGGGCGTGGGGTATGCGGTCCTCGTTCAGCCACCGGGCGACGGTCTTGCGGTCGACGCCCAGCCGGGCGGCGAGCGACTCGATCGAGTGCCCGCTGTCGCGCAGAGCGAGGCGCAACGCATCGTTCATGGTCTCCCCCGTGGTCGTGTGGGATGTCTGGGCACCATAGCCAGCACGGGCTGTTCGTGTCCGCTTACACACGGCAAGTTGGGGTGTCGAAGGGCGCGGATCGACGGGACCGGGAGACGCCATGACACACCACACAGGACGCGAGCCGGGGTCGGTCGCGCCAGAACAGCTCGACGCGGGAAAGCCAGAGCGGCTCGACGCGGGAAAGCCAGAACGGCTCGACGCGGAGAAGGCGGCGTCTGCGGTGCGCCCCACTGACGTGCCGGTCGACCTGGAGCTGCACTGCGCGGGGCGGCCCGCCTGGCGGTGCACGCACGATGGCGAGCCGTTCCCCTGCCCGACCTGGCGGGCCCTGCCCCTGGACGACAACCTGCGCGCCGTCCTGCTGGCGGCGTTCACCCTGTTCCTCCGCCCGGCGATCCGCGACCTGCGGGGGCACCCCGACGGGCCGACCCCGCCGGAGATCGTCCGACGTTTCCTGTGGTTCCTGCCGGTCACCGACGAGGAGGCGCGCGCCGTCGCGCTGCGGTACCGCTGATGCCGCGCCCGCGCCCCCACCTGCCGGTACGCCCCGTGTGGCTGTGCGGGCGCTGCGGCGCCCCGTGGCCCTGCGGCGCGGCCCGACTGTCGCTGCTGTCCGAATACCGGGGCGACCGCACCTCGCTGCTGGTCTACCTCGCGGTGCTGCGGGAGGAGGCGAGGGAGCACCTGACCGCCCTGCACCCGGCCACCCCGCCCGGCGACCTGACCGACCGCTTCCTCACCTGGGCCCGCGCCCGCCCCTGACCGATCCTGGCCCGCCCCGGCGATGATCGACTCCATGTCGGCGACATGGGGGCATCCGGACCCCCGGGACACCCCCACCTGCCCGACATGAGCCGGCCACCCGCCCAGCTCACCCCCGGCGGGGTGGCCCCCGGGTGGGTCGGTCAGGGGTCGGTGGCCAGACGGGCGTGCAGGTGCTCGTCGTGGCGGCGGCCGTCGCCGTAGCGGTGCGACTCGCGCAGGGTGCCCTCGAGGGGGTAGCCCGCCCGTTCGGCGACCCGGCAGGAGGCGGGGTTGGCCACCGCGTGGAACAGCTCGACGCGGTGCAGGCCGAGCATGGCGAAGCCCCAGCCGGTGAGCCGCCGGACGGCGGCGGTGGCCACGCCCCGCCCCCGGGCGGCGGGGGCGGTCCAGTAGCCGATGTTGGCGTGGCCGCCGCCGATGCCGCTCAGCGACACCGAGCCGAGCAGCGCGGTGTCGCCGGGGTCGGCGACGGCGAGGGAGGCGTGGTCCCCGGCGGACCAGTCGGCCCGGCGGCGCACCCACTCGCGCGCCCGCGCCTCGTCCATGTCGCCCTGCGGGTTCCAGGTCGTCACGGCCGGGTCGCGCAGGGCGGCCAGCACCGCGGGGGCGTCGGCCGCGCGCCAGGGGCGCAGCAGCACCCCGGGGGCGGCCAAGCGTACGTCGTCCATGGTCCAGCAGTCTGTCAGCCCCCGCCCGGGGCCGCCGGACGTTTCTCCTTCAAATCCGAAGCGAGGTCCTACAGGCACGGAAAGTAGCGCAGCTCACCCCCAACTCAGAGCACTTGTCAAAATTTGAAAGAGTGCTACTGTTGCGGCATGACGGAGAGCCTGGACAGCGAGCGGATGGCCTGCTGGCGGGCCTACATCGAGTCGAGCCAGCGGCTGTTCACCCAGATCGAGGACGACCTGCGGGCCGACAGCGAGCTGAGCTTCGCCGACTACCACGTGCTGGTGCTGCTCTCCGAGGCGCCGGGGCAGCGGCTGCGCATGGGCGAGCTGGCCGGTCGACTGGTCTTCTCGCCCAGCCGGCTGACGTACCAGATCACCACCATGCAGAAGCGCGGCCTGGTGGCCCGGCAGTCGTGCGCCGAGGACGGGCGCGGCAGCGAGGCGGTGCTCACCGCCGCCGGGCTGCTGGCGCTGCGCGAGGCCGCGCCGCACCACCTGCGCTCCGTGCGCGCCCACCTGATGGACGACCTCGACGACGCCGAGGTCGCCTGCCTGACCCGGGTCTTCGAACGCCTCGGCCGGCGGCTGCGCGCCGACCGCGACGCCTCGTCCACCCTCAGCGAGTAAAGGAGTTCGAGATGCCCGCCATCACGGTCGACGACGTTCTTGTCCTGCCCCGCCTGCCCCGGCTCGACGAGTCCACCCGCTACCGCCCGGTCCGCAAGCTGACCACCGCCCCCAGCGGCTACGAGGGCGAGGGCTTCCCCGTCCGCCGGGCCTTCGCCGGGGTGCCGATGCACGAGCTGGACCCGTTCATCCACCTCGACCAGATGGGCGAGGTCGACTATGCCCCGGGCGAGCCGAAGGGCACCCCGTGGCACCCGCACCGGGGCTTCGAGACGGTGACCTACATGATCGACGGGATCATGGACCACCAGGACACGCTCGGCGGCGGCGGCACGATCACCGACGGCGACACCCAGTGGATGACGGCCGGCAGCGGCCTGCTGCACATCGAGGCCCCGCCGGAGCACCTGGTGGTCAGCGGCGGCCTGTTCCACGGCCTCCAGCTCTGGGTCAACCTGCCGAGGGTGGCGAAGATGAAGCCGCCGCGCTACCAGGACATCCGCGGCAAGGAGTCGGCGCTGCTCACCACGCCGGACGGCGGGGCGCTGATCCGGGTCATCGCCGGTGAGGTCGCCGGGCACCAGGGGCCGGGCTCGACGCACACCCCGATCACCATCGCCCATGTGACGGTGCAGCCCGGGGCCGAGCTGAGCCTGCCCTGGCGGGCCGACTTCAACGCCCTGGTCTACGTGCTCGCCGGGCGCGGCACGGTCGGCACCGAGCGCCGGCCGTTCCACACCGGGCAGCTCGCCGTCCACGGTCCGGGCGACGCGCTGCGGGTGACCGCCGACGCGACGCAGGACTCGAACGCTCCCGCCCTGGAGCTCTACATCATGGGCGGGCAGCCCATCCGGGAGCCCGTGGCCCATTACGGGCCGTTCGTGATGAACACCCGGGACGAGCTGATCCAGGCGTTCGAGGACTTCCAGGCCGGGCGGCTCGGGGTGGTCCCGGCGGAGCGGCTGCCGCACACCGGCGGGCAGGGCGAGCGCCCCTGACGCGGGCCGTGCCGGGCGTCACCGGGGTTCGTCCCCGGTGACGCCCTTCGGCGTACCCGAAATTGGCTGCCGGTCAGGAGACCGCGAAGATCCCCGCCACCCCCAGCAGCACCATCACCAACACGGCGACGAGCGCCCCCCGCTCGCCCTCCACCGGCTGTTCGTGCTGCTCGGTCATGACATCGGTCGGCTCGGCGGGCATCGTGCGGCCTCCTCGGTGTGCGCTTCGCTTTCTCGGATGTGGCTCCGCGCGGATCGTCGGCCAGGTCACCGGGGGTGCCGGTCGGCGTGCGGACCCGGCGCGGGGGTCCTACGGTGAGGACGTTGTCGACCTCGGGAGCTGGAGCGTGCCGATGCGGGACTGGTTCCTCACCGCGGCCGAACGCGCCAACCCGGTCTCACGGATACCCGTCTGGACGACCGGAAACCTCGCCGAGCCGCTGATTCACGGCTCGGCCTACTTTGACCGGCTGGTCAGCGAGGTGGAGGCGCTGCGGGCCGGCGACCATCTGTTCTTCACCGACTGGCGCGGCGACCCCGACGAGCTGATGCGCCCGGACGGCCCGACCGTCGCCCAGTTGTTCAGCCGGGCCGCCCAGCGCGGGGTGGTGGTCAAGGGCCTGCTGTGGCGCTCGCACCTCGACGCCCTGTCGTTCAGCGAGGCGGAGAACCGCAGCCTCAGCGAGACGATCTGCGCGGCCGGCGGCGAGGTGCTGCTCGACCAGCGGGTCCGCCGGGGCGGCTCGCACCACCAGAAGCTCGTCGTGCTGCGCCATCCCGGGGACCCGGAACGCGACGTCGCCTTCGCCGGTGGGATCGACCTGTGCCACAGCCGCCGCGACGACGCCGAGCACCGCGGCGACCGGCAGGCCGTGCTCATGTCGCCCCGGTACGGCGACCACCCGCCCTGGCACGACGTGCAGCTCGCGCTGCGCGGGCCGGTGGTCGGCGCGCTGGACACCACGTTCCGCGAGCGGTGGACCGACCCGATGCCGCTGGACTCGGAGAACCCCCTGGCCTACCTGCGGGACCGGCTGCGCGGGTCGGACCTGCGCCCGGACCCGCTGCCCGACCAGCCGGCCGACCCGCCGCCGTGCGGGCCGCACCGGATCCAGGTGCTGCGCACCTATCCGGCGGTGCGCCCGCGCTACTCCTTCGCCCCCGACGGCGAGCGGACGGTGGCGCGCGGCTACACCAAGGCGGTACGCCGGGCCCGCCGGCTGATCTACCTGGAGGACCAGTACCTCTGGTCGACCGAGGTGGCCGACCTGTTCGCCCGGGCGCTGCGGGACAACCCGGAGCTGCACCTGGTGGCCGTGGTCCCCCGGCACCCCGACGTCGACGGCCGGTTCGCGCTGCCGCCGAACCTGGTGGGGCGGGAGCAGGCGCTGGCGTTGTGCGGGAAGGCCGCGCCCGACCGGGTGCACGTCTTCGACGTGGAGAACCATGCGGGCGACCCGGTCTACGTGCACGCCAAGGTGTGCGTGGTCGACGACGTGTGGGCCAGCGTCGGCAGCGACAACTTCAACCGCCGCTCCTGGACCCACGACAGCGAGCTGTCCTGCGCGGTGCTCGACGAGACCCGGGACGACCGCGCCCCGCTGGACCCGGCCGGGCTGGGCGACGGGGCCCGCCGCTTCGCCCGGGACCTGCGGCTGCGGCTGTGGCGCGAGCACCTGGACCGGGACCCGGACGGCGGCGAGGACGCCGACCTGCTCGACCCGGCCTCGGCGGTGCGGGCGATCACCTCGGCGGCCGACGCGCTGCAGCGCTGGCACGACGCGGGGCGGGTGGGCCCGCGCCCGCCGGGCCGGCTGCGCCCGCACCGCCCCGAGCGGCTGCCGTGGTACACCCGGGCCTGGGCGCTGCCGGCGTACCGGCTGGTCTACGACCCGGACGGCAGGCCGCTGCGGGCGCGCCGCTCCGGCACCTGGTGAGCAGGCGCGTACCCGCCCGTCCCGCCCGGGTACGCGAAGGAGGCGCGCGGCGAGTAGAAGCCCTCCGTGATGGTCAGCGGGTTCGCCGGGCGCAACGCGTGGACGGGGTGGTCGGGGTCGAGGAAGTCGACGGACTCCACCTCGAACGGCGTCACCGGTTCGGCCACGTACGGGTGGACGCCGCCGGTCAGCTCGCCGTCGCGGGCGGTCACGTAGCGGTGGTGGCCGCTGCGGATGAGGTGACCGGTGTGGCCGACGTGGACGCGGGTGCGGATCAGCGGGACGCCGTCGACCTCGGTCTGCGCCACCAGCGTGTCGCCGCGCCGCTCCAGCCAGGTGTGCCCGGCCCCGACGGGTGCGCCGCGCGCGGCGGCGTAGCCGCGCATCCGGGGGCTGGAGCAGAGGTAGTGCGTCCACCAGCCGCCCGGGGCGCCCAGGCCGGCGACGCAGATGCCGAGGTAGGTCAGCGAGTACGCGCCGAGGCCGGAGGTCTGGGTCTCGTCGTCGACCACGTACTGGTTCATGAAGACGTGGGGGTCCGCCCCGGCGCGCAGGCCGGCCGGCAGTAGGGCGACGACCGCGTCCGGGGCCGCCGGCAGCCAGCAGAGGTAGACCATGCGGCTGTGCACGACGAGGTGCGGGTCGGCGGGGTCGAGCACGGCGCCTCCGGGCGGGGGAAGGTTCCCCGCGACGCTACGGGCCGTCCCGCGCGCGGGACAACGACGGAAAGCCGACAGTTCGGACCCATAACCGACCGGGAACCGGTAATCACGATCACAGATTCGTACGTCGCTGCCCTTTTTGGGGGTTTCGTCCTCGAACACACCTTAAGTACATCGTACTTTCGGCTAGATTTCTGGGAGCCGATCAGGCTAAGGTGAGTCCCGAACGGCCCATCTGAAGCTAAACCAAAGCGTCACGTCTTTTATCCGCGGACGAGGTGCAGGGAGGACCACCCATGACCGCGCCAACGACCAGCGAGCAGACGACCACAGCGCCGGAGACCACGGCCAAGCTCGACCCGCGTGCGCTCACCGACAGCGCCGCCGATCTGCTCAACGCGATGGCGGCACTGCCCGCCAACCACCCGTCGCGCGCCGCGATGCGGGACCGGGCGATCGAGGCCTGGCTGCCCCTGGCCAACCACCTCGCCCACCGCTACAGCGGGCGGGGCGAGCCGACCGACGACCTCGCGCAGACCGCCGCCGTCGGCCTGATCAAGGCCATCGACAAGTTCGACCCGTCGCGCGGCGTCGACTTCGCCGGCTACGCCATCCCGACCATCATCGGCGAGCTCAAGCGGCACTTCCGCGACCGCACCTGGGACATCCGCGTCCCGCGTCGCCTCCAGGAGCTGCGCCTGGCGATCTCCGACGCCAACAGCTCCCTGCTCCAGACGCTGGGCCGCTCCCCCACGGTCGCCGACATCGCCGCCCACCTCAAGCTCACCGAGGAAGAGGTCCTGGAGGGCCTGGAGGGCGCCCGCGCCTACAACGCGGTGTCGTTGTCCACCCCGACCGGCGACGGCGACCGGGCCACCGAGCTGGGCGACATGCTCGGCGGCGAGGACAACGAGTTCGAGCTGGCCGAGCTGCGGGTCGCCCTCGGCCCGGCGCTCGCCACGCTCGACGAGCGCGAGCAGAAGATCCTCACGCTGCGCTTCTACGGCAACCTGACCCAGTCGCAGATCGCCGAGCAGATCGGCGTCTCGCAGATGCACGTGTCCCGGCTGCTCGCCCGGGCGCTGACCAAGCTGCGGGGCCAGCTCGACGGCACCTACTAGGCCCGCCCGCACGAAAGACGAGGGGGCCCGGCGCGCGCGTGCGCCGGGCCCCCTCGCGTGTCGGTTCCCTCAGCCGGTCGTCGCCGGCTCCCGCCACATCGGGAAGAACGGGGTGCCGTCCGGCAGCCGGAAGACCTCCCGGGGCCGGTAGCCGTGCCGGGCGTACAGGTCCCGGCCGATCTCGCTGCTCGCCTCCAGATAGCCGGGCACGCCGTTGGCGTCCAGCCAGGCGTGGTGGTGGCGCAGCAGCGCCGAGCCGATCCCCCGCCCCTGCCGGTCGGGCGTGACCGCGAGGAACGCCAGGTGGTGGTGCCCGTCGTGCGGGTGGCTGGCGGCGAACAGGTCGTCGAGGTGGCGGAACCGGTCGACCCACGCGCCGCACGCGGCGGCCAGCCGGGCGTCGTAGTCCGCCGGTGGTGGGACGTCGTCGCCGGTCTGCGGGAACCACACCGCGACCCCCGCCCGGTCGGCCGTGGCGTGCACCTGGCCGTGCGCCATGGCGTGGCCCACCAGGATCTCGAAGTTGTCGGCCAGCACGGCCCGGCGGCGCGTGGCGTCCGGCACGAGCCAGTGGGTCGCCGGCAGCACCAGGAACGCCTCGGCGATCCGCTCGGCCACCAGCCGGGTCTCCGCCGGGCCGAGCCGCTCGATGCGTACGTCGCTCACCTGTGCGCCCCCGCGCCCACGCGGGCCGGCTCGCCGTCGAAGCCCTGGGCGGCCAGCAGCGTGGCGCTCTCCGCGCCCAGCCCGATCCGGGCGTAGACGTCGGGCCGGCTGTTGCGCAGCACCAGCGCCCAGAGCACGCCGACCAGCGCGGCCACCGGGTACGCGGCCGGGACGGCCCAGCGCAGCGCGGAGTCGGGGGCGACGCCGAGCAGAATGGCGAAGTTGTCCACCGCCACCGTGATGATGGCGACCAGCGCCACGGCGGCCAGTCCCGGGGCGATCAGCCGCCGCCACAGGTTCTCCTGCGCCCGGGTGCGGGCGAAGTAGGCCATCACCGCGATCGACGTGGTGGCGATCAGCAGCAGCACGCCGAACCCGCCGCCGGAGCCGGCGTAGTAGAAGAGCTGGAGCACCGGGTCCCAGCCGTTGACCGCGTACAGCACGATCACCAGCAGGCCCAGCACGCTCTGCGCGAGCGAGGCCACCCGGGGCGAGCCGGTGCGCGGCGAGGTCTGCCCGAACGCCGCCGGCAGCACCCGCTCCCGGCCGAGCGCGAACGCGTACCGGGCGGTGGTGTTGTGGAACGAGATCATCGCGGCCAGCACGGAGGTCATGAACAGCGCCTGGCCGATGGTGACGGCGGTGTCGCCGAGGTGCGCCCCGGCCAGGTTGAAGATCAGCTCGACGCTCTGCTCGCCGGCCTGCGCCGAGATCCGGTCCGGCCCGACGGCCACGGTCATCGCCCACGACGACAGGGCGTAGAGCCCGGCGATGATCGCCACCGACAGGTAGGTGGCCATCGGGACCGTGCGCCGGGGGTCCTTGCTCTCCTCGCTGAACACCACGGAGGACTCGAAGCCGACGAAGCCGGTCATGGCGAGCACCAGCAGCGCGCCGGCCCCCGGGACGAGCAGGCTGTCCGGGGACAGCGCGGCGAGGCTCACCGAGCCGCCGGCCGGGTGGCCGAGCTGCCCGAGGTCGAACACGAGGATCACCGCGATCTCGGCGACCAGCAGCACCGCCAGGACCATGCCGTTGACGTCGACCCGCAGCAGGCCGAGCACGGCGACCAGGGCCCACGCGACCAGGGCCACCACCCACCAGGCCGGTGACGCGCCGAACAGCCGCTCCAGCACCGGCGTCGCCGCCGCGCCGACCGCGCCGTACAACCCGACCTGGAGCGCGTTGTACGCCAGCAGGGCGACCCACGCCGCGCCGACGCCGGCCGGGCGGCCCAGCCCCCGCGAGACGTACGCGTAGAACGCCCCGGCGTTCTCCACCCGGCGGGCCATCGCCACGTACCCGACGGAGAAGAGGGCGAGGACCGCGCCGACCACCAGGAAGGCCAGCGGCATCCCGGTGACGCCGGTGACGGCGTAGCCGGTGGTGACCACGCCGGCCACCACGGTCAGCGGCGCGGCCGCCGACAGCACGAAGAAGATCACCGACGGCACGCCGAGGCGGCCACGGGCCAGGGCGTCGGAGACGTTGCTCGGTCGTTCGAATGTAGTCGTGGGGGGCATCGACTGCTCCGGTTCGAGGAGGGGGGTGAGGGGCCGGCGGCCGTCAGGGCATGCCGCGCAGCACGGCCGCGCCGACGGCGGCCTCGGTGTGCGCGACGAGCTCCTTCAGGGGCGGGGGCAACGCCGGGATGAGAACACTGAGCCGGTGGTGGGCGCGGGGGCCGGCACTCCACAGCACCTCGCGGGTGAGGCCGGCGGCGGAGACCAGGCCGAGCAGCAGCGCGTCCGGCACGGTCGGGGGCTCCGGCCGGTCGAGCAGGGCCCGCAGCCGGGTCGCCGGCCAGGCCACCGCGTTGAGGTCGACCGGGACGTAGCTGACGCTGGTGCGCAGCAGGCGGCGGGTCTCCTGCCGGCGCAGCACGCCGGCACGGGCCAGCCGCTCCGCCACCGAGGTCGCCGCGCTCTGACCGAGGAAGCTCAACCAGGTGCGCACCGACTGGTGCTGGGACTCGCCGACCAACTGGTCCAGGACGGTGTGGGCCAGGGCGTCGGCGGGCGGGCGGCGGTCGACGACGGTCACGTTCCCGGCGGCGACGGTGACCTGTCCGAACAGGACCAACTCGCCGAGCAGGGCCGCCGCCAGGCCGATGCCCGCCGCGCTGGGATGCAGCTTGGGCTTGCCCCGACTGTCGTTGTGGGCGATCAGATAGAACTCGTCGGCGGTGAGCACACGAGCCTCCCGAACGGATTGTCCACAACTGATCGACGCCGGGTGAAAGGATGCACGTCAGCGGGTTGCAACGCAACTCCCACTTTCGACAGTTGCACTCCGTGTCCGAACGACCTGGGGATCTTGGCGTGACAGACTCGGAGGGTGACCGCCAGCCCGACCGTCCGCCGCCGTCGTATCGCCCGCGAGCTGCGCCACCTGCGCGAGCGCTCCGGGATGACCCTCGACGTCGCCGCCCGCCAGCTCGACATGTCCAAGAGCAACCTCTCCCGCATCGAGAACGCCCAGATCGGCATCAAGCCCCGCGACGTCCGGGCCGCCCTGGCCCTCTACCAGGTCACCGGGGCCGACGCCGAGGCGCTGATCGAGATCGCCCGGGGCGCGCAGCAGCGCGGCTGGTGGCAGAACTACAGCGACGTCCTCCCCGAGTGGTTCGAGTTCTACGTCGGGCTGGAGGCCGAGGCGGCGTCGCTGCGCACGTACGAGGCCGAGGCCGTGCCCGGCCTGCTCCAGACCGAGGCGTACGCCCGGGCGATCTACCGGCTGACCGCCGGGGAGGAACGCATCGAGCGCAAGGTCGCCGCCCGACTGCGCCGGCAGGACGTGCTGCACCGGGAGAACCCCGTCGAGTTGTCGGTGGTGCTCAACGAGGCGGTGCTGCTGCGACCGGTCGGCGAACCGGCGGCGATGGCCGAGCAGCTGGCCCACATCCACCACGTCGCACAACTACCGAACGTCACGGTGCAGGTACTTCCGTTCGCGGCCGGCGGGCACCCGGCGATGACCACTCCCTACGTCATCCTGGGCTTTTCCGACGACGCCGACGCATCCGTGGTTTACCTGGATAACCTCACGATGGGACTGGCTCTGGAGGAAGCCGATCATGTGCGCGGGTATAGCCTGTTGCACGAGAAGCTGTGCCGGATGGCGCTCAGTCCGGCGGATTCGTTGACCCGCCTGGAGGAGGCTTCTCGTAACTTTGCGTGACCGCATCGCGGCACGCCAGCAGAAGACGAGGTAACGGGGATGACCGCGCTCGACCTGTCCCGGGCGGCCTGGCGGACCAGCAGCCGCAGCAGCGGCAACGGCAACTGCGTCGAGGTGGCCACAGCCGACGGTCGGGTCGCGGTCCGCGACTCCAAGGACCGTGGGGGCCCCGCGCTGGTCTTCGCACCGCAGGCGTGGGGCGCGTTCGTCGCGGGCCTCGACGCCGTACGCCCCCGCTGACGCCCGGGGGGCCGGTGCGACAGTAGGACGGTGCTCGCCGACGTAACCCTCGACCTGCCGGTCCGCCCCGCGCTGCCGGCGCTGCTCGACGCCCTGCGCGCGGCCGGCGGCGCGGTCCTGGTCGCACCGCCCGGCACGGGGAAGACCACCCTGGCCCCGCTGGCCGTGGCCGGGGCGGTCGCCGGCCGGGTGGTGCTCGCCCAGCCGCGCCGGGTGGCCGCCCGCGCGGCGGCGCACCGGATGGCCGCCCTGCTCGGCGAGCGGGTCGGCGACCGGGTCGGGTACGCGGTGCGCGGCGAGCGCCGGGTCAGCGCCGCCACCCGGGTCGAGGTGGTCACCACCGGCCTGCTGGTGCGCCGGCTGCACCGCGATCCGGAGCTGCCCGGCGTCGGCGCGGTGCTGCTCGACGAGTGCCACGAGCGGCAGCTCGACGCCGACCTGGCGCTGGCGTTCACCGCGCAGGCGCGCGAGGCGCTGCGCCCGGACCTGTGGCTGCTGGCCATGTCGGCGACCCCGGACGCGGGCCGCTTCGCCGCGCTGCTCGGCACCGGAGGCACGCCGGCCGAGGTGGTGCGGGCGGAGGCGGCGCTGCACCCGGTGGCCCGGGTCTGGGCCCCGCCGCCCCGCCCGGCCCCCGTGACCGCCTCCGGCCGGGTCGACTCGGCGCTGCTGGACCACGTGGCGGCCACCGTGCGCCGGGCGCTCACCCAGCACGACGGGGACGTGCTGGTCTTCCTGCCAGGGGTGGGCGAGATCGCCGCCGTGACCGGTCGGCTGGCCGCCCTGCGGGGCACCGTGGACCTGCTGCCGCTGCACGGGCGGCTGCGCGCCGCCGAGCAGGACGCGGCGCTGCGCCCCGCCGGCCGGCGGCGGGTGGTGCTGGCCACCGCCGTGGCGGAGAGCAGCCTGACCGTGCCCGGGGTCCGGGTGGTGGTCGACGCCGGGCTGGCCCGGGTGCCCCGGGTGGACCTGTCCCGGGGGCTGGGGGCGCTGGTCACCGTGCCGGTGTCCCGGGCGGCGGCGACCCAGCGGGCCGGACGCGCCGGCCGGGAGGCACCCGGGCACGTCTACCGCTGCTGGTCGGAGGCGACGCACGCCCGGCTCGCCGCCCAGCCGGAGCCGGAGATCGCCACCGCCGACCTCACCGGCTTCGCCCTGGAGCTGGCCGCCTGGGGCGACCCGGACGGCACCGGGCTGGCCCTGCCGGACCCGCCGCCGGCCGCCGCCATGACGGTCGCCCGGGACACCCTGACCACCCTCGGCGCGCTGGACGCCGCGGGCCGGATCACCGACCGGGGGCGGGCCATCGCCGGGGCCGGGACGCACCCCCGGCTGGCCCGGGCGCTGCTGGACGGCGCGCCGGTGGTCGGCGCGGACCGGGCCGCCGAGGTCGTCGCGCTGCTCGCCGACGACACCGTCGCCGGGCCGGGCGACGACCTGACCGCCGCGTGGCGGCGGCTGCGGGCGGGCACGGACCCGGCGGCGACCGCCCGCTGGCGCGCCGAGACCCGCCGGCTGCGCGCCGCCCTGCCCACCGGGGCGACCGCCCCGACGACCTCGGCGCGCCCCGACGCCCCCGGCCGCGACGGCACGCCCGGACGGGACCGGATCAGCCAGCCGTCGGGGCGCGACCGCGCCGACGGCGCGCCGGGGCGGGAGCGGCCGGAGGGGCCGCTGCCCGACGAGCTGGCCGCCGGGCTGCTGGTCGGGCTGGCGTACCCGGAGCGGTTGGCCCGCCTCCGGCGGGCCGGCGGGTCGACGTACCTGATGGCGGGCGGGACCGCGGCGGAGCTGGCCCCGGGGTCGGCGCTGGCCGGCACGGCGTGGCTGGCCGTCGCGGTGGCCGACCGGTCCCCCGGCGCGCCGACCGCCCGGGTGCGGCTGGCCGCCGGCCTGGACGAGGCGACGGCGCGGGAGGCCGGCGGGCCGCTGCTGCGCTCCGGGCGGGAGGTGGCCTGGTCCGGCGGGGACGTGGTGGCCCGGGAGGTGGTCCGCCTCGGCGCGATCGAGCTGGTCGCCCGGCCGCTGGCCCACCCCGGGCCGGAGCTGGTGGCCGCCGCGCTGCGCGACGGGCTGCGCCGCGACGGCCTGGCGCTGCTCACCTGGTCGCCGGCCGCGCGGGCGCTGCGCGAGCGGATGGCGTTCTGCCGGCACGCGCTCGGGCCGGACTGGCCGGACGTGACCGACGACGCGCTGCTGGCCGGCGCGGCCGACTGGCTGGGCCCGGAGCTGGCCGCTGCCCGCCGCCGCGCCGACCTGGCCCGGGTCGACGTCGTCGCCGCGCTGCGCCGGCTGCTGCCCTGGTCGCTGGCGGCCCGGCTGGACGAGCTGGCCCCGGAACGGATCGCCGTGCCCAGCGGCTCCCGGGTCCGGGTGGACTACGCCGACCCGGCCGCCCCGGTGCTCGCGGTGAAGCTCCAGGAGACGTTCGGCTGGGCCGACGCGCCCCGGGTCGCCGGCGGCCGGGTGCCGGTGCTGCTGCACCTGCTCTCCCCGGCCGGGCGGCCGGTGGCGGTCACCGCCGACCTGGCGTCGTTCTGGCGCACGGGCTATCCGCAGGTCCGCGCGGAGCTGCGCGGGCGCTACCCCCGCCACCCCTGGCCGGAGGACCCGACCACGGCCGAGCCGACCCGCCGGGCGGCCCCCCGCCGCCGCTGACCCGGGCCCGCCGGGCTCGGGGCCCGGGCCCCGCCCGCCCGGCCCCGCCGGGCTCGGGCTCGCCATGTCGGCGACATGGGGGTGTCCCGAGGCCCCGGACACCGCGATGTCGCCGACATGGCGGCGGCCACCCGGCCAGCGGCGGCCACCCGGCCAGCGGCGGCCACCCGGCCGGCGAGCGCGCGGCGGGCAGGCGACGGCCAACCGGGCGGGCGGCGGCCACCCGGGCGGCGGCCAGCAGGCAGGCGGTGGGTCAGTCCTCGGCGACCACGTCGGCGATGACGACGGTGACGTTGTCGGGGCCGCCGGCGCGCAGCGCCAGGTCGATCAGCCGCCGGGCGCACTCGTCGCGGTCCGGGTGCCCGGCCAGCACCTCGGCGAGGGTGTCCGGACGTACCACGTTGGACAGGCCGTCGCTGCACAGCAGCCAGCGGTCGCCGGCCCGGGGCACCATGGTCGCGTACGCCGGGGAGACCTCGCCGCCCTGCAACGCCTGGGTGACCACGGCCCGGCGGGGGTGGCTCGCGGCCTGGTCGGGGGTGATCAGGCCCTGGTCGACGAGCATCTGCACGAAGGTGTCGTCGCGGGTGATCTGCTTGAGCACCCCCTCCCGGTAGAGGTAGGCGCGGGAGTCGCCGACGTGGGCCAGGGCGAGGCAGCTTCCGGTGCGGGCGAAGAGCAGGGCTGTCAGGGTGGTGCCCATGCCCTGCCGCTCGGGGTCCTCGCGCACGGCCTCGGCGATCCGCGCGGTCGCCTGCTCGATGCCGCTCTGCAGGGCGGCGACGAGGGCGTCCTCGGGTGTGGCCAGGTCCAGGGGTCCGACCGCGTCGATCGCGATGCGGCTGGCCAGGTCTCCGGCGGCCATCCCGCCCATGCCGTCGGCGACGGCGACGAGCCAGGTGCCGGAGTGCAGGGCGTCCTGGTTGCCGCTGCGGATCAGCCCGCGGTCGCTCGCCCCCACGGAACGCAGCTTCAGGGTCATGGCACGCAGCCTGCCAGTTGGAGGGCGCAGTTGTCTCTAGGAGATCGCGACGACGCCGCGTGGCGCGGCGAATCTCACGCGGCGGGACGGGCCGATCAATCTTATTCAGCCACCTCAATTGACACGGCAGACACCCGCTGGAAATATCAGGCGGATAGTGGGAGCGCTCCCAGCATCGGCGCAGCCCCGTCCCCCGGAAGGATCCCCCGTGACGCCATCCCGACGACGTCGACGCCGCCTCGCGGCACTCGCCGCGGCGACCGCCCTGGCTCTCACCGGCACCACCGCCGGTGTGGCCCACGCCGAGGTCCCCCCGGACGCCCCCGAGCAGCTGAAGAACGGCGACTTCAGCGAGGGCGTCTCCCCCTGGTTCTCCTACGGCACCGGCCCGCTCGGGGTGACCGACGGCCTGCTCTGCGCCACCGTCGACGGCGGGCTGGCCAACCCCTGGGACGCCGGCATCGGGCAGGACGCCGTGCCGCTGACCGGCGGCTCCGAGTACGAGCTGTCCTTCGACATCACCGCCACCCCCGGGGCGAACGTCAAGGCCGTGCTCCAGCTCGGCGCCGCCCCCTACACGCAGTACGCCAGCGTGGACGCCGCCGCCACCGGCACCAGCGCGCACTTCACCAAGACGTTCACCGCGAGCGAGGACAACCCGAGCGCGCAGATCATCTTCCAGGTCGGCGGTGCCGCCGCCGAGCAGACCATCTGCCTCGACAACGTCTCGCTGCGCGGCGGCGAGCCGCCGGTGCCGTACGAGCCGGACACCGGGCCCCGGGTGCGGGTCAACCAGGTCGGCTACCTGCCGGGCGGCCCGAAGAACGCCACCGTGGTCACCGAGGCCACCACCCCGTTCGCCTGGCAGCTGCGCTCCGCCGCCGGCGCGGTCGTGGCCAGCGGGCAGAGCAAGCCGCGCGGGGTCGACGAGGCGTCCGGGCAGAACGTGCAGACCGTCGACTTCTCGTCGTTCCGCACGCCGGGCACCGGCTACACGCTCGTCGCCGACGGCGAGACCAGCCACCCGTTCGACATCTCCGGCACCCTCTACGACAAGCTGCGCAGCGACGCCCTCCAGTTCTTCTACATCCAGCGCAGCGGCATCGCCATCGACGGCGACCTGGTCGGCGAGGAGTACGCCCGCGCCGCCGGTCACCTCGGCGTCGCCCCCAACCAGGGCGACACCAGCGTGCCCTGCCAGCCGGGGGTCTGCGACTACTCCCTCGACGTGCGCGGCGGCTGGTACGACGCGGGCGACCACGGCAAGTACGTGGTCAACGGCGGCATCGCCACCTACCAGCTGCTGAACACCTTCGAGCGCACCAAGACGGCGGCCACCGCCGACGGCGGCGCGGGGCTGGCCGACAGCACGCTGCGGGTGCCCGAGCGCGGCAACGCCGTGCCCGACATCCTCGACGAGGCCCGCTGGGAGCTGGAGTTCCTGCTGCGCATGCAGGTGCCGGCCGGCAAGCCGCTGGCCGGGATGGCCCACCACAAGATCCACGACAAGAACTGGACGGGCCTGCCGCTCGACCCGGCCGCCGACCCGCAGCCGCGCGAGCTGCACCCGCCGTCCACGGCCGCCACGCTCAACCTGGCCGCCGTCGCCGCCCAGTGCGCCCGCCTGTTCGCCCCGTACGACGCGGCGTTCGCCACCCGCTGCGGCACCGCCGCGAAGACCGCGTACGCCGCCGCCAAGGCGCACCCGGCGATCTACGCCAGCCCCACCGACGGCACCGGCGGCGGCACGTACGACGACACCGACGTCAGCGACGAGTTCTACTGGGCCGCCGCCGAGCTGTTCCTGACCACCGGTGAGGCCGCGTACCTGACCGACCTGACCGCCTCGAAGCACCACACCGGTGCCGTCTTCGGCGACCAGGGCTTCGGCTGGCAGGGCGTCGCCGCGCTGGGCCGCCTCGACCTGGCCACCGTCCCCAGCGGCCTGCCGGCCGCCGAGCGCACCCGGGTCCGCGCCTCGGTGACCGCCGCCGCCGACCGCTACCTGGAGATCGCCGCCGGCCAGGCGTACGGGCTGCCCATGCCCGGCGACGCCAACAGCTACTTCTGGGGCGCCAACGGCAACATCACCAACAACGCGGTCGTGCTGGGCACCGCCTTCGACCTGACCCGCGATGCGAAGTACCGCGACGGGGCCGTGCAGGCGGCCGACTACCTGCTGGGCCGCAACGCGCTCAACATCTCGTACGTGACCGGGTGGGGCGAGCACACCGCGCGCAACCAGCACAGCCGGATGTACGCCAACCAGTTCGACCCCACCTCGCCCAACCCGCCCGCCGGCTCCCTCGCCGGTGGCGCGAACGCCGGCCTGCAGGACCCGTTCTCGTCGAACCTGCTCGCCGGCTGCAAGCCGATGTTCTGCTACGTCGACGACATCAACTCGTACTCGACCAACGAGATCGCGATCAACTGGAACTCGGCGCTGACCTGGCTGGCCTCGTTCCTCGCCGACCAGGACGACGCGCCGGCCGTGCCGGTGCCCACCTGCTCGGTGTCGTACGACAACTACGGCACCTGGCACGGCGGCACCGGGTTCACCGCCCAGGTGACCATCCGCAACACCGGCACCGCCGTCGTGAACGGCTGGACCGCGAAGTTCGCCTTCACCGGTGACCAGAAGGTGCGGGAGGCGTGGATGGCGAAGGTGACCCAGTCCGGGGCCACCGTGACGGCGAAGAACGAGTCGTACAACGCCCGGATCGACCCGGGCGGCGCCACGACCTTCGGCTTCAACGCCACCACCGGCGGCGGCGCGAACCCCGCGCCGGGCCTGGTCACGGTCAACGGCGCGCCCTGCACCCTGTCCTGACCCGTCCAGCCGGAAAGGGTGGCCTCCCGTTCGGGGGGCCACCCTTTCGGCGTTCCGGCCGCAGGCGGTGCCTTGCGGGTCAGGCGACGCCCTGCATCCCGGCGGTGACGCCGCCGGCGTCGTCGGCGTTCCAGACGTACGTCTTCCCGACCACCGTCGTCGCGGCGAGGCCGCCGGCGAAGAGCTGGTTGACCCGGGACGCCTCGGCGGCGCTGGGGGTCGCGTTGGTGCAGGACACCGGCGCGCTGCTGCCCGACATCAGGTCGGAGCAGAGGCCGGTGCGCTTGTCGGGCAGGCCGAGGATGTGGCCGATCTCGTGGGTGGCGATGCGGGTGCGGTTGTAGCCCTCGTTCACCGCCTCCCAGCCCATCCAGACCCGGCCGTTGCCCAGCGAGGTGGTCTGCGCCCGGGGCCAGCCGTTGTCCACGTAGATGGTGATGTTGCCGGGGGTGGCGGGCAGCAGCCGGACGGTGCTGACGTTGCTGTTCCAGATCTGGGCGGCCTGGTCGAAGTTGGTGCGGAACTCGCCGGCCCGGCTCGCGTCGTAGTAGACGGTGCGGACGGCGGAAGCGCTGGTGCCGGTGGCGGCCAGCACCCCGGCGGCGGCCAGGACGGTCGCGGCCAGGGCTCCGGCCGTACGCAGCAGGTGTCGTCGGATCACACGCACTCCTCGGAGGTCACGGCGGCAACACCGCCCCGATCGATGTGCGTCGATGATAGATCCAGCCTGGCCGATCCGCCCGCATAGCGGCTGCGTCATACGAGCCGCGTCGGCCCCGCCCTCCCGGGTGGCCGGTCAGCCGATCTCCTCGTCGACGAAGCACCAGCGCCACGCCTCCCCCGGCTGGATCGAGCGCATCACGGGGTGCCCGCTCTCCGCGAAGTGCTTCGACGCGTGCTGGTATGCCGACGAGTCGCAGCAGCCCACGTGCCCGCAGGTCAGGCAGGACCGCAGGTGCACCCAGTCGGCGTTGCCGACGGTCACGCAGTCCGGGCACTCCGTCGTGGTGGCCGGCTCGGCCGTGCCCGCCCCCGCCAGGTGCTCGCAGCTCATGACTCCTCCTCCCGCCGCAGCAGCGACTCCTCCAGGTCCAGGTCGCGGTACGCCCGCACCAGCACCTCCTCCGGTATCCGGCCGGAGTCGCGGGCGGCCCGGAACACCTCCCGCTCCGCGTCGATCATCTCCTGCCGCAGCCGACCGTACGCCTGCGACGGCGTTTCCCGCTCGGTGCCGCCCAGCCGCTCCCACGCCAGGTTGGTGCGCTCCTGCGCCACCCGGCGCAGCCGCTCCACGACCGCCGTCGGCGCCGACTCGGCCAGCTCGTCGAGCCGCTCCCGGGCGGCCCGGCTGGCCTGCTGCTGCACGCCCGCCGCCGAGAGCGCGTCCTGCACCGGGTCGTCCGGGGGCAGCTTCAGCCGGCGGGCCACCGCCGGCAGCGTCGCGCCCTGGCCGACCAGCGTCACCACGATCACCGCGAAGGCCAGCCAGATGAACAACTGCCGGGGGTAGGGGCGGTCCTCGGCGAGGGTCAGCGGCAGGGCCAGCGCGGCGGCCAGGGTGACCACGCCCCGCATCCCGGCCCAGCCGATGACGATGGGGAACTTCGCCAACGGGGCCGGGTCCCGCTGCCGCACCCGGGGCACCAGGCGGGCCAGGTAGGTGGCCGGGAAGAGCCACACGAACCGGGTCAGGAAGACGGTGACCAGCACCGCGCCGGTGATCGCGGCGAGGAAGCCCAGCGGCTCGTCCAGGTCCCGCACCACCTCGCGCAGCTGGAGGCCGACCAGCAGGAAGACCAGCCCCTCCAGCAGGAACCGGACCAGCCGCCAGAACGCGCCGATCTGCAGCCGGGAGGCCGCCGACATCAGCAGCGGCATCTTGTGCCCGATCCCGAGGCCGGTCACCACCACGGCGACGACCCCGGAGGCGTGGATCTCCTCGGCGGCGAAGACCACCGCGAACGGCACGATCAGGGACACCGCGTTGTCCAGCAGCGGGTCGGTGATCCGCTTGTGCAGGAACCCGAAGACCACCACCCCGAGCAGGCCCATCACGATGCCGCCGCCGGTGGCCACGAGCACCTCCCAGGCCACGTCGCCGACCCCGACCGACGTGCCGATCGTCGCCATCGTGGCCACCCGCAGCAGCACCAGCGCGGTGGCGTCGTTGATCAGGCTCTCGCCCTCCAGGATCGTCACCACCCGGCGGGGCAGGCCGATCCGGCGGGCCACGGCGGTGGCCGCTACCGCGTCCGGCGGGGCGACCACCGCGCCGAGGGCCAGGCAGACGGCGAACGGCACCGCCGGCAGCAGCAGGTGCACCACGAGGCCCACCGCGAACGCCGTGAAGATCACCAGCCCGACGGCGAGCAGCAGGATCGGCCGCAGGTTGAGCCGGAACGCCGGCACCGACGTCTCCAGGGCCGCCACGTAGAGCAGCGGCGGCAGGATGCCCACCAGCACCAGGTCCGGCTCGAGCCGCACCTGGGGGAAGCCGGGCACGAAGGAGAGCGCGAGGCCGACCACCACGAGCAGGATCGGCGCGAGCAGCCCGAGCTTGCGGGCCAGCGCCGCGCCGAGCGTCGCGATGGCGAGGAAGACGACGACCTCGAACAGGGGCTCCATGGGGTACGAGCCTAGGGCCCCATCCGGCGCGCACCGATCACGCGGCCCGCAGTTTCGGCAGCACCTGGGCGCCGAACGTGTCGATGAAGGCCCGCTGCTGCTGCCCGACGTGGTGCAGGGCGATCTGGTCGAAGCCCAGCTCCACGTACTCCTGGAGCCAGCCGACGTGCCGGCCGAGGTCGGCCGAGACGTTGACCGTCGAGGTGACCTTCGCCAGCGGCACGTCGGCGGAGACCACGTCGAAGTGCTCGGCGGTCTCCAGGTCCCAGCAGATCGGCGGCGCGAAGACGTTGCTGCGCCACTGGTCGTACGCGATCGCCTCGGCCTCGGCCTGCTCGGGCGCCCAGCTCACGTGCACCTGCAGGTGCAGCGGGCCCCGGCCCCCGGCGTCGCGGTAGGCGTCGATCATCTCGCGCAGGTGGCCGGTGGGGGCGTTGACGGTGATCAGCCCGTCGGCCCACTGCGCGCACCAGCGGGCGGTGGCCGCGCTGACGGCCGCGCCGATCAGGGCCGGCGGCTGCTCGGGTCGGGTCCACAGCTTGGCCCGGTCGACCGTGACCAGGCCGTCGTGGCTGACCTCCTCGCCGGCCAGCAGCGCCCGGATCACGTCGACGCACTCGCGCAGCCGTGCGTTGCGCACGTCCTTGCGGGGCCACGGGTCGCCGGTGATGTGCTCGTTGCTGGCCTCGCCGGTGCCCAGCGCCGCCCAGAACCGGCCCGGGTACATCGCGCCGAGGGTGCCGATGGCCTGCGCGATGATCGCCGGGTGGTAACGCTGGCCCGGCGCGTTGACCACGCCGAAGGGCAGGTTGGTGGCCTGGAGGGCCGCGCCCAGCCAGGACCAGGCGAACCCGGACTCGCCCTGCCGGGCGCTCCACGGGGAGAAGTGGTCCGAGGACATGGCGGCGTCGAAGCCGGCCCGCTCGGCGTGGATCACCGCCTCCAGCAGCCTGGCCGGGTGGATCTGCTCGTGGGACGCGTGGAAGCCGAACACCGTCATGGGCGCACCTCCTACCCACGCCGGCGCCCGTTTACTCGGCGTGCGCCCCCGCGCCGGCCGTCGCCTCGCCCCGGCCCACCCAGACGGTCTTGGTGTTGCAGAACTCGCGCATGCCCAGCGCGGACAACTCGCGGCCGTAGCCGGAGTTCTTCACGCCGCCGAAGGGCAGCTCGGGGAAGGAGGTCGTCATCCCGTTGACGAAGACGTTGCCGGCGTCCAGGTCGGTGGCGAAGCGCTCCTGCTCCTGCGGGTCGGTGGTCCAGGCATTCGCGCCGAGGCCGAAGGCGGTCCCGTTGGCCACCTCGACCGCCTCGGCGTACGACGACACCCGGAACAGCCCCGCGACCGGCCCGAACACCTCCTCCGACCACATCCGCATCTCCGGCCGCAGGTCGGTGACCACGGTCGGCGGGTAGAACCAGCCCGGCCCGGTCGGCTTCTCGCCGCCGCAGAGCACGGTGGCGCCCTGCTCGACGGCGTCGCGGACCTGGGCGTCGATCTCGTCGCGGCCCCGTTCGCTGGCCAGCGGGCCGACGTCGGTGGCGGGGTCCATCGGGTCGCCGACCCG
Organism: Micromonospora sp. DH13; assembly: GCF_020873825.1. Lineage (NCBI taxonomy): Bacteria > Bacillati > Actinomycetota > Actinomycetes > Micromonosporales > Micromonosporaceae > Micromonospora > Micromonospora sp. DH13. The sequence goes on from NZ_JAHWGR010000003.1 coordinate 75,734, forward strand.
CAGCGCGGCCATGTTCGCCGCGAACCGCTGCGCGAACGCGTCGAAGACGTCGGTGTGCACGATGAAGCGCTTGGCGGCGATGCAGGACTGCCCGTTGTTCTGGCAGCGGGCGGTGGTGGCGACCTCGGCCGCGCGGTCCAGGTCGGCCGACGGCATCACCACGAACGGGTCGCTGCCGCCCAGCTCCAGGACGGTCTTCTTCAGCTCCCGGCCGGCGATCTGGGCGATGGACCGGCCGGCGCCCTCGCTGCCGGTGAGGGTCGCGGCGCGCACCCGGGGGTCGCTCAGGATCCGGTCGACGGCGTCCGAGCCGACGAGCAGCGTCGTGAAGCAGCCCTCGCCGAAGCCGGCGCGGCGGAACAGGTCCTCCAGGTAGAGGGCGGTCTGCGGCACATTCGAGGCGTGCTTGAGCAGGCCGGTGTTGCCGGCCATCAGGGCGGGCGCGGCGAACCGCATCACCTGCCAGAGCGGGAAGTTCCACGGCATCACCGCCAGCACCGGCCCGATCGGCTGGTAGCGCACGAAGGCGCGGGCGGCCTTGACGGCGCGGGCGTCGGCGGGCTCGTCGGCGAGCATCCGTTCGGCGTGGGCGGCGTAGAACCGGCACGCCGAGGCGCACTTGGTGACCTCGGCCTGCGCGGCGGCGTACGTCTTGCCCATCTCCGTGGTCATCAGCCGGGCGGTCTCGTCGCGCTCGGCGTCGAGCAGGTCGGCGGCGGCGGTCAGCCACCGGCCCCGCTGGGCGACGGTGGTCCGGCGCAGGTCGTGGAAGGCCAGGTCAGCCCGCTCGATGGCGGCGTCGAGCTGGGCGTCCGACATGGGGTCGTACGACGTGAGCACCTGTCCGGTGGCGGGGTTGGTGGTGGCGATGGACATCTCGTACTCCTGTCACTCGAACAGCGAGTGCCGCGCGCCCGGGGATTCCCGGCGGCGCGCGGCACGGCGGCGCTGGATGACGACCAGGTCGACCGCGGCGACGACGGCGAAGACGGCGCAGACGACGCCGAGCCACCCCACGCCGGCCCACACCGCCAGCACGGCGAAGATCACCATGGTCACGAGCCCGAAGCCGGCGAGCACGAGGCGGAGGTTCAACGCGCTGTACGCGTGGCCCACGGTGCCGCGGGCGCGACGGGGCTGCGATCTCGTCATCCCTGCGGGCTACCCCCGATCGGCCCGGTTAACCGGGCATCGGGTCACGGGCGAGCCGATTACCACACGCGGGGACGCCCGGGGCGTCGAGTGCCGGAAAGCCGACAGCAGGCCACCGGCCGCGCCGGTGGCGCACGTAGGGTTGGCTGGCTGTCGCACTCCGCCGCGCGACAGGAAACGCGACAGGAAAGCAGCACTGGGGAAGCGGGACTGAGGAAGATGCCTCGACGCTGGGTCGCCGCCGTCGCCTGCCTGCTGGCCCTGGTCGCGCTCGCCTGTGAGAGCGACGGCGAGGCCGGCCCGCGACCTTCGGGCGGGTCACCGGTCCCGGGCACGCCGGCCGTCATGGCCGCCCTCGGCGACTCGATCAGCACCGGCTTCGGCTCCTGCCTGATGCTCAGCTCGTGCGAGCGCAACTCCTGGTCCACGGGTGACGGGCTGCGGGTGGACAGCCACTACCAGCGGCTGCTCGACCGCAACCCCAAGCTGCGCGGCGCGGCGCACAACCACGCCAAGCCGGGCGCGCGGGCGGCGGCGCTGGCCGGGCAGGCCGAGGCGGCCGTCCGCGACCGCGCCGACTACGTGACGGTGCTGATCGGCGCGAACGACGCGTGCCGCGACGACGTCGCCGCGATGACCCCGGCGGCGACGTTCCGCAAGCAGGTGGACGAGGGCCTGCGGGTGCTGCGCAAGGGCCGCCCCAAGGCGCGGGTGCTGGTGGTCAGCGTCCCCGACCTGTACCGGCTCTGGGAGGTCGGGCACACCGACTCCCGGGCGGTGCGGGCGTGGGGGCACGGGGTGTGCCCCGCGCTGCTGGCGAACGCCACCTCGACCGCGCCCGCCGACGTGACGCGCCGGGCGAAGGTGCGGGACCGCATCGACGCGTACAACGCCCAGTTGAAGTCGGCCTGCCGGGCGTACGGCTCGCGGTGCCGCTACGACGGCGGGGCGGTGCACCGCGTCCGCTTCACCCTCGACCTGGTCAACGCGCTGGACTGGTTCCACCCCAACGTCGCCGGCCAGGGTCGGCTGGCCGACGTGACCTGGCGCGCCGCCGGCTTCGACTGACCGGGCCGAGCCGGGCCCGCCGGCTTCGGCTGGCGGGGCCGGGCCGACGGGGCACGCTCAGCGGGGCCGGGGGACGCCCCCGGCGGGACCCATGCTGCGGTAGAGCTGCCGCGACCGCTCGGCCAGGTCCTTGGTCGCCGACGAGTTCGCCCAGGTGCCGAGGATGATCGCGGCCCCCGGGATCACCTTGGCGAAGATCCGCTTCGCCGCGCGGACCCCGGCCATCTGGGCCAGCCGGACGCCCAGTCGCAGCATCACCTTGCCGAGCGCGGCCTGCCCGCCGGAGCCGAAGAGGGCCCCGGCGCGCTCCCGCCCGGCGGCCACCCCCAGCGCCAGGCGGGCGGTCTCGGCGACCTTGTGCACCTTCTGCAGCACCAGCAGGTCGGTGGCCCGGTCCGGGTGCGTCGGGTCGATCCCGTGCGCCGCCGCGATGTGCAGGACCATTCGCGCCTGGGTCCAGGCCAGCACCCCGACGTCGATCACCGCGCCGGGGAGCCCGGCCGCGCCGGAGACCGCCCCGGAGAGCCGGGCCCGGTTGACGAACCGGCGGACGGCCTGCTCGGCCAGCTCCTCCGTCGGGGCACCGGGGCGCTCCGCCCGCGCGCGGGCGGCCCACCGCGCCGCCTCCGGCCCGAGGCGGCGCACCGCCTCCAGGGCCAGGTGTTCCGGCGCGTACTGCGGGTCCTCCCGCATGCGGTCCCAGAGCCGGGCCGGCGGCCCCTCCGGCGCGTCCTCGGCGGCGACCGCCGGGACCGGCAACCCCGGTGCCGCCTCCGGCACCGCCGCTGCCGTCTGCGGTGGCGCCGGTGCCGCCGGAGGCGACGCGACCGGCATGGGGACGGTGGGCTGGCCGTCGACGGGGGCAGAATCGGTCACGGAGGCTCCCGGGGTCGGAGACGGGCGGTGCGGCGGCGTCGGCGCGGTCAGCGCCGGCTGGACAGGCGGGAGGCGAGTTGCTTCAGCTTGCGCTGCGTCTCCGGCTTGGCCAGCTCGCGGCGGCCCCGGTCGACGAGTTGCTGCCCCTGCGGCGACCGGAGGAACCGGGTGAGCCGCTGCACCAGTGCTGACATGTCGTCCTCCTGTCGGTCGTCCTCCTCCATGTGTACCCTGCCCCGGCAAGCGCCAATCGTCCACTGTGGTCGATCGAGGGGTCCGACGGGTCGCCGCCGGCACGCCCCGCGCGGGACGCCTGCGGGCAACCGGGGGTCACATCCCGGCGGAGAGGAAGGCGTCCACCACCTCCGCGGCCCGCCACTCGTGCTGGGCGTAGAGGTCCGGGTAGGCGGAGATCTGCACGGACTGGGCCGCGACCGTCAGCGGCAGGTCCTCCCAGCCGGGGATCTCGGCGAGGGCGGCGAGGAACTGCCGGGTGGCGAACGCGGGGTCCATGAGCTGCCCCACCTCGCCCCAGCCGCTGCTGGCGCGCTGCTGGAACAGCCCGACGGAGTCGTGGTCCCAGCCGATGCCCTGGTGCGGATACTCCTGCGACTCGGGCAGCACCCCGCTGGCGACGTTGTAGAGGTTGCTCTCCTGCATCGCGGTGGCCACCGCGATGACCAGCCCGCGCCGGGGGAAGCCCAGCTCCCGGCCGGTGCGCACGATCACCTTCGCGTTCGCCATCTGCGCCCGGGTCAGGCCGGCCACCGGCGCGGGGTCGGCGGGCCGCTTCGGCGCGGCGCGCTTGCGGCTGGCCGACGGCGACGCGGTGGCCGACGGGGCGCTGGCCGCAGACGTGGGCGTGGGGCTCGCCGAGGGGGTGGGCGTCGGGCCGGGCGCGCGGTCCAGCGACCGCGAGGCGGCCTCGGCGGCGGCGCGGCGGGCGAGGTCCGCGTCGGCGGCGGGGGGCGCGCCCCGCCCGGTGCCCGCCGGCTCCTCCCGGGCCTGGGCCAGGGCGGCCAGGCCCAGGCAGCAGACCACTCCGGCGGCAACGGCCACCCCCGCCCGACGGCCCCGGCGGGGCGGCCCGACGCGGCCGGGGTCACCGGCCGCCGGCCGGTCCGCCGACGCGTTCGGAATCGGGAGGTTACGCAGCCACCCGGAGGGGGTAGGAACCAGGCCAGCGAGGGAAGTGAGGGAAGTCCGGAGGCGCCCGGGGCGTGCGCCGCCGGCGATGGTGGTGGGTGGCCGTTCGGACGAGGGGGAAACGTCCGAACGGCCCACCGCCGTGTCCGGGCCGCGCTGGTCGTCGAGGATGCCGTCGTCACGCATTCGACGAGGCTAGGCAGGTCATTCCGGGATAACCCAGGCCCTCAGGGTGGCCCTCGCCACACCGACGGGCCGGCGATGCGGACACCCGGGCGACCGCCGTCACGGCCCGGCGCGGACGGGACGGGCCGGACGAACCTCCGGTACGCATCGACGGGCGCACCGGGCGGCCGACAACGTCCCGAAACCCGGGCGACCCGCCCCCTCCCCGCCCGCCCCGCCGATCGGCCGATCCCGCCTCACCCGTCCGGCCCATCCCCGAGGGTGGCGGTGGGGCGGCCCGCCGAGTCGGGAGGGCAGCCGGGGACCGGGGCCGTTGCCTGATTGTGATCATGGATCGGGCGTGGGACCGCCCGACGCAGGAATGCACGAGGATGGCGGGTACGTTGCCCGAACCGGGAGCCGTGCGCGTCACGGTCCCGTACGCGCCAGCCCAGGGAGGTCCGCACCGGTGCTCGACCCACACGAGCTCTACGAGCTCTCCGACGATCTGCCCGAACTCGGACAGCCGGTCCTGCTCCAGGCCCTCACCGGCTTCGTCGACGCCGGAAGCGCCACCCGGCTGGCCCGTGAGCAGCTGTTCTCCTCCCTCGACGCCCGCCCCGTCGCCAGCTTCGACGTCGACCAGCTCTACGACTACCGGTCCCGGCGTCCCCCGATGACCTTCGTCGAGGACCACTGGGAGGAGTACGACGCCCCCAAGCTGGAGGTGCACCTGCTGCACGACGACGACGAGACCCCGTTCCTGCTGCTCAGCGGCCCCGAGCCGGACCTGCAGTGGGAGCGGTTCGTGGCCGCGGTCGGCGGGCTGGCCGCCCGACTCGACGTCCGGCTCACCGTCGGGCTCAACTCGATCCCGATGGCGGTGCCGCACACCCGCCCGACCGGGGTGACGGCGCACGCCACCCGCCGCGAGCTGATCTCCGGGTACGAGCCGTGGCTGCAGCGCGTCCAGGTCCCCGGCAGCGTGGGGCACCTGCTGGAGTTCCGCCTCGGCGAGCAGGGCCGCGACGCGCTCGGCTTCGCCGCCCACGTGCCGCACTACGTCGCCCAGGCCGAGTACCCGGCCGCCGCCGAGGTGCTGCTGGCAGCGGTGTCGCGCAGCACCGGCCTGCTGCTGCCCCGCGACGGCCTGCGCTCGGCCGCCGAGGTGGTGCGGGTGGAGATCGACCGGCAGGTCGCCCAGACCGAGGACGCCGCCGCCCTGGTCTCGGCCCTGGAGGAGCAGTACGACGCGTTCGCCCGGGGGCGGGGCGAGAAGAACCTGCTCGCCACCGAGGGCGGTCCGCTGCCGACCGCCGACGAGCTGGGGGCGGAGCTGGAGCGGTTCCTGGCCGAGCAGGGCCGGCCGGGCGACACCCCGGGCAGCTGACCGGGCGGCCGGGGCGGGGATGCGGCAGGCTGGAGGCATGCGCCTGGCGACCTGGAACGTGAACTCGGTGAAGGCCCGCCTGCCCCGGCTGCTCGACTGGCTGGCCACCACCGTCCCCGACGTCGTCTGCCTCCAGGAGACGAAGTGCCCGGACGGGGCGTTCCCGGTGGCCGAGGTCGGCGAGCTGGGCTACACGGTGGCCAGCCACAGCGACGGCCGGTGGAACGGGGTGGCGATCCTGTCCCGGGTCGGGCTGGCCGACGTGACGGTCGGCTTCCCCGGCGAGCCGGGCTTCCCCGAGCCGGAGGCCCGGGCCGTCTCGGCCACCTGCGACGGGCTGCGGGTCTGGTCCGTGTACGTGCCGAACGGCCGCGCCCTCGACGACCCGCACTACGCGTACAAGCTGGCCTGGTTCGCCGCCCTGCGCGACGCGCTGGAGCAGGAGCTGACCGGCGGGCTGCCGCTGGCCGTCTGCGGCGACTTCAACGTCGCCCCGACCGACGCCGACGTGTGGGACCCCGCCCTGTTCGTCACCTCCACCCACGTCACGCCGGCCGAGCGGGCCGCCCTCGCCGCCCTGCGCGACCTGGGGCTGGCCGACGTGGTGCCGACCCCGATGAAGGGGCCGCACCCGTTCACCTACTGGGACTACCGGGCCGGGATGTTCCACCAGAACAAGGGCATGCGCATCGACCTGGTCTACGCGTCCGCGCCGTTCGCCCGCGCGGTCCGGGCCGCGTACGTCGACCGGGAGGCCCGCAAGGGCAAGGGTCCCTCCGACCACGCCCCGATCGTGGTGGACGCCGACCTGGTCCCGGCGGTGGAGGCGTTCTGAGTAGGGTGGGGCCATGGCAGTCGTGAAGATCAACGCGATCGATGTCCCCGAGGGCGCGGGCGAGGAGCTGGAGCGGCGGTTCGCGGCGCGGGCCGGCGCGGTGGAGGGCTCCCCCGGCTTCCTCGGCTTCGAGCTGCTGCGCCCGGTCGGCGGCGAGACGCGCTACTTCGTCTACACGCGCTGGGAGTCGGAGGAGGCGTACCAGAACTGGGCGGCCGGGCCGGCGCGGGCCGCGCACGCGGGTGGCGCGGGCGGCGAGCAGCGACGCCCGGTCTCCACCGGCGCGACCCTGCTGGAGTTCGAGGTGGTCCAGCAGGTGCCGGCCGCCGACGGGCAGGGGTCCTGACCCCGGGTTCGACCCGTCACGGCACTGCCGGCGCGGCCGACCGCCAGCCCGTCCGGTGCAGCCGTTCGGCGCCGTCGAGCAGCAGGTCGAGGGCGAACTCGAACTCGAACTGCTCGTCGCAGCCCTGACCCACGGCCGCCAGGTCGCCCCCGGTGGCCGCGGTGGCGATGGCCAGGATGTGCGGGAACCGCCGCGCGAACTCGCGTGCCGTCGCCTCCTGCTCGTCCGGGGCGGGCGGTCGCGGAGCGGCCGGCCCGGGGGCGTTGAACAGCTCGGGGCTGAAGCCCCAGACCCGGTTGCCCAGGGCGTGCATGACGTGGTGGGTGAGGTCGGCGGAGAAGCCGCCGGCCAGGAACGCGCCGGCCAGCGAGTCGAGGTGGGCCAGGACGGTCGGCGTCCGGCTGGTGCGCGACTCGATGGCCTGCCGCGCCCAGGGGTGCCGGAGCACCATTCGCCGCGCCGCGAGCACCCGCTGCCGCACCGCGCTCTTCCAGTGCAGGCCCGGCTCCGGCGGCGCGATCCCGGCGATGACGGTGTCCACCATCCCGTCGAGCAGTTCCTCCTTGTCGGCGACGTGCTTGTAGAGCGCCATCGGCACCACGCCCAGGTCCTGGGCGAGCCGCCGCATGCTCACCGCCGCGATTCCGGCCTCGTCGGCGAGCGAGACGGCCGCCCGTAGCACGCGTTCCCGGTTGAGCCGCTCGCGCGCACCCACGTCGAAGCCCGGCATGACAAGTCCTCCACGATCGCGCCCTTGACGGTGTACGTCGTACACCTTACCGTGGGCCGCGAAGGTGTACGACGTACACCTCGCCGCCGGGAAAGGGGAGGGTGGAGATGACCGCCAGCACGGGAACCACAGCCACACGGATGCGGGTGGGCTCGCCCGGGAGGAGGACGGCGCTGGTCGCGGGCGTGTTCTATCTGATCACCTTCCTCGCCTCGCTCCCCGCCGTGGCGCTCATCGACCCGGTGCTCAGCAACCCCGACTACATCGTCAGCGCCGGCAGCGACACCCGGGTGATCGCGGGCTGCCTGCTCGACCTCGTCAACGCCGTCGCCTGCGTGGGCACGGCCGTCGCGCTCTTCCCCGTGGTCAGGCGTCAGCACGAGGCCGCCGCGCTCGGCTTCGTCACCGCCCGCGTCCTCGAAGCCGCGATCATCGTCGTGGGCGTCGCGAGCCTGCTGGCGGTGGTGACGCTGCGGCAGCAGTTCACCTCCACGGCCGGCACCGACGCCCCCACCCTCGTCGCCGTCGGCGCGTCGCTCGTCGCGGTCCGCGACTGGACGTTCCTGCTCGGCCCCGGCCTCGTCCCCGCCGCCAACGCGCTGCTGCTCGGCTACCTGATGTACCGCTCCGCGCTCGTGCCCCGGATCATTCCCGTGCTCGGGCTCGTCGGGGCGCCCCTGCTCGTCGCCTCGGCCGTGGCCACCATGTTCGGGCTCAACGAGCAGGCGTCCGCGCTCTCGGCGGTGCTGACCATCCCGGTGGCCGCGTGGGAGCTGTCGCTCGGGGTCTGGCTGGTCGTCAAGGGCTTCCGGCCGGCCCCGATCCTCGCCGGACCCACCGCCTGACCGGCCCCACCCCACCGTTCCCAGCCCGGGCTATTTGCGTTGCCCACCCACGGGCCCGTGTCTACTGTGCGGGGATGCCCTCGCCACTGCTCACGGTGACCTTCGACGCGCACGACGCCGTTCGCCTGGCGCGGTTCTGGGCCGGCATGCTCGGCCGGGAGGTCACCGGCGACGCCCGTGGCGCGCTCCTCCCCGGCGACGACACCCAGCCCAGCCTCCGGTTCGTCCCGAGCCCCACCGAAAAGGCGGGAGCCAACCGCCTGCACCTGCACCTGACCAGCACCGACCCCGCCGACCAGCAGCGCCTGGTGACGACGGCACTGGGGCTCGGCGGCGGCCACCTCGACGTCGGGCAGCGCCCCGAGGAGGGGCACATCGTGCTGGCCGACCCCGAGGGCAACGAGTTCTGCGTGATGGAGCCGGGCAACCGCTTCCTCGCCGGGTGCGGCCTGCTCGGGGAGCTGGCCTGCGACGGCACCCGCGACGTCGGGCTGTTCTGGAGCCGGGCGCTGGACTGGCCGCTGGTCTGGGACCAGGACCAGGAGACCGCCATCCAGTCACCGCACGGCGGCACGAAGGTCGCGTGGGGCGGCCCGCCCGTCGCCCCGAAGACGGCACGCAACCGGCAACGCTTCGACCTCGCCCCGCCCGCAGGCGACCAGCAGGCCGAGGTCGACCGGCTGGTCGCCCTCGGGGCGACCCGGCTGGAGACGGGCGCGGACTGTGCGGTCGTCCTGGCCGACCCCGACGGCAACGAGTTCACCCTGCCCGCCCCGCCTCGGTGATCAAGAGAAAAGCGGCAGAGTCGATCTCGGTGATGACGCGAACCTCTTGATCACCGCGGCTGTCGGGGGTCGGGGGGCAGGAGGGTGGCGAAGGCGATGACGTTGTCGGCGTAGCCCGTGCGGCCGCCGACCCACGCGCCGCCGCAGGTGATCAGCCGAAGCTCCGGCGGGCCGTCGTCGCCGTACACCCGGTCGGCGGGCAGCTCGTCCTTGCCGAAGTGCTCGACGGAGTCCACCGCGAAGACCGCCACGTCGCCGTCGGCGCGGGTCACCTCGATCCGGTCGCCGGCCCGCAGCCTGCCCAGGTCGTAGAAGACGGCCGGACCGTCGCGGGTGTCCACGTGGCCGACGATGACGGCCCGGCCCGGCTCGCCGGGGATCACGCTGCGGTCGTACCAGCCGGTCTCGGCGGCGGCGCTCAGCGGCGGCACGGCGATCGACCCGTCGGCGGCCTGCCCGACCGGGCCGACGGGCGCGGACACCCGGATCGCCGGCACCCGGAGGCTCACCGGTCGGCCCACGGCCGGACGGGGCGCGTCGTCGACGGCGGCTGCCGCCCGTTCGGCCGGCCGGGTCGCCCACTCGAACGGCCCCGCCGCGCGGCCGAGCCCGGCGCCGGTGGCGAAGACGCCGAGCAGCACCAGGGCCACGGCCGCCGGCACCGACCAGGGCCGGCGGCGGCCGTCCCACCCGGTGGTACGCGCGGACGCCGCACCCGGGGCGGTCCGCGCGGACGCCACCGCCCGGACGGTACGCGCGGACGCCGCACCCGGGGCGGTACCTGCCGACGCCACGGCCGGCCTCAGCGGCGGTTTCCGCCGCGGCCGAACCGCGGTCGACGGGCCGTGGCCACGCCGATCGTCACCCCGGCCACGGTCAACGCCACGCCGCCCGGCAGCAGCAGCCCGTCGGTGGCGCCCCGGGCGGTGCCGCCGAAGCCCGTGTTCGGCCCCCGGCTGGGATGGTGCGTCGGCGGGTACGTCGGATGGTGGGTCGGCTGGTAGGTCGGCTGGTGGGTGGGCGCGGGCGAGGGCTGCTTCTTGACCACCTGGAGCATCGTGGTGGCGGTCTCACCGCCCCGGCATTCGAGCTTGACCCGGTAGTTACCCGGCCAGATGCGCTCGCGCACCATCGGGGTGCCGGTGAGCAGGCCACGCTGCGGGTGCACGGCGACCCGGCCGAAGGCGTCGGAGACCACGATCGCCGGCACCGAGTTGTCGTGGCAGCTCGCCCGGATCCCCACGAGGTAGCCGGGCTGCACGGTGCTGGGGGTGACCTCGACGAAGACGAGCCAGCCGGGCTGCGAGCCGGGCTGCTGCCCACCGGCCGGGCCGGGCGGGCCGACCGGGGGCTCGGGGGCGGCCACCGGGACGGCCTCGGGTGCCCCGGCGGCCCGCGCGCCCGCCGCGAGCGGGCCGGCGAACGCGGCGACGGCGACGGCGAACGCGGCGCCGATCCGCGTGGCCAGCCCCGTGCCGGGGCCCGTGGCCGGTCCGGCGCACTGGTGCGTGGCTGCCCCCATGACCCCTCCGGCGCGGTAGTGCGTCGCCGGGCAGCGGCCCGCCCGGCCTGCCGTACGGGATGAATCTTCTCATCCCCGGTCGTACCTCACAGCCGATCCGGCGCGCTGGTCGCGTACGCTCGGACCGCTGTGACCTCCACCGAAGCGAACCCCGTCGTGACCGTGCCGCCGCACGCGTCGCGGATCCGCACCTTCCACCCCCGCCGGGGCCGGATGACCGGCCGCCAGCTCGACGCGCTCGACCGGCTCTGGTCGGCGTACGGCCTGACGGTCGCCGACGATCCCGCCGCCGCGCCCGTGGACCTGGCGGCGCTGTTCGGCCGCCGGGCCCCGGTCGTGCTGGAGATCGGGTCGGGGATGGGGGACGCCACGGCCGCGATGGCCGCCGCCGACCCAGGCCGAGACTATCTGGCGGTCGAGGTGCACACGCCGGGAATCGCCAACCTGTTGGGGCTGGTGGAGCGCCTCGGGCTGGGCAACGTGCGGGTCGCCCGGGGCGACGCGCTGGACCTGGTCCGGGCGCTGCCCGACGGGTCGCTGGACGCGGTGCACGTCTTCTTCCCCGACCCGTGGCCCAAGTCGCGGCACCACAAGCGGCGGATCATCCAGCCTACGCACGTGGCGCTGCTGCGCTCCCGGCTGACGCCCGGCGGGACGCTGCACTGCGCCACCGACTGGGCCGAGTACGCGGAGTCGATGCGCGAGACGCTGACCGCCGACCCGGGGCTGGTGGACGTGCACGGCGGGTACGCCCCGCGCCCGGAGCACCGGCCGGTGACCAAGTTCGAGCGGCGCGCCCTGACGGCGGGCCGCCCGGTGTTCGACCTGGTCCACCGCCGCGCGTGAGGGTGCCGGCCGAGGCGCGGCGCGCGGCGCGTGCGGTGCAAGGAAGGGCCCCCTGTTAACGCATTCTGTTGTACAGGGGGCCCTTCCTAACACCCGGTTGGCGCGGAGGGGCCTGCGACAGGCACGATGGACGGGCTATGACGCTCACCGCCGCGCTGCCGACAAGCGCCGACCCCGACACCCTCTTCGACGCGTTCGCCAGCTGGGCGAAGGAGCGCGGCCTCGACCTCTACCCCCACCAGGAGGAGGCGGTCATCGAGATCGTCTCCGGCGCGAACGTGATCATGAACACGCCGACCGGCTCAGGCAAGAGCCTGGTCGCGATCGCCGCCCACTTCGCCGCCCTGGCCGACGACCGGACGACCTTCTACACCGCCCCGATCAAGGCCCTGGTCTCGGAGAAGTTCTTCGCCCTCTGCGAGGTCTTCGGCGCCGACAACGTCGGCATGCTCACCGGCGACGCCAGCGTCAACGCCGACGCCCCGATCATCTGCTGCACCGCCGAGGTGCTGGCCAACCTCGCGCTGCGCGAGGGCGCGCGGGCCGACGTCGGCCAGGTGGTCATGGACGAGTTCCACTTCTACGCCGAGCCGGACCGGGGCTGGGCGTGGCAGGTGCCGATCATCGAGCTGCCGCAGGCCCAGTTCGTGCTGATGTCGGCCACCCTCGGCGACACCAGCCGCTTCGTCGACGACCTGACCCGGCGCACCGGCCGGCCGACCGCCGTCGTGCGCTCGGCCGAGCGGCCGGTCCCGCTCCTCTTCTCGTACGCGATGACGCCGCTGCACGAGACCCTCGAGGAGCTGCTGGAGACCAAGCAGGCCCCGGTGTACGTCGTGCACTTCACCCAGGCCGCCGCCCTGGAGCGCGCCCAGGCGCTGATGAGCGTCAACGTCTGCACCCGGGCCGAGAAGGACCTGATCGCCGAGGCGATCGGCCGGTTCCGGTTCACCTCCGGCTTCGGCAAGACGCTGTCGCGGCTGGTGCGGCACGGCATCGGCGTGCACCACGCCGGCATGCTGCCGAAGTACCGCCGGCTCGTGGAGACCCTCGCGCAGGCCGGCCTGCTCAAGGTCATCTGCGGCACGGACACCCTCGGCGTCGGCATCAACGTGCCCATCCGCACGGTGCTGTTCACCGGCCTGAGCAAGTACGACGGCGTGCGTACCCGGTTGTTGAAGGCCCGCGAGTTCCACCAGATCGCCGGCCGGGCCGGGCGGGCCGGCTTCGACACCCTCGGCCGGGTCGTCGTGCAGGCCCCCGAGCACGTCATCGAGAACGAGAAGGCCCTCGCCAAGGCCGGCGACGACCCGAAGAAGCGACGCAAGGTCGTGCGCAAGAAGCCGCCGGAGGGCTCGATCGGCTGGGGCCAGCCGACCTTCGACCGTCTCGTCGAGGCCGAGCCGGAGCCGCTGACGTCCAGCTTCCAGGTCAGCCACTCGATGCTGCTCAACGTCATCGGCCGCCCCGGCGACGCGTTCGCCGCGATGCGGCACCTGCTCACCGACAACCACGAGGACCGCGCCGCCCAGCGGCGGCACATCCGCCGGGCCATCGCCATCTACCGGGCGCTGCGGGCCGGCGGCGTGGTCGAGGAGCTGCCCGAGCCGGACGAGACCGGCCGCCGGGTGCGGCTCACCGTCGACCTCCAGCTCGACTTCGCGCTCAACCAGCCGCTGTCGCCGCTGGCGCTGGCCGCGATCGAGCTGCTCGACGCCGAGAGCCCGTCGTACGCCCTCGACGTGCTCAGCGTGATCGAATCGATCCTCGACGACCCGCGCCAGGTGCTGTCCGCGCAGCAGTTCAAGGCCCGCGGCGAGGCGGTCGCCGCGATGAAGGCCGAGGGCATCGAGTACGAGGCCCGCCTCGAACTGCTCGACGACGTGACCCACCCGAAGCCCCTGGCGGAGCTGCTGGACGCCGCGTACGAGATGTACCGGCGGGGGCACCCGTGGGTCGCCGACCACCAGCTCTCCCCCAAGTCCGTCGTGCGGGACATGTACGAGCGGGCGATGACCTTCACCGAGTACGTGCAGTTCTACTCCCTCACCCGCTCCGAGGGCCTCGTGCTGCGCTACCTCGCCGACGCGTACAAGACGCTGCGGCAGACCGTGCCCGAGGACGCCAAGACCGAGGAGCTGATCGACCTCATCGAGTGGCTGCACGAGCTGGTCCGCCAGGTCGACTCCAGCCTCATCGACGAGTGGGAGCGGCTGAAGAACCCGTCGGACGTCGCCGAGGCCGCCGAGGCGCACGCCGCCCTCGACGACCGGCCGCCGGCGGTCACCCGCAACGCGCGGGCGTTCCGGGTGCTGGTGCGCAACGCGCTGTTCCGCCGGGTCGAGCTGGCCGCCCTGCGCCGCTGGGATCTGCTGGGCGAGCTGGACGCCGCCGACGGGTGGGACGCCGACGCGTGGGCCGACGCGCTGGAGCCGTACTTCGAGGCGTACGACTCGATCGGCACCGGGCCGGACGCCCGCGGCCCGGCGCTGCTGATGATCGAGCAGGGCCGGGAGCGGTGGACGGTCCGGCAGATCCTCGACGACCCCGACGGCGACCACGACTGGCGCATCAGCGCCGAGGTCGACCTGGCCGCCTCCGACGAGGTCGGCGCGGCCGTCGTCCGGATCACGGACGTCGGCCAGCTCTGACCGTGGGCATCCGGCGGGGCCGAGGGCACGGCTGGTACCGGGGCGACTGCCACGTGCACTCGGCGCGCTCGCACGGTGCGGAGCTGACGCCGGAGCAGGTGATGGCCGGTGCCCGTGCGGTCGGCCTGGACTTCATCGCGGTCACCGAGCACAACACGTCGGACACGCACGCCGCCTGGGGTCCGCTCGCCGGCGACGACCTGCTGGTGATCCTGGGCCAGGAGGTCACCACCCGGACCGGGCACTGGCTGGCGCTCGGCATCGCCCCCGGGCAGGTCGTCGACTGGCGGTACGGCGTCCGCGACGGGATGATCGACCGGCAGCTGGAGCAGGTGCACCGGGCCGGCGGGCTCTGCGTGGCGGCGCACCCCCACGCGCCGTACCCTTCCGGCGTCTTCGCGTACCCGTTCGACGGGTTCGACGCGGTGGAGGTGTGGAACGGGCGGTGGCGCTCGGACCTGCCCTGGAACGCCGACAACGAGGCGGCGCTGGCCGAGTGGGGCCGGGGCCTGGCCGCCGACATCCACGGCGGGCGGTGGCGGCCGGCGCTGGGCTGCAGCGACACGCACCTGGCGGGTCAGCTCGGGGTGCCGCACACCGTCGTGCTGGCCGAGGAGTCGACCACCGCCGCGATCCTCGCCGGCATCCGGGCCGGCCGGAGCTGGATCGCCGGGTCGGCCGCCGTCGAGCTGTCGCTCACCGCCGCCACCGGCGATGCCGGCGCCGGGATCGGCCAGCGGCTGGAGACCGGCGACGGGCCCATCGTCGTACGGGTGGACGTACGCGGCGTGCCGTCCGGCACCGTCACCTTCCACACCGACCGGGGCACCGTGCACCGCGTGCGCCTGCCCGACGGCGGCTCCGGTGCCCTGACCTGGCGCACCGACGCGGCGGATGCGATGTTCGTCCGGGTCGAGGTGCGCCATCCCGACGGGCAGATGGCCGCGCTCACCAACCCCGTCGTCCTGGGCGGCCCCTGACCACGAGCCGGGTTGCTCGGCAGCGCGACGACGGTTCCCCGCCGGGCCGCGTACGCGACAGAGCCGGTAGCCGTCCTCGCGCCCCTCGGCGCCACCTACGCCCCGCGCCGGTACCGGCCGGGGGCGGTGCCGTGCTGGCGCTTGAACGCGGTGGCGAAGGCGAACTCGGACGCGTAGCCGACCTGGGCGGCGATGGCGCGCAGCGGCGCGTCGGACTCGCGGAGCAGTCGGGCGGCGGTGGTCATCCGCCACCAGGTCAGGTAGGTCAGCGGCGGCTGCCCGAGCCGGGTGGCGAAGCGGCGGGCGAAGGGTGCCCGGGACAGTCCGGCCTCGGCGGCGAGTGTCGCGACGGTCCACGGCCGCGCCGCGTCACGGTGGATGGCCTGCAGCGCGGCGAGGGTGACCGGGTCGTTGAGCGCCGCCGCCCAACCGGCGGTGGTGACCGATGAGCGCTGCTCGTCGAGCCAGGCGCGCAGGATGTGGAGCAGCAGTGTGTCCAGCAGCGCCGGAACGATGGCGTCCGTGCCTAGGCGGGGTCGTTCCAACTCGGCGGCGAGCAGGTCCACGGTGGCGCGCAGTGCGGGGTGCCTGCCGAGGTGCGCGGGGAGGTGGACGAGTTCGGGCAGGTCCTCAAGGAGCGGATGGGTCCGGGCCGGGTCGAGTTCGTACGCGCCGCAGAGCGTCACGGTGGCCGGACTGTCGGTGCCGGTGGGGCCGCCGGCGGTGCTGGTGGCGTAGCTCTGGAGCGGCTGCGGGTCGTCCGGGTGGCAGGCTGGAGCCGTCGGCCGGGTCGACGGGCTGTCGGCCAGCGTGTGTCCGCGTCCGTGGGGGCGGAACACGACGTCCCCGGCGGCCAGCGGCACCGGGTCGCTGCCGGGCAGGACGAGCCAGCACGGCCCCTGCAGGACGATCTGGAAGCCGGCGGCTCCCGGCACGGGCGCGAAGTGTTGCGCAAACGGCGCGTGCCAGGCCACACGTGCCGAGCGCGGTCGACCGGTCCGCAGCACCGTGATCACGTCGCTGAGCACGTCCATGCGGCACAGTATCGCCGTCGAGACGGTCTAACATGAATCGAGGATCGCCAAGCATGGGTAGTCTTCCGGGATCGCCATAGATTCGACGGGTGCAGGCGATGCGAATTCACGAGTACGGCGACGCGTCCGTCATCCGCCAGGATGACGTCCCCCGACCGGTGCCCGGCCGGGGCGAGGTGTTGATCCACGTCGCCGCGACCTCCTTCAACCCGTCCGAGATCGGGCTACGGCGTGGGCTGCTGCGCGCAGTATTCGCGCCGGACCTGCCGTTCACGCTGGGCGCAGAGGTTGCCGGCACCGTCGTCGAGGTCGGCGACGGCGGGCACGGCCTCGCCGTCGGCGACCGGGTCATCGGTCGCGTCGGCGGCGCCGCAGCCGAGTACGTCACCGCCAGAGCCGACACCGTCGTCGCGGCACCCACCGCCATCCCGTTGACGCACGCCGCCGCCATCCCCGTCGCGGGTGTCACGGCCTGGCAGGCGGTGTTCGAGCACGCGGGCCTCACGTCCGGGCAGCGGGTGCTCGTCAACGGGGCGGGCGGTGGTGTCGGCGGGTTCGCCGTCCAGCTTGCCAAGCACGCCGGGGCCCATGTCGTCGCGACGGCCAGCCCGCGCAGCGCCGAGGCGGTCAGCCGGTTCGGCGCCGACCAGATCGTCGACTACACGGCCATCCGCCTGGCCGACGCCGTGGACGGCCCGGTCGACGCGATCCTCAACCTCGTCGTGGTGGACGCGAGGCAGGCGGCGGCTCTGGCGCGGTTGGTTCGGCCGGGTGGCGTTGTCGTGTCCGCCACGGCCCCGGTCGAGGTGCCCACGGGTTCCCCGGTGCGCGCAGTGCGCTTCGTGGCGCGCAACGACGTCGGCGACCTCGCCGCACTGGTCAGGCTCGTCGATGCCGGCACCGTCCGGGTCGACGTCGCCGCGTCGCGTCCGCTCGACGAACTGGCCTCGGTGCATCGCGACGCCGAGTCCGGCCGCATCCGCGGCAAGATCATCCTTGTGCCGAGTCCCGGCCCGTCCGTCGTCTGATCGGACCGGTCAACCAACGGCGACCAACCCTGTTTTCCCCTGGGCGATGTCAGACCCGTCGATTAGAATGTATGTACTAAACCAAGTCCTGACCTGGGAGGACTTCCGTGACCGCGCCCACCTCCAGCACCCTCCCGCCCTACGCCACCCTCCTCGGCTTCACCCGGTACGTCGACCGCACCGGGCCCACCAAGGCAAGCTTCGTCGGGGGCCTGCGCAAGCAGCGGGCCAGCAAGCACGGCTTCAACCCGCACGGTCAGTTCGTCAAGGCGCTCAAGGCCGACGTCGCGTTCCACACCGGCGGCACCCACCTGGCGCAGGTGGCCGACGCGGTCAAGCCGCGCTGGCAGCCGCTCTACCGGGCGCTCGTGCCGGGCGCGACGGCCTGGCTGCACTCCCTCGGCGAGCCGACGGGCGTCGACCTGGCGCAGACGCGTGACGCCCTGGCCATGCTCGGCGACCTCCCGGTGAAGATCAATCCGCACTTCGGCATCCGGCACGCCGCCGACGGCCGGGCCGAGGCCGTCCGCCTGCACTTCGACGAGACCCCGCCCAGCGAGGAGGCGGCCCTGGCCACCCTGCACCTGATGGCCCGGCACATGGACGCGGTCCTGCCGCACGCCGTGCCCGTCCTGGTCGACGTGCGGCGGGGCGTGGCGCACCGGATGCCCGACGGCGTCAAGCCCGAGCAGGTCGAGCAGTGGCTGGCCGGCGAGGCGGCGGCGTTCCGCGCGATCTGGTCCACCGCCGCCTGACCCACCCGCCGCCCGGCCGAAGTCCGATCGCGCCACCTCCCACAGCGTCGAGGGAGGTGGCGCGATCGCGCATGGAGACCAACGGCGAGCGGCACGGATGCGGCGGGCCGGCGCCGAAATCGAGGGCGGGCGGGGCCGGGCGGGGTCAGGCCGCCGGGACGTACTTCTCCAGGTCGTCGATGATCTTGTTGGCGGCGCCGACGCCGATCCCGGTCATCCAGGTCTCGTCGGAGACCACGTGCGCCCGGCCCGCCTTGACCGCCGACAGCCCCTTCCACAGGGTGCCGCCGGTGACGGTGGCCTGCTCGGCGGCGGCCTTCTCGCCGTACGCGGTCACGAAGATGACGTCGGCGTCGACCTCGTTGACCCGCTCGGCGCTGACCAGGTCGAACCGCTTGTCCTCCTTGCCGGCGAGCTGCTGCCGCTCGGGGCGGCCGAGGCCGGTGTCGCCGACGACGATGCCGGAGAACGAGTCCGGCCCGTACACCCGGATCGCGCCGGGGATGAAACGCACGATGGAGACGGTGCGGTCGGCGGCGTCGCCGAGCTTCGCGCCGAAGTCCTTCGCCCGCTTCTCGTACGCGGCCAGCAGGTCCTTGGCCTGCTGCTCCTTACCCAGGGCCTGGCCGTCGAGGAGGAAGTTCTCCTTCCAGGTGATGCCCACCTTCTCGGTGAACACGGTCGGCGCGATGGCCGCCAGCTCGTCGTAGAACTTCTCCTGGCGGAACTTGCTGCCCAGGATCAGGTCGGGCTTGAGGGCGTTGATCGCCTCCAGGTCGGGTTCGGTGAGCACCCCGACCTCCTTGATGCCGGTCAGCTTCTCCTCGCCGAAGTAGGTGGGCCAGCTCCTCGCCTCGCCGGCGGTCGCCGCGCCGACGGGTGTGACCCCGAGTGAGAGCGCTGTGTCGATCTTGTCGGTGTCGAGGACGACGACCCGCTTGGGCTCGGCGGGCACCTTGGTGGTGCCCATGGCGTGGGTGATCTCCCGGGTCTGTCCGGTGGCGGTGTCGGCGACGGGGTCGCTCTCACCGCAGGCGGTGAGCCCGACGCCGAGGGCGACGGCCGCGGTGAGCACGGCGGCGAGACGACGCATGGTGGGGTTCCTTTCGAGGGGTTCAGCCGGCCGAAGGCCGATCCGAGGGGTTCAGCCGGCCGACGGGCCGGCGGCAGAGGCGACGGAGGAGGCCGCGGAGGCGGAAGCCGCCGGGGCGGGGGCGGGAACGGCGGCCGGGGAGGGGGTGGTGAGGGCGGGCACGACCAGGGGCGCGCCGCTCACCGGGCAGGGCACCACCACGCAGTCGAGCCCGAAGACGTCGCGGACCAGCGCGGCGGTGAGGATCTCCCGGGGCGGGCCGGCGGCGACCACCGCCCCGGCGCGCATGGCGACGAGGTGGTCGGCGTAACGGGCGGCCTGGTTGAGATCGTGCAGCACGGCGACGACGGTGCGGCCCCGTTCGGCGCGCAGCCGGTGCAGCAGGTCCAGCACCTCCACCTGGTGGGCCAGGTCGAGGAAGGTGGTCGGCTCGTCCAGCAGCAGCGCCTCGGTGTCCTGGGCGAGGGTCATCGCGATCCAGACCCGCTGCCGCTGGCCGCCGGAGAGGGTGTCCACCGGGCGGTCGGCGAGACCGGCCACGTCGGCGAGGGCCATCGCCTCGTCGACGGCGGCGCTGTCGGCCGCCGACCACTGCCGCCACCACCGCTGGTACGGCTGCCGCCCCCGGCCGACCAGGTCGGCGACCGTCACGCCCTCGGGCACCAGCGGGCTCTGCGGCAGCACCCCGAGCCGCCGGGCGACCTCCCGCGTCGGCAGGTCCCGGATGGCGGTGCCGTCGAGCAGCACGGTGCCCGAGCGCGGGGTCAGCAGCCGCGCCATGGTGCGCAGCAGGGTGGACTTGCCGCAGGCGTTCGGCCCGACGATGACGGTGAACGCCCCGGCGGGCAGCGTCACGTCGAGGCCGTCCAGGACGGTCCGCTCGTCGTAGCCGACGACCAGGTCGCGGGTGGAGAGCATCGCGGCTCCTCGGGAGGGGTCGGCGGGGTCCGGCGCGCCGGAAAGGGTGTGCGGGGCGGCGGGCGCGGGGGTCGTCACGACGCCCTCCGCCGGCCGCGCAGCAGCAGGAACATCAGGTACGGTCCGCCGATCGCGGCGGTCAGCACGCCCGCCGGGAGCTGGGTGGGCGCGAACAGCCGGCGGCCGGCGAGGTCGGCGAGGACCAGCAGCAACGCCCCGAGCAGGGCGGAGCACAGCAGCGGGGGCCGCTCGGCGCGGACCAGCCGGCGGGCCAGTTGCGGGGCGACGAGGGCGACGAAGTCGACGGCGCCGACCTGCGCGGTGACCATCGCGGCGGCGAGCACGCCGGTGCCGGCCAGCGTGACCCGGCGGGCCACGGGGCGCACCCCGATGCCCCGGGCCGTGTCGTCGTCCAGGGCGGTGCTGCCCAGCGCCCAGCCGGCCCAGAGCAGCACCGGCAGCAGCGCCAGCAGGGTCGCGGCGATCCAGGCCGCCTCGGTCCAGCCCTTGCCGGCGAGGGTGCCGAGCAGCCAGATCTGGGCGCGCAGCCCGTCGATCGGGTCGGCGGTCAGCAGGACCACCTCGATGAGCGCCCGCAGGCCGAAGGCGACCGCCACCCCGGCGAGCACGAAGCGCTGGGCGGCCAGCCCGTGCCGGGCGCCGAGGGCGAACACCGCGACGGCGGCGGCCAGGCCGCCGAGCAGCGCCGCCGGGGCGACCAGCACGGCGGCGGCCCCGCTGGTGAGGGCCACCGTCGCGGCGAGCCCGGCGCCCTGGGTGATGCCGATGACGTCGGGGCTGGCCAGCGGGTTGCGGGCCACGCTCTGGATCAGCGTGCCGGCGACGCCGAACGCCGCGCCGGCCACCGCCGCGAGCACCAGCCGGGGCAGCCGCAGGTCGAGCACCACCAGGTCGTACGGGGTGCCCGCGCCGGCGAGCGCGCGCAGCACGTCGGGCGTGGCGACGTACGGGGTGCCGAGGGAGAGGCTGAGCAGCCCGGCGGCGACGAGCAGCCCGACCAGCGCGGCGGCGACCAGCACGGGGCGGCGGCGCACCGGCACCCGCAGCGGGCCGAGCCGCAGCAGCGACCGGCCGGCGGGGGCGACACGTCCACCGGTGGGGGCGAGCAGGTTCACGCGGTCACCACCCGGGCCCGGCGCACCAGGAAGGCCAGCAGGGGCGCGCCGACGAGCGCGGTCACCACCCCGGCGGGCACCTCGCCGGGTGGGGCGACGAGCCGGCCCGCCACGTCGGCGCCGAGCAGCAGGGCCGGCCCGAGCAGCGCGGCGACGGCGAGGGTCCACCGGTGGTCCGCGCCGACCAGGGCGCGGGCCAGGTGCGGCACGGCCAGTCCGACGAACGCGATCGGCCCGGCCGCCGCCACGGCCGCGCCGGTGAGCAGCACCCCGGCCGCGCCGCCGCCGAGACGGACCAGCCCGACGCGGTGGCCCAGGCCCCGGGCCACGTCGTCGCCGAGGGCGAGCGCGTCGAGTCCCCGGGCGACCAGGGCTGCCAGCAGCAGCCCGGCGAGGACGAACGGCAGCACCTGCCCGGCGACCCCGACGCCCCGGCCGGTCAGCCCGCCGACGACCCAGAACCGGTACTCCTCGAAGGTGCGGGCGTCGATGCTGAGCAGCGCGTACACGAGGGCCCCGAGACTGGCGTCGAGCGCCGCGCCGGTCAGCGCGAGGGTGACCGGCGACGCGCCGTCGCGGGCCCGGTTGGCGACGGCGAAGACCGCCAGGCCGGCCAGGAGCGCCCCGGCGATGCCGAACCAGACGTACCCGGCGAGGGTGCCGACGCCGAAGACGGCGATGGCGAGGACCACGCCGAACGACGCGCCCGCGCTGATGCCGAGGATGCGCGGCTCGGCGAGCGGGTTGCGGGTCAGCGCCTGGAACAGCACCCCGGCCACGGCGAGCGCGAGCCCGACGAGCAGGCCGAGGGCGGTGCGGGGCAGCCGCAGCTCGCGGACGATGGTGGTGGCGTCGCCGCCGTCGGGGGCGACCAGCGCGTGCCAGACCGCGCCGGGGGCGAGCGGGCGGCTGCCGAGGGCGAAGCTGGCGAGCACGGCGAGGGCGAGCACGGCCGCCGCGCCGAGGGTGACGGCAGCCCGGCGGCCCAGGCCCCGGGTCGTCGGTGTGCCGGCCCGGATCGGCCGCGCGGCGACGGTGGTCACGAATCTCCCTCGACTTAGGTACGCCTTACCTTAAACCCAAGGAGGCGGGTCACCCTAACCGGCGACCGTCGATCGGATCCGTCGCCACCCCCGCTGAGCAGGGCGGCCGTGCCGCGCTCGCCACGCCGAGGGGCGGTGCTAGTCGACCTCGGGTGCCGGCGCGGCCTTGACGCGGGCCACCACGTACCGGTCGAAGACGTCGGACAAGGCGAGCGTGAACTGCGGACTGAGGTGGTGCCGATCGATGTACACCAGCGTGTCGCGGATGATCGGCGGGCACTCCTGCGGCGAGCACAGGTAGTCGTTGAGGTCCAGCACCTCCCGCCCCTTGCCGCGCACCAGTGCGGCCTCCGCCCGACCGAAGCCGTCGTTGACAGCGGGGTTCCGGGGGAAGGCGCAGGACAGCGCATCGGAGAGCCGGGCCGACAAGCAGGTCGGGATGTCCGCATCGGCGTACGGGGTGTCCGCCAGAACGGTCAGGTGCGGCACGGAGGAGAGCCGGTCCAGGGTCTTCCCCAAGCCATTCAGCCACTCGGCCTGCGGGATGGGTGGATCGTAGGTGGCGTTCGTGCTGTTGGTGGTGATCACCAGATCGGGCTTCTCCCTGTCGATCCGGTCCAACACGCGCGAACGCCATTCGGCGCACTCGTGGTACTCCCGCTTGAGCACCATGCTCATCTTTCGCACGCTGGCGCTCGGGCACCCCGACTTCGTCAACGACACGAGGCGAAAGCCGTGCCGCTCAGCCACCGCCCGCAGCGGCGGAAACCACTGGGCGGCGTGCGAGTCACCGAGCAGGACCAGCGTGATGTCGGAATCGGGCCTGCCGTACACGCAGTCATGCACGACCACGTCCGGGGTACCGGCATGGCAGCCGTCGGAGAAGACGGCAGGAAAGTCCCTTCCGGCGGTCGCCAGCGACGGGGCCAGGTTGCTCGGGACGTAGCCGGTCCAGTCGGCCTTCCCGAACGTCGCACCGGCGATCGGCTCGGCCCGACGGTCGACGTGAAGGGTCGGTGGAATCGCGAGCACCACGACAAGGCCGGCGGCGACGAGGGTGCCGGCCGCACCGGCGGTCAGCGCCCACCACGGACGGGCAGCGAGCCACCCCTGGCGGCGTACCGGGTTCTCCACCAGGTGGTAGGTCAGCCACGCCGCGAGCACGGTTCCGGCGACCACGGCAGCCCGCGCCGGCCCGGACAGTGAACCACCACGCACGCCCCCGGTCAGGACCAGCAGGGGCCAGTGCCAGAGATAGATCGAGTACGACAGCCGACCGACGAAGGTCAGCGGTGGGCTACCGAGTAGCGCCTGCAACCGGCCACGACGGCCCTCGCCGGCGCAGATGACCAGGGCGGCACCGACGACCGGCACCGCGGCGGCCCAGCCGGGGAAGGCGACGGCATCCACCAGCAGCGCCGGCACTGCGAGGACGAGCAGGAGGCCACCCCACCCGAGGGCCTGCGCCAGCGCCGCCGGCCAGGATCGCACGTGGCCGGCGAGGAGCGCGACCAGACCGCCGAGGGCCAACTCCCAGGCGCGGGTGGGCAGTCCGAAGAACGCCCACGGCTGAGCGAACGACGTGACGACGACGCACAACGCGAAGGACGACACGAGCACCCCGCCGACGACCAGCCTGGATGCCCGCACCACACCGAGCCGGCCCAGCACGAGGCAGCCGCCGACGAGCAGGGCCGGCCAGATGAGGTAGAACTGCTCCTCCACGGCCAGGGACCAGTACTGCTGGTACGGCGACGCACCGGAGTGGTCGTTCAGGTAGTCCGTGCTCTGGTGCGCGAACCAGTAGTTGGAGAGGTAACCCAGCGTGGCGAGGCCGTCCTGCCGTACGTCGGCCAACTCCAGCGGGGGCACGACGAACCTCGCCAGGCCGAAGGTGGCGACCGCCACCAGAATCGAGGCGGGCAGCAGCCGGCGGACGCGGCGGGCATAGAACCGGCGCACGTCCACGCGGCCGGTCGACTGCCGCTCCCGGACCAACAGCCCGGTGATCAGGTAGCCGGAGATCACGAAGAACGTGTCGACTCCGACAAAACCCGCATCGAATCCCGGCGCTCCCACGTGGTAGAGGACGACGAGAGTGATCGCGAGGGCCCGAACACCCTCTATGTCAGGGCGAAAGGACGAGGCCCGGGGCGCGGAAGGCGAGCGGAAGTTCGATTCCTTTTCGATCAGCAGCACGTTCTTCCTAACGACCGACGGGCGCGTCCCGAAATCCGAGGATCAGATCGGTCGAAGGACCGACTCAGACGGATCCCCGGTGGTTCCTCCTCCTGTCGAGCGGCACCGTCGCGGGGCAGGGCCACGGCCGCCGTCGCGCCCCCGCCCCCGCCGCCCCGCCACGTCCGCAGGAGTCGGCCGGTCAGCCCGCGGCCCCCGTGCGCCGGGAGGAACCGTCCCCGCCCTCGGCGGCACCGGACGGCAGCACCTCGATGGGGCGCATCATCTCGTTGTCCTCGTGCTCCAGCAGGTGGCAGTGCCAGACGTAGCGTCCCGGCAGGTCGAAGCGGACCTTGATCCGGGTCAACTGCCCCGGGTACGCGACCACGGTGTCGTGGAAGCCGCGCTCCGCGGGGCCGGGCGGGGTGCGGCCGTCGTGCCCCCGACCGAGCACCTGGAACTGCACCTGGTGGACGTGGATGGGGTGGGCGTCCTCGGTGCAGTTGCGCAACTCCCACTCCTCGGTGACGCCGAGGGCGGGGGTCTCGGTCACCGGCGCGTCCCAGCCCAGCGGCACCGGCCGGCCGCTGGCGGCGACGACGCCCAGCAGGGCACGTACCGGGCCGGCCGAGGACTCCTGCTCGTTGAGCGAGAGCCGCCGGACGACCCGGGCGGCGGGCAGCGGGGCGCACTCCGGCAGGGACAGCTGCCCGGGCGGCACGCTGGCATCGGCGCCGGCCCGGTCGCCCACCACGAACTTGAGCACCTGCCCGGTCGTCCGCGGGTCGGCCGGGGGGAAGTCCGTCCCCGGCGCGCCGCCGCCGAACGGCTCGTCGGGGCCCTCGTTGACCAGGTACAGCTCGGTGCCGGCCGGCACGTCGGTGAAGTCGACCACGACGTCGGCCCGCTGGCCGTTGGCGAGCAGGATCCGGGGCGCGGCCACGGGCTCGGGCAGGAACCCGCCGTCGCTGCCGACCTGCCACAGCGGCAGCGCCGGTCGGGCCGGGCGGCGGGTCGGGTGGTCGGTGACCGACAGCATCAGGAACCGGGCGTTGCAGCCGTTGAGCAGCCGGAACCGGTAGCGCCGCCGCTGCACCCGCAGCACCGGCCAGGCCGCGCCGTTGACCACCATGGTGGCGGCGAAGAACTCGGGGTTCCAGATCGGCGGCACGTCGGTCCCCGGCAGGTACGGGCCGGGGTAGTCGTCGAAGTCGGCGCGGCTCTCGGGATACCAGAGCGAGCCGTCGGGGCGGAAGGTGCGGTCCTGGATCAGCAGCGGCAGGTCGTACGACGCCTGCTCCGGCAGCGAGCCGGGCAGCGCCCCGGACGGCAGGTCGTCGGGGCCGCCGCTGAGCCGGTAGAAGCCGGCCAGCCCGGCGTAGAGGTTCACCCGGGTCATGCCCAGGGTGTGGTCGTGGTACCAGAGGGTCGTCGGGCGCTGGTCGTTGGCGTACTCCATGCTGGTTGTGCCGGGGGCGCAGCGGACGCCGGTCCGCTCGGCTGCCAGGTCCCGGAACTCGCTGTAGGCCGAGCCGCCGTCGGCGCACCCGGCGGGCAGGTCCCGGGCCACGGGGAGGAACCACGCCTCGGGGTGGCCGTCGCTCTCCTGCCGGTTGTGCCCTCCGTGCACGTGCACGACGGTCGGGACGGGTCCCCGGTACGGGCCGGGGGTGCTGGTGAAGTGCGGCCGGTGGTCCCGGCCGTCGACGCCGCCGGTCGGGTTGGCCCAGTGCAGCGTCGGGTCGACCGGCAGCAGGTGCGGCAGGTAGCGGCCCCGCTCGTCGACGAGCTGGTTGCACCAGGTCACCCGGACCGGGCGGCCGACGGTGGCGGCGATGGTGGGGCCGGGGTAGGCGAAGCTGCGCGGGTGGGCGGGCGAGCCGAAGCCCCAGACCGTCGTGGCCGGCAGCCCGGCCGGGAGGACCTGCTGACGGAACTGGCGGACGGCGACCACGTACTCGTCGACGCCGCCGCTGGTGCGGGAGGCGGGCATGGTCGTCGGCACGGGCAGCGGGGTGACGTACTTGGGCACGGCACGGGGGTCGATCAGGGCGGTCGGGGCGGTCGGGGCGCCGGCTGCGGTGCGACCGGCGGGCAGCAGCAGGGCCGCGCCGCCGGCCGCACCGGCGGCGATGAGTCGTCTACGGGTCACCATGCCGCGAGGCTAGAACGAGCATTGCTCACCAAAGTGCCGAAACGGCGTCGTTACTCCTTTATGAGGACGAAACGGTTTCTAACGGTCAGCGACCCTACTCGCCGGGAGCAGCTCGGCGACCGGCACGGCGCGCAGCGCGTCCGCCGGGCCGACGATGACCCGGATCGACGGGAAGTAGTCCCGCAGCACCTGCTGGCACGGGCCGCAGGGGGTCAGGACGTCCCGACCCCGGTCGCCCACCGCCACGATGGTCTCCAGCTCCGTCTCCCCCTGGGTGGCGGCGGCCCCGATCACCACCACCTCGGCGCACGGCCCGCCGGTGACGTGGTGGACGTTCACGCCGGTGAACACCCGGCCGGCGGCGGTACGCGCGGCCGCGGCGACGGTGTGCCGGTCGCTGCGGCAGCGCAGCTTCGCCACGGCCGTGGCCGCCTGCACCAGCGCCCGGTCGGTGTCTCGCATGCTCATCCCAGGCCCCCGTGGTCGGCGTCGATCGGCGGTCAACTCTAGACGGCGGCCGCCCCGGCGGCAGCCCTGGCGACCGGTAACCCGGGGGCGGTCCGGCACGCGGCTGCCTATCCTTGGCGACGACATGCAGAATCCAGCCGCTCCCGCCGCAGCCGCCGGGCCCACCGCCGCCGCCGAGCCCACCGACGGGCCCGCCGCGTCCCACAGCCTCCGCGAGCTGCACCGCCGCCTGCCCGCCCTGATGTTCCGCGACCAGCGCCGGCTGCAGCGGCGCCTCGACGGGGTGCGCCGGCTGCGCGACCCGCAGCGGCGCGAGGCCGCGCTGGCCGAGATCACCGCCGACTTCGCCCGGGCCGAGCAGCGGCTCGCCGACCGCCGGGCGGCGGTGCCCCGGATCACGTACCCGGCGGGGCTGCCGGTCAGCGAGCGCAAGGACGATCTGGCGGCCGCGATCCGGGACCACCAGGTGGTGATCGTGGCCGGCGAGACCGGCTCCGGCAAGACGACCCAGCTCCCCAAGATCTGCCTGGAGCTGGGGCGCGGCGTGCACGGGCTGATCGGGCACACCCAGCCCCGGCGGCTGGCCGCCCGCACGGTCGCCGACCGCATCGCCGAGGAGCTCGGCACCGAGCTGGGCGACGTGGTCGGCTACAAGGTCCGCTTCACCGACCAGGTGAGCGACCGCAGCCTGGTCAAGCTGATGACCGACGGCATCCTGCTCGCCGAGCTGCAGACCGACCGGATGCTGCGCCAGTACGACACGCTGATCATCGACGAGGCGCACGAGCGCAGCCTCAACATCGACTTCATCCTCGGCTACCTGCGCCAGCTCCTCCCCCGCCGCCCCGACCTCAAGGTGGTCATCACCTCGGCGACGATCGAGACCGACCGGTTCGCCAGGCACTTCGCCGACGCCGAGGGCCGGCCCGCGCCGGTGGTCGAGGTGTCCGGGCGCACGTACCCGGTCGAGGTCCGCTACCGGCCGCTGGTCGAGGTCAGCGAGAGCGAGGACGACTCCGGCGACGACGAGGAGAACGTCCGCGACCAGATCCAGGCCATCGGCGACGCCGTCGAGGAGCTGGCCGCCGAGGGGCCGGGCGACGTCCTGGTCTTCCTCTCCGGCGAGCGCGAGATCCGGGACACCGCCGACGCGCTGGGCAAGCTGGTGCAGTCCAAGCGGTCGCTGCTGGGCACCGAGATCCTGCCCCTGTACGCGCGGCTGTCGGCCGCCGAGCAGCACCGGGTGTTCGCCCCGCACACCGCGCGGCGGGTGGTGCTCGCCACCAACGTCGCGGAGACCTCACTGACCGTGCCCGGCATCAAGTACGTGGTGGACCCGGGCACCGCCCGGATCTCCCGCTACTCCAGCCGGCTGAAGGTGCAGCGGCTGCCCATCGAGCCCGTGTCGCAGGCGTCGGCCAACCAGCGCAAGGGCCGCTGCGGGCGCACCTCGGACGGCATCTGCATCCGCCTCTACGACGAGTCCGACTTCGACTCCCGCCCCGAGTTCACCGACCCGGAGATCCTGCGCACCAACCTCGCCTCCGTCATCCTCCAGATGACCTCGATCGGGCTGGGCGACGTGGCGGCGTTCCCGTTCATCGACCCGCCGGACCGGCGCAACATCGCCGACGGGGTCAACCTGCTGCACGAGCTTGGCGCGCTCGACCCGACCGAGACCGACCCGGCGAAGCGGCTCACCCCGCTGGGCAGGCGCCTGGCGCAGCTTCCCGTCGACCCCCGGCTCGCCCGGATGGTGATCGAGGGCGAGCGCAACGGCTGCGCCACCGAGGTCGTCGTCATCGCCGCCGCGCTGTCCATCCAGGACCCGCGCGAGCGGCCGGCCGAGAAGCAGGCCCAGGCCGACCAGGCGCACGCGAGGTTCGCCGACTCCGAGTCGGACTTCGTCGCGTACCTGAACCTGTGGCGGCACCTGCGCGAACAGCAGCGGGAGCTGTCCTCCAGCGCGTTCCGCCGGATGTGCCGGGCCGAATACCTCAACTACCTGCGGGTGCGCGAGTGGCAGGACATCGTCAGCCAGGTGCGCCAGGTGCTGCGTACGGCGGAGAAGGGTGACGGCCGGCGCGGGGCCGGCGCGGACCTGCCGGAGGAGATCGACACCCCGAAGGTGCACCAGTCGCTGCTGCCGGGCCTGCTGTCGCACATCGGGCTGAAGGACCCGCAGAAGCACGAGTACCTCGGGGCGCGGGGGGCGAAGTTCGCCCTGTTCCCCGGGTCGGCGCTGTTCAAGAAAGCGCCGCGCTGGGTGATGGCCGCCGAGCTGGTGGAGACGTCCCGGCTGTGGGGGCGGGTCGCCGGCCGCGTCGAACCGGAGTGGGTCGAGCCCCTCGCGCAACACCTGGTCAAGCGCAGCTACAGCGAGCCGCACTGGGAGAAGAAGCAGGCGGCGGTGCTGGCCTACGAGAAGGTCACCCTGTACGGCGTCCCGCTGGTCACCGCCCGGAAGGTCAACTTCGGGCGGATCGACCCGGCGCTGTCGCGCGAGCTGTTCATCCGGCACGCCCTGGTGGAGGGCGACTGGTCCACCCACCACCAGTTCTGGCGGGACAACCAGAAGCTGCTCACCGAGATCGAGGAGCTGGAGAACCGGGCCCGGCGGCGGGACATCCTCGTCGACGACGAGACGATCTTCGCCTTCTACGACGAGCGGATCCCGGCCGACGTGGTCTCCGGCCGGCACTTCGACGCCTGGTGGAAGAAGGAGCGGCGGGAGCGGGCCGACCTGCTCACCTTCACGCGGGAGTTGCTGGTCAACGCCGGCCGGGGCGGGCTCGACGAGGCCGACTACCCCGACGAGTGGCGGGCCGACGGGGTCACCCTGCCGCTGACGTACACGTTCGACCCGGGCACCCCCACCGACGGCGTGACCGTGGACATCCCGCTGCCGCTGCTCAACCAGGTGCCGGCGGAGAGCTTCGACTGGCAGGTCCCCGGGCTGCGCGAGGAGTTGGTGATCGCGCTGATCCGGTCGCTGCCCAAGGCGGTGCGGCGCAACTTCGTCCCCGTCCCCGACTACGCGCGGGCCGCGCTCGCGGCGATCACCCCCGGGCAGGAGCCGCTGCTGGACGCGCTGACCCGGCAGTTGCGCCGGATGACCGGGGTCACCGTGCCCCGCGACGCCTGGGAGCCGGGGAAGCTCCCCGCCCACCTGCGGGTCAGCTTCCGGGTGCTCGACGAGGAGAACAAGCCGGTCGCCGAGGGCAAGGACCTGCCGGCGCTGCAACGCCAGCTCCGCCAGGAGGTACGCCAGGTGGTGGCCGCCGCCGCCCCGGACGTCGCCCGGACGGGCCTGACGCAGTGGGACTTCGGCACCCTGCCGCGCACCATCGAGCAGGTGCGCGCCGGGTACGCGGTCACCGCGTACCCGGCGCTGGTCGACGAGGGGTCCACGGTCGGGGTGAAGGTCTTCGACTCCGAGGCGGAGCAGGCCGCGGCGCACTGGGCGGGCACCCGGCGGCTGCTGCGGCTGACCGTCCCGTCGCCGGCGAAGTTCCTCCAGGGGCGGCTGTCCAACGAGGCGAAGCTGGCGCTGAGCCGCAACCCGCACGGCGGCGTGCAGGAGCTGATCGCCGACGCCTCCGGGGCGGCGATCGACAAGCTGGTCACCGACGCGGGCGGCCCGGCCTGGGACGCCGACGGCTTCGCCGCTCTGCGGGACCGGGTCCGCGCCGACCTGGTGGACACCGTCGTCGACGTGATGGGCCGGGTGCGGCAGGTGCTCGCCGCCGCGTACGCCGTCGAGCAGCGCCTCGGCAAGACCCAGAACCTGGCCGTGGTGGCCGCCCTGGCCGACATCCGGGCCCAGCTGTCGGGCCTGGTGCACAAGGGGTTCGTCACCGAGACCGGCTACGCCCGCCTGCCCGACCTGCTGCGCTACCTCACCGCGATCGAGCGGCGGCTGGACCGGCTGCCGGGCAACCCGCAGCGGGACCGCCAGCAGCAGGACCGGGTGGCCGCGGTGCAGAAGGAGTACGCCGACCTGCTCGCCGCGCTGCCGCCGGGCCGGCGCGGGTCGGCGGCGGTGCGGCAGATCCGCTGGATGATTGAGGAGCTGCGGGTGAACGTGTTCGCCCAGGCCCTCGGCACCCCGTACCCGGTGTCGGAGCAGCGGATCTACCGGGCGATGGACGACGCCGAGGGCCGCTGAGCCGGGGCCGAGGGCCGCCGAGCCGGGTCAGTGCACCGGGGCTGGCACGGCCCGGCCGGTCGGCAGGCCCCGCACGGAGTTGGCCAGCGCGCCGAGGCGTGCCTCCGGGTGGGCGTGCGCCCACCAGGCCCGGTTCTCCCGGTACCAGTGGAAGACCTCGGCCAGCCCGTCGGCGAACCGGATCTGCGGCTCGAAGCCCAGTTCCTCGGAGATCTTCGTGTAGTCCAGGCTGTACCGCTGGTCCTGCACCTTGCGGTCGGCGACGTGCCGCACCCGGTCCCAGCCGGCGCCGGCCAGCAGCAGGATCTTCTCGGCCAGCGCCCGGTTGGTCAGCTCGACGTCGCCGCCGATGTTGTAGACCTCCCCGGCGCGGCCCTTGGCCAGCACGAGGGCGATCGCGCGGCAGTGGTCGTCGACGTGCAGCCACTCGCGCACCGCGCCGCCGTCGCCGTGCAGGGTGATGTCCCCGCCGGTGAGCAGGCTGGTGACGAAGCGCGGGATCACCTTCTCCACGTGCTGGTACGGCCCGTAGTTGTTGGCGCAGCGGGTGATCGACACGTCGACGTCGTAGGTGCGCCAGTAGGAGCGCACGATGCAGTCGCTGGCCGCCTTGGACGCCGCGTACGGGGAGTTGGGCTCCAGCACGCAACGCTCGGTCCAGGAGCCCTCGGTGATCGACCCGTAGACCTCGTCGGTGGAGACGTGCACGACCCGGCCGACGGCGGCGCGGGCGCAGGCCGCCAGCAGATGGTGCGAGCCCATCACGTTGGTCTCGAAGAACGGCGCGGGGTCGTCGATCGAGCGGTCCACGTGCGACTCGGCGGCGAAGTGCACCACGGCGTCGTGCCCGGGGACCAGGTCGGCCAGGAGCGGGCGGTCGCAGATGTCGCCGCGCACGAACGTCAGCCGGGGGTGGTGGGCGGGCAGGTTGTTCCTGTCACTGGCGTAGGTCAGCTTGTCGAGCACCGTGACGTGGCAGTCCTCGAAGCCGACGTACCGCCCTCCCAGCAGGCACCGGGCGAAGTGCGAGCCGATGAAGCCGGCGCCGCCGGTAACCAGGATCCTCATGTGGTGGCCTCCCTGCCACGCGAGCCCGCGCGCTTGGACTGTTCCCCGGCAGGCCGACGGGCGTCTTGCCTGCGCAAGGCTTCACCATAGGCGACGAACCAGGCACGAAGGCCCTGATATGGGGCGTATAGGGAATATTCGCCCATAATTCGGACCAGTGCCCCGACGCCTCAGCGGAGCTCCACCCCGGGCGGCAGGGCGTCCCGTCCGGCCGCCTCCCGCACGTACTCCAGGAGGATGCGGCGCAGCTCGCGGCCGGCGTGGGTGGGCACCACGTCGCGGCGTCGGGCCACGGCGATGGTCCGGCGGACGCCGGGCGGGGCCAGCCGGGTGACCCGGACGCCGGGCCTGCGGGCCACCACCATGCCGGGCACCAGCGCCACCCCGAGCCCCGCCTCGACGAAGCTGAGCACGGCGTCCATCTCGCCACCGTCGACCGACAGGGTGGGTTCGAAGCCGGCCTCCCGGCACGCCTGGAGGGTGGCGTCGCGCAGGTCGTAGCCCTCCCGAAACATCACCAGGGGCTGGCCCCGCAGGTCGGTGACCCGCAGCTCGCCGGCGGCCGAGGTGCCGGGCACCTCGGCCAGCGAGGCCACCACCAGGCTCTCCCGCAGGATCTCCTCGGCGTGCAGCCCTGGGTCCGCGCCCTGGGCGGGCATGATGATCAGCGCGAGGTCGAGGTCGCCACGCAGCAGGTCGCGGACGAGGTCCTGCGAGCCACCCTCCTCCACCCGCAGGTCGACGGCGGGGTGGGCGTCGCGGAACCGGCGCAGCACGGGCGGGGCGAGCGAGGTGGCCAGGCTCGGGGTGGCGCCGAGGCGGACCCGGCCACGCCGCAGCCCGACCAGCTCCTGCACCTCCCGGGTGGCGGTGTCGACGTCGGCGAGGATGCGCCGGGCCAGCGGGAGCAGCACCTCGCCGGCGGCGGTGAGGGCGATCCGGCCCCGCACCCGCTCGAACAGCGGGGCCCCGAGGCCGGTCTCCAGGGCGTGAATTTGCTTACTCAACGAGGGCTGGGTGATGCCGACCAGGTCGGCGGCTTGGGTGAAATGTCGTAGTTCCGCGACGGCGACGAAGTACCGGAGCTGGTGCAGCTGCATCGTCATAGCCTACGGCTATCGACACTGCGAGTTCGATGCATTGGACGACTGATCCCAGGTCTCCTAGCGTCGGTCAGGTGGTACTCACGAAATCCCGGTCGCCCATCCGGTCCAACGTCGGCCTGAAGGCCGTCATGGCGGTGACGGGCATCCTGCTGGTGCTGTTCCTCGTCGCGCACATGCTCGGCAACCTGAAGATCTTCACGGGCGAGACCGCGTTCGACCACTACGCGCACTGGCTGCGCGAGATCGGCACCCCGCTGCTGCCGTCGACCTGGTTCCTGTGGATCCAGCGCACCGCACTGCTGGCGGCCGTGCTGGCCCACATCGGGGCCGCCACGGTGCTCGCGGTGCGCGCCCGCGCCGCCCGCCCGGTCCGGTACGCGCACCGCAAGAAGGTCAACGGCAGCTACGCGGCCCGCACGATGCGCTGGGGCGGCGTGATCATCCTGCTCTTCGTGATCTACCACATCCTGGACCTGACCACCGGTCACCTGAACCCCGAGGGCGTCCCGGGCCGCCCGTACGGCAACGTGGTCGCCGACTTCGCACCGGAGCGGTGGTACGTCACCCTCTTCTACACGCTGGCGGTCGTGGCGCTCGGGTTCCACCTGCGCCACGGCGCGTTCAGCGCGTTCCGCAGCCTCGGCCAGCAGACCCCCGCCGGGGAGCGCCGGGCGCGCGCCGCCGCGCTGGGCTTCGCCGTCGTGCTCTGCGCCGGCTACCTCGTGGTCCCCTTCGCCGTACTCACCGGATTGGTGGCCTGACCATGGACCTGTTCACCGAGGGCGACCCGATCGCCGACGCCCGGGCCCCGCAGGGCCCGATTGAGACCCGCTGGGACCGCCGCCGCTTCGAGGCGAAGCTGGTCAACCCGGCCAACCGGCGCAAGCTGACGGTGATCGTGGTCGGCACCGGCCTGGCCGGCGGCTCGGCTGCCGCCACGCTCGCCGAGCAGGGCTACCGGGTCCGGTCGTACTGCTACCAGGACAGCCCGCGCCGGGCCCACTCGATCGCCGCGCAGGGCGGCATCAACGCCGCCAAGAACTACCGCAACGACGGCGACTCGGTGCACCGGTTGTTCTACGACACCGTCAAGGGCGGCGACTTCCGCTCCCGCGAGTCCAACGTGCACCGGCTGGCCGAGGTCTCGGTCAACATCATCGACCAGTGCGTCGCCCAGGGCGTGCCGTTCGCCCGCGAGTACGGCGGACTGCTCGACACCCGCTCCTTCGGCGGCGCGCAGGTGCAGCGCACCTTCTACGCGCGAGGCCAGACGGGCCAGCAGCTCCTGCTCGGGGCGTACCAGGCCCTGGAGCGGCAGATCGGGCTGGGCAACGTGGAGATGAACGCCCGTCACGAGATGCTGGAGCTGATCGTCGTCGACGGCCGGGCCCGGGGCATCGTGGTGCGGGACCTGGTCACCGGCGAGATCACCAGCGAGTTCGCCGACGCGGTGGTGCTGGCCTCCGGCGGCTACGGCAACGTCTTCTACCTCTCCACCAACGCCAAGGGCTGCAACGTCACCGCCACCTGGCGGGCGCACCGCAGGGGCGCGTACTTCGCCAACCCCTGCTACACGCAGATCCACCCGACCTGCATCCCCGTGTCGGGCGACCACCAGTCGAAGCTGACGCTGATGAGCGAGTCGCTGCGCAACGACGGCCGGGTGTGGGTGCCGAAGGCCAAGGGCGACGACCGCGCCCCGAAGGACATCCCTGAGGAAGAACGGGACTACTACCTCGAACGGATCTACCCGTCCTTCGGCAACCTGGTGCCCCGGGACATCGCCTCGCGAGCGGCGAAGAACGTCTGCGACGCCGGGCGCGGCGTGGGCCCCGGCGGGCTCGGCGTCTACCTCGATTTCGCCGACGCCATCGACCGCCTCGGCCGCAGGGCCATCGAGGCCAAGTACGGCAACCTCTTCGAGATGTACGAGCGGATCACCGGCGAGGACCCGTACGAGGTGCCGATGCGGATCTACCCCGCCGTGCACTACACGATGGGCGGCCTCTGGGTCGACTACGACCTCCAGTCGACCATCCCCGGCCTGTTCGTCATCGGCGAGGCGAACTTCTCCGACCACGGGGCGAACCGGCTCGGCGCGTCCGCGTTGATGCAAGGCCTCGCCGACGGCTACTTCGTGCTGCCCAACACGATCGCCAACTACCTGGCGGCCGGCCCGTTCGAGCGGGTCGACGCCAGCCACCCGGAGGCCGTGGCGGCGCGACGCGACGTCGAGGACCGGATCCGGCGGCTGCTCGCGGTCGACGGCGACCGGACGGTTGACTCGTTCCACCGCGAGCTGGGCCAGATCATGTGGGAGCACTGCGGCATGGAACGCAGCGAGGCCGGGCTGCGCAAGGCCATCGACGAGATCCGGGCGCTGCGCGAGGAGTTCTGGAAGCGGGTCCGCGTCCCCGGCGACGGCGACGGGCTCAACCAGTCGCTGGAGAAGGCCGGCCGGGTGGCCGACTTCTTCGAACTGGCCGAGCTGATGTGCGTCGACGCCCTGCACCGCGAGGAGTCCTGCGGCGGCCACTTCCGGGCCGAGCACCAGACCCCCGACGGCGAGGCGCAGCGCGACGACGACCGGTTCGCGTACGTGGCGGCCTGGGAGTACACCGGCGGCGATGAGCCGGCCGTGCTGCACAAGGAAGACCTCAAGTTCGAGTACGTGCACCCGACGCAGCGGAGCTACAAGTGAACCTGACCCTGCGCATCTGGCGCCAGTCCGGCCCCGCCGACAAGGGCCGGATGGTGACCTACCAGGTCGACGACGTCTCCCCCGACATGTCGTTCCTGGAGATGCTCGACGTGCTCAACGAGCGGCTGATCCTCTCCGGCGAGGAGCCGGTGGCGTTCGACCACGACTGCCGCGAGGGCATCTGCGGCATGTGCGGTCTCATGATCAACGGTGACGCGCACGGCCCGCAGCGCGGCACCACCGCCTGCCAGCTGCACATGCGGCAGTTCTCCGACGGCGACACGATCGACATCGAGCCGTGGCGGGCCCGGGCCTTCCCGGTCATCAAGGACCTGGTGGTCAACCGGAGCGCCTTCGACAAGATCATCGCCGCCGGTGGGTACATCACCGCGCCGACGGGCAGCGCCCCCGAGGCCCACTCGGTGCCGGTCGCCAAGGCCGACGCCGACGCCGCGTTCTCGTCGGCCGCCTGCATCGGCTGCGGCGCCTGCGTGGCGGCCTGCCCGAACGGCTCGGGCATGTTGTTCACCGCCGCCAAGGTCACTCAGCTCTCGCTGCTGCCGCAGGGCCAGCCGGAGCGGTACACCCGGGTCGTCGGCATGGTCGACGCGCACGACGAGGCGGGCTTCGGCGGCTGCACCAACACCGGCGAGTGCACCGCGGTGTGCCCGAAGGGCATCCCGCTGAACACCATCGGCCGGCTCAACCGCGACTACCTGGCGGCCACCGCCAAGCGGGGCGGCACCCCCGGCTCCTGACCCCGCCGCCCGCCCCGTCACGCCGACACGCCGTCGCGCCAGCACCCCGTCACGCCGGTGCCCCGGCCGCCGCCTCTGCTCCGGGCCGGCGGCCGGCTCGGTTCCCGGCTGCCGCAGTCCGCGGGGAGCGTCACCTGTCGCGGACCCTAGGGAGCTGAGTCATCTACGACATCACACCCGCGACCCGCCGCGTGCCCGGATCCCGCCGCGCCGCATACCACACATTGCGTGCCGGATGCCGCCTGCCGGGCGCCAAATGCCGGACGCCGGACCGCCGGATGCCGCGTGCCAGATGCCGCGTGCGGCGTGCCGGACGCCGCACGCCGCCTGCCGGCGCGCTGACGTGCCGCGAGTCATCTACGACATCAGCTCCCTAGCCTCCGAAGTCACCACGACCTCAGCTCCTTAGGCCCCGACCGTCCCGGCCTCCGGCCTCCCCGGCCTCCCCGCCCTGCCCTGCCCGAGCGCACCCGAGCGCGCCCGCGTCAGGTCCGCAGTCCATCGGAGCGGTTCAAGCCCCGGGAGCCGGGTAGCAGTCCGGGGGACGGCACGCCGAAGAGGGGACACGCGGGCATGAAGGCACTGACCTGGCAGGGTAGGCGGGACGTCCGGGTCGAGGACGTCCCGGACCCGCGCATCGAGGAACCGACGGACGCGATCGTCCGGATCACCTCCACCGCGATCTGCGGATCCGACCTGCACCTGTACGAGGTGCTCGGGCCGTACCTCAAGCCCGGCGACGTCCTCGGCCACGAGCCGATGGGCATCGTCGAGGAGGTCGGGACCGGGGTGACCCGGTTGAAGCCAGGCGACCGGGTGGTGGTCCCCTTCAACATCGCCTGCGGGTCCTGCTGGATGTGCGACCGGCAGCTCTACGCCCAGTGCGAGACCACCCAGGTCACCGCCGAGGGCAAGGGCGCGGCGCTGTTCGGCTACACCTCGCTGTACGGGTCGGTGCCCGGCGGGCAGGCCGAGTACCTGCGGGTGCCGCACGCCCAGTTCGGCCCGATCAAGGTCCCGCAGACCGGCCCGGACGAGCGGTGGCTATACCTGTCCGACATCCTGCCCACCGCCTGGCAGGCGGTGAAGTACGCCGACACCCCGCCCGGCGGCACCCTCGCCGTGTTCGGGCTCGGCCCGGTCGGGCAGTTCTGCGCCCGGATCGGCCGGCACCTCGGCGCGGGCCGGGTGATCGGCCTGGACCTGGTGCCGGAGCGGCTGGAGATGGCCCGCCGGCACGGCGTCGAGACGCTCGACGTCAGCCGGCTCGACGACGTGCCGGGCGCGCTGATCGACCTGGTCGACGGGCGCGGCCCCGACGCCGTGATCGACGCCGTCGGCATGGAGGCGCACGGCTCCCCCTCGGGCAAGCTCGCCCAGACCGCCGCCGGCCTGCTGCCGGACCGGCTGGCCGACGCGATGATCGACCGTGCCGGCGTGGACCGACTGACCGTGCTCAAGGCCGCCCTCAGGGCGGTCCGCCGGGGCGGCACCGTCTCGATCTCCGGCGTCTACGGCGGCGAGGTCGACCCGCTGCCGCTGATGGAGATGTTCGACCGGGGCGTCCAACTGCGGATGGGACAGTGCCACGTGCGCCGGTGGACCGACGAGATCGTCCCGCTGCTCGCCGGCGACGACGACCCGCTGGGCGTGGCGGACCTGCGGACCCACCGGGTGCCGCTGGCGCGCGCGCCGCAGGCGTACGAGATGTTCCAGAAGAAGGAGGACGGCTGCGTCAAGGTCGTGCTCGCGCCGTGACCCGCGCGGTCGTCGTCATCGGCGCTACCAGCGGGATCGGCCGGGCGGCGGCCCGGGAGTTCGCGGCGCGCGGCGACCGCCCGCATGACGCGCCGGTCACGATGAGCAACAGCAGGAGGCACGGGGAGCGACGACTTCGCCTAGGGTGGCGGGACGGAAGATCCGTTACCACCCACGGGGAGAGACGAGTGACGATCAGAGTGAACCGCAGGGCCGCGCTGGGCATCGGCACGGTGGCCACCGCCGGCACGGTGCTCGGCGCCGCCGCGCCCGCGTCCGCCGCCGGTCGGCCCCGGGTGGCCGCCACCCCGGCCCGGGCCGCCGCCCAGGTCGCCGCGAGCTATGCGCAGCAGACCGCGCGGGCCGGGGGCAACTGGCAGGCGTACGTGAGCGTCGCCGACGGCGCCGCCGCGCCGCTGGTGGCCGTCGCGGACGAGGCGGACCGGCGCATCGAGGCGTACAGCGTAAACAAGATCGCCGTGGCCGTGGCGGTGCTGGACAAGGTCGACCGGGGGCTGCTCACGCTCGCCCAGCGGGTCGACGTGACCGCGTCCATCGTGATCCCCGGCGGGGACGGGATCTTCAGCCTCGACGGCGCGTACCCGAGCAGCGTCACCCTGGGGCACGCCCTGGCGGCCCTGCTGACGGTCTCCGACGACACCGCCGTGCGGCTCTGCGGCCTGGTCTGCCCGGCCGCCGAGCTGAACCAGATCCTGGTCGCGAAGGGCTTCCCGAACACGCAGGTGCAGCCGGTGGCCAACCCGAACCGGTTCTACCTCGGCACCAGCACGCCACGGGAGACGCACGACCTGCTGCGGGCGCTGGTGGGCGGCACGCTGCTGTCGGCGTCCTCGACGGCGTTCCTGCTCGGCCTGCTGCGCTCCCCCATCGCGTTCACCGACGGGGTGCGGCGCGAGATGTCCTCGGCCGACCGGGCCCGGGTCGCCACCAAGGCGGGCTGGTTCGACACCGCCCGGCACGAGGCCGGGATCGTCTTCGACGCCGTCGGGGCGCCGGTGCTGACGTACGCCCTGTTCGCTGACGGGCAGGCCGGCGCGGACGACTTCGGCGCGACCCACCCGGCGGTGCAGGCCCGGGCCCGGATGGGCCGCGTCTTCCTGGCCGCCGTGGCGGGGCTGGCCGGCGCCGGCCCCACCCACCGGGCGGCCGCCTGGCGGCCCAGCAACGGCGGCTGACCCGCACCACCCGGCGGCCGGGCGGCACCCGCGCGGCCGGCTGCCGGGCGCGCGGGTGCGGTGGCGGACTACGGTGTACTGCGGGACTCGGCGGAGGGGGCGGGACACGATGGGGGCACCAGCGGAACAGGTCGCCCAGCGGGCGTTGGCGCGGCGGCTGCGCGGCGCGGCCGGGCTCGCCGCCCTGGCCGGCCTGGCCTGGGTGGCCCGGGACGTGCCGGCCGCCCTCGGCGGGCGGCTCAGCGGGGCCCGCGCCGAGCGGGCGGCCCGCTCCCCGCAGTTCCGCGACGGCGCCTTCCGCAACCGGGCGAGCACCCGGACGATGGCCGGTGCCCCCGACCGCAACCTGGTCCGCGAGCTGATCTTCGGCAAGCAGAAGCGCAGGCCGACCGCCGCCGTGCCGCTGGTACGCCCGGCCGACCCGGCGGCCGCCGCCGCCGACGAGCGCGAACTGGGCGTCGTCTGGTATGGCCACGCCTCCGCGCTGATCGAGATCGAGGGCCACCGGGTGCTGGTCGACCCGGTGTGGAGCGACCGGTGCTCGCCGTCGGCGCTGGTCGGGCCGCGCCGGCTGCACGAGCCCCCAGTGGGCCTGCACGAGCTGCCCGCCGTGGACGCGATCCTGATCTCCCACGACCACTACGACCACCTCGACATGTCCACCGTGCGGGCGCTGACCGCCGGCCAGTCGGCGCCGTTCGTGGTGCCGCTGGGGGTCGGGGCGCACCTGGAGCGGTGGGGCGTACCGGAGGACCGGATCGTCGAACTGGACTGGGCGGAGAGCCGCCGGGTGGGCGGGCTGACGATCACCGCGACCGCCGCCCAGCACTTCTCCGGCCGGGGGCTGCGCCGCGACGGCACGCTGTGGAGCTCGTGGGTGGTGGCCGGTGCGCACCGCCGGGTCTTCTACACCGGCGACTCCGGCTACTTCGACGGGTACGCCGAGATCGGCGCCGAGCACGGCCCGTTCGACGTGACGCTGATGCAGATCGGCGCGTACGACCGGGCGTGGCCGAGCATCCACATGTTCCCGGAGGAGGCCGTCGCCGCCCACCTCGACCTGCGCGGTGGGCTGCTCCTGCCGGTGCACTGGGCGACGTTCAACCTGGCGCTGCACGACTGGTCGGAGCCGGTGGACCGGCTGTGGGCGGAGGCGAAGGCCCGCGACGTGCGGCTCGCGGTGCCCCGGCCGGGCGAGCGGGTGGTCGTCGACGACCCGCCGGCGGTCGACGGCTGGTGGCAGTCGATCGCCTGAGCGACCGCCGCCCGTCGCGGCCCGCCCCGGCCTGCCGCCCGGCTCGTAACCCGGGGCGTCTCGCCTCGTTGGACCAGACCTAGTCGCCGTTATCGGCACCCGTCGCGAACGGGCGTCGCCCGCACCGGGCAGCGCCGTTCGCAGAGGAGACGACAAGGACACGGTCGTGGGCAACCTTCGCATCGCCATCCTGCTGCGCACCGCCGAGGGCTGCCTCTGGACGCTTCCCCAGATCGACGAGCTACGGCGGCGGGACCACGAGGTGATCGCGATCCTCCCGGCGGGGCCGGGCGCGTTGCGGGATCAGTTGCGGGCGCGCGGCGTCGAGACGCTGGACTCCCCGTTCGACTTCCGGTTCCGCCCCACGCCGGGGACGGTGCGAGGGCTGTGGCGACTGCGCCGGCTGCTGCGCGGGCTACGGCCGGACGTCCTGAACTACCACCTGTACGCGGCGGCCCTGGCCGCCCGGGTAGCGGCGTTCCGGCTTCCGCTGCGCCGGGTGCACATGGTCGCCGGGCCGCTCTACCTGGAGTCGCCGGTGGTCCGTCCCGTGGAGCGCCTGCTGTGGCGGCTGGACGACC
The DNA here is from genome assembly GCF_020873825.1 of Micromonospora sp. DH13. Lineage (NCBI taxonomy): Bacteria > Bacillati > Actinomycetota > Actinomycetes > Micromonosporales > Micromonosporaceae > Micromonospora > Micromonospora sp. DH13. Next base: position 117,470 of record NZ_JAHWGR010000003.1, read on the forward strand.
TCATCATCTGCTGCACGCAGCACATCTCCACGCACTACCAGGCCCTCGGCTGCCCGGCCGAGCGGCGGCCGGTGGCCCAGTACGGGGTCGACCTGGGCCACTTCGACCCCGCCCGGGTGGCGTCGGGCCCCGCCGCCTCGGCCCGCGCCTCGGCCCGGGCGGAACTCGGCCTCGACGACGACGTGTTCGTCGCGCTCATGGTGGCGAACACGTACACGCCGAAGCGGATCGCGTTCCCCGGCCAGAACATCAAGGGCCACGACGTCCTGCTGGAGGCGTGGCGCGACTTCCACGCCGCGCATCCACGGTCGCGGCTGCTGATGGTGGGGGTGGGCTTCACCGAGGCCGGCGAGGCGCACCGCAGACGGCTGATGGACATGTTCGCCGACGACCGGAGCGTGGTGTGGTTGGGCCGCCTGCCCGACCTGCGCCCCTACTTCCTGGCCGCCGACGTCAACGTGACACCGTCGCTGTCGGAGGGCAGCAACGGGGTAGTGCGCGAGGCGTCCGCCATGGGCTGTCCCAGCGTCGTCAGTGACGCCGGAGGGCTGCCCGAGGCGGTGGACGACAGCTTCGCCTGGATCGTGCCGCGGGGCGACCCGGCCGCCCTGCGGGAGGCGCTCTCGGCCGCCCACCGCGCCTTCGCCGCCGGGGATCTTGCCGCCATGGGTCGTCGCGCGCGGGAGCACGCGCTGCGGGCGTTCGACCGCACGGCGGCGGCGGAGGCCGTGGCCGACATGATGACGCGCCGTCGTCCCCGGGACCGCGCCGCCGACGTGCCGGTTCCGTAACGTCCACGCGCGATCTCGGTTAACTGGGTGTAAGCGCCACGGATCACCACGTACCTGTCGCCCGGAGGCCCTGATGGTGGACCAGTACTGCGAAGGCCGACCTGCCAGCCGGCGGATCCACCTCTCCCCGCCCGACGTCGGTCCTGCCGAGGAGGCCCTCGTCGTCGCGGCGATGCGGTCGGGTTGGGTGGCACCGGCCGGTCCCGACCTGGACGCCTTCGAGCGTGAGGTGGCCGAGCGGGTGGGCTGCGGGCACGCGGTGGGGGTCAGTAGCGGGACGGCCGCGCTGCATCTCGCCCTGCTCGCGGTCGGCGCGGGGCCCGGGACGGTCGTGGTGGTGCCGACGCTGACGTTCGTGGCGACGGCCAACGCGGTGACGTACACCGGCGCGGAGCCGGTCTTCGTCGACTGTGACCCGGCGACCGGGAACCTGGACGTCGACCTGCTGCCCGACCTGCTCGACGACCTGCGCCGCCGGGGCCGGCGGATCGCCGCCGTGGTGGCGGTGGACATCAACGGCGCCTGCGCCGACTACGCCCGGCTGCTGCCGGTCTGCGCGGCGGCGGGCGTGCCGGTGGTCGAGGACTCGGCCCAGGCCCTCGGCTCCACGTACCAGGGGCGGTACGCCGGGAGTTTCGGGCGGGTGGGCATCTTCTCGTTCAACGGCAACAAGATCATGACGACGTCGAGCGGCGGCATGCTGGTCTCCGAGGACTCCGGGCTGATCAGCCGCGCCCGGCGGCTCTCGACGCAGGCCCGCGAGCCGGTGGCGCACTACGAGCACCGCGATGTCGGCTACAACTACCGGCTGAGCAACGTGCTCGCAGCCCTCGGCCGGGCCCAGTTGCGCCGCCTCGACGGGATGATCGAACGGCGGCGCGCGATGCGGGAACACTACGCCAAGGTCTTCGCCTCGGTGCCGGGTACGCGCATCCTCGGCGACGGCGACGCCGGCTCGAACTGCTGGCTGACCTCGCTCGTGGTGGATCCGGCGACGGCCGGTTGGCGGGCCCGCGACCTCGGTGAACACCTGGCGGCGCACGACATCGAGACCCGGCCCATGTTCAAGCCGATGCACCGGCAGCCGGCCCACCTCGACCGGTGGGCGGTGGTGACCGGGGCGGCGGACCAACTCTTCGCCGGCAGCATCTCGCTGCCCAGCGGGTCCACTCTCCCCGGCGTCGACGCCGACCGCGTCCTCGGGCTGGTCGAGGAGTTCCTCGTCCGGCACCGGTGACCCACCCGGCACCCGGCCGGGCGGCAGCGTGGGGCAGGCGGGCAACGCCGCATCCCCGGCCCGGCCGGGTCCGGTCAGTACGGCCGGGTCCCGGTCAGAACGCGCCGGTCATCCCGCCAGCGCCGGGTCGCACAGGGCCAGTTCCGCCCGGACCTGCGGGAGGGTGAGCAGCAGTTCCATGATCTCCGGCACGTCCAGCCGCCGGGCGGTGGCGGAACTGAGCTCGGGCAGCGCCGGCAGTCCGATCCGGCCCTCGGTGACGTAGGACGCGTAGCTGAGCCGCCTGGCGTCGACCGGCAGCCGGTAGAAGTCGCCGAAGTCCTCGGCGCGGGCCAGCTCCTCGCGGCTGGCCATCGTCTCGAACTGCTTCTCGCCGTGGCGGACGCCGATCACGTCGTACTTCGGGGGCACGTCGAAAAGCTGGCACAGGGCGACGACGAGGTCCCCGACCGTGCAGGCGCCGGCCTTGCGGACGAAGATGTCGCCGGCGTGGGCGTGCTGGAACGCGTGCTCGACCAACTCCACGGAGTCGGCCAGCGACATCATGAACCGGGTCATGTCGGGATCGGTGACGGTGGGCACGACCCCGGCCTTGATCTGCTCGATGAAGATCGGAATCACCGATCCCCGCGAGTACATGACGTTGCCGTACCGGACGCAGGAAACGACCGTCGCGCCGCCCGAGCTGCCCCGGGCGTGGGCCTGCGCCAGCTTCTCCATCATCCCCTTGCTCATGCCCATCGCGCTGACCGGGTGGACCGCCTTGTCGGTGCTCAGCATCACCACGGAGCCGACTCCGTGCCGATCCGCAGCCTCGATCACGTTCGCGCTGCCCACGACGTTGGTCCGGAACGCCTCCAGCGGGAAGAACTCGCAGGAGGGGACCTGCTTGAGCGCCGCGGCGTGGAAGACGAAGTCGACCCCCCGGGTGGCGCGCAGGACGCTGTCGAGGTCTCGGACGTCACCGAGGTGGTAGGAGACCCGGTCGTCGGCGAGGGTTCGGCGCATGACGTCCTGCTTGGCCTCGTCCCGGCTGAGGACGCGCACCTCCGCGACATCGCGGTCCAGCAGCCGCCGCACCATCGTCTGGCCGAACGAGCCGGTCCCTCCGGTGATCAGCACACGGCGACCAACAGTCGAGCAAGTCATCCAAGTTCTCCCATTTCTTGGAGCGGCGCCGGCCTTCCTGGCTCCGCGCAGCAGCCACTGCGGACGGTCACGGGCCGCCGAGCTGCACGGCACCCGGTTCAACGAAGGGTCAGAGTACAGGGAAACGCCAGAAAGGTGCATATTGTCCGCTTCGTCGCCGGTGGTCGACCGCGCGACCTGCCGGCCACCGCCCCCGGTGTTTCGGCCGTGGCCAAGGGGGCGGTCCGGTCGTTCACCGGGAGGGGAGCCCCTTCGCCGCCAGCAGGGACGCCTCCGCCACCGTCCCGCCCGCCCACCGCCCGGAGAAGGACCTCCGCCATGAGTCCACCCAGCAGGTCGCACCGGCTACGCGTCGCGGTGCTGCTCAAGACGAACACCGGCGGCAGGTGGATCCTGCCGCAGGTGGACGAGCTGCGCGGGCGCGGACACGAGGTCGTGGTGATCCTGCCCGCCGGGGACGGGCCGCTCACCGGGGAACTACGGCGACGGGGCGTACGCGTCGCCGAGTCGCCGTTCGACTTCCGGGTCGGCCCCGGCGCCCCCGCCGGCCTGCTCGGCCTGCGGCGGTTGATCCGCCGGCTGGACCCGGACGTGCTCCACTACCACCTGCTCGCCTCCGCCTTCGCCGCCCGGGCCGCCACCGTGGGCCTGGCCCTGCGCCGCGTGCACATGGTGGCCGGACCGGCGTACCTGGAGTCCCGCCCCATCCGCCTCGTCGAGCGGCTGCTGTGGCGGCTCGACGACGCCATCGTCTGCGGCTGCCAGCACGCCTCGAACCGGTACGGGGCGATGGGCTGCCCGCCCCACCGCCGTCCGGTGGCCTCCTACGGGGTGAACACCGAGCGGTTCCGGCCGGACTGGTCGGCCGGTCCGCGCCCTGACGACCACCCGGACCCCGGGTCCGACGGCCACGGCGGTCCGGCGTACGCCGAGGCGCGGGCCAAGGCCCGGGCCGAACTGGGCATCGCCGACGACGTCTTCCTGGCCGTCATGGTCGCCTACGTCTACCCGCCGAGGCGGCTGGTCAACAGGGGACGGGGGATCAAGGGGCACGACGTGCTCCTGCCCGCGTGGCGGCGGTTCCGGTCGACCCACCCGAAGGCGCACCTGTTGATCATCGGTGACGGCTGGGGCGACGCGGGCGAGACCTACCGCCGCCGGCTGCTCGACCGGTTCGACGTCGCGGAGGACCCCGGGATCACCTGGCTCACCGGCGTAGACGACGTACGCCCCTGGTACGCGGCGGCCGACGTCAGCGTCAGCCCCTCCCTCGGCGAGAGCCACGGCGCGGCGGTGGAGGCCGGTGCGATGGCCGTGCCGAGCATCGTCAGCGATGCCGGTGGCCTGCCCGAGACGGTCGACGAGCACAGCGGGTGGATCGTTCCGGCCGACGACGTGCCGGCCCTGACCGACGCGCTCCGCCTCGCGTACCGGGAATTCGATGCCGGACGGCTGCCCCGGCGCGGCCGGGCGGCCCGCAGCCTGATGGTGCGACGGTTCGACAACCGGCGCTCGGCCGTCGCCGTCGCGGACGTCCTCGAATCCGTCGTGGCCACCGGCGGACGCTAGCCACCGGGTCCCTCCGCCGCCGGGCCGCGGGGCGCGACGGCACCCGGCCGCGCCGACGGCGGGCGGTCAGAGCACGAAGGCGTCGGTCCAGAGCGCGCCGGAGCGGCCCGACAGCGCGTCGAGCATCGCGACCGCCTGTCCGTCGGTGAGCTGCGCGACGAAGTCGATGATGGCCCGGCCCCGGGCCCGGCCGATCCGGTCCGGCGTACGCGGGTGCAGCTCCGCCTCGGCCAGCTCGACCAGGTCGTGCAGCCGGCGGGGCAGTCGGGACTCCTCCTCCGGGTCGAGCAGCCACTCCCACAGCGCCTCGACGAGGGTGCCGAGCAGCCGCGCCTGGCCCCGCTGGTGCAGGGCCAGGTCGGGGCGGGCCAGCACGAACCGGTGGTGGACGAACTTGAGCACCTGCACCTCGTGCCACTGGGCCGGGGCGAGCAGCACGTGCCCGGAACGCACCGAGGGTGCCTCGGTCACGGTGATCGCGTCGACGAACCGGGTGGTCCACCGGGCGGAGAACCGGGCCACGTACTGTTCCGCCTCGATCGAGCCGTCGAACGGCAGCGCGAGCAGCCCCTCGACCAGCTCCTGCCGGACGTGCTCGACGGCGGCGGCGAACGCCTCGTCGTCGGCGATCCAGCCGTCCTTGCGGTGCAGTTGCCGGCGCAGCCGCTCGATGGCGGCCCCGGGCCGGCGGCCCACCCCGTCCAGGGCGGGGCCGGTGACCGCCCGCAGGTGATCGCCCTCCCGCTGCCAGGCCATCAGCTCGGCGGCGACGGCGCCCTGCTGGAGCACCCCGACCCGGTAGAAGTCCTCCACGTCGTGGATGGCGTACGCGATGTCGTCGGCGGTGTCCATCACCGACGCCTCGACGGTCTGCTGCCAGTCGGCGATCCGCCCGGCGAACGGCTCCCGGGCCTGGCGCAGGTCGGCCAGCTCCGTGCGGTACGCGCCGAACTTCGCCGACCCGCTGTCCGGGTCGTCGGCGGGCACGGCGGCGCCCCGGGGCGGCGGGACGAGGTGCCGGGGGTGCGGGTCCGGGTGGTCCAGCCGGGTCCACGGGTACTTCAGCAGGGCCGCCCGGACCGCCGCCGTCAGGTCCAGGCCGGTGGTCGCCGCGCCGCGGATCTCGGTGCTGGTGACGATCCGGTACGACTGGGCGTTGCCCTCGAAGCCGTCGGCGAGGCCGAGCCGCTGGCGGGCCAGCCGGTCGAGCACCCGCTCCCCGAGGTGCCCGAACGGCGGGTGCCCGAGGTCGTGGGCGAGGGCGGCGGCCTCCACCACGTCGGGGTCGCAGCCGCCGAGGGAGTCCAGCAGGTCCCGCCACCGCTCGTCGGCGGTGAGCCGCTCGGCGATGGCGCGGGCGACCTGGGCCACCTTGAGGCTGTGGGTGAGCCGGTTGTGCACCAGCAGGCCGGAGCCGCCGGGGCTGATCACCTGGGTGACCCCGGCCAGCCGGGCGAAGAAGGGCGAGGCCACGATCCGGTCCCGGTCGGCCCGGAACGGGCTGGCGGCGAGGTCGCCGAGGGCCCGCGCGCTGCCGCCGAAGAGCCGCCGCGCCCGCGGGTCAGCGGGATGTTCCATGATCGCCACGCTAGCGCAGCCGGTGGCACCGCACGTCGGCTCGGCCCCGGCGGGGGTGCCGCGCGGCGTCGGGGGCGGGCGGCACAATGCAGGGCGGAACCCACACGAAGGCGGATGAAGATCGTGACCCAGTCTGTGCACCAGCGGATCGCCGACGAGCTCGGCGTCGCCGAACGTCAGGTCCGGGCGGCCGTGGAGCTGCTCGACGGCGGCGCCACCGTGCCGTTCATCGCCCGCTACCGCAAGGAGGCCACCGGCCTGCTCGACGACGCCCAGCTGCGCACCCTGGAGGAGCGGCTGCGCTACCTGCGCGAGCTGGACGAGCGCCGCGCCGCGGTGCTGGAGTCCATCCGCGGCCAGGGCAAGCTCGACGAGGCCCTGGAAGCGCAGATCATGGCGGCCGACTCGAAGTCCCGGCTGGAGGACATCTACCTGCCGTTCAAGCCGAAGCGGCGTACCCGGGCGCAGATCGCCCGCGAGGCCGGGCTGGAGCCCCTCGCCGACGCGCTGCTGGCCGACCCGGGCCAGGAGCCGCGGGAGCGGGCCGCCGGCTTCGTCGACGCCGACAGGGGGGTGGCCGACGCCGCCGCCGCGCTGGACGGCGCGCGGGCCATCCTGGTGGAGCGCTTCGCCGAGGACGCCGACCTGATCGGCACGCTGCGCGAGCAGATGTGGTCGCGGGGCCGGCTGGTCTCCCGCGTACGCGACGGCCAGGAGTCCGCCGGCGCGAAGTTCTCCGACTACTTCGACTTCGCCGAGCCGTACGCGAAGCTGCCCTCGCACCGGATCCTGGCGATGTTCCGGGGCGAGAAGGAGGGCGTGCTCGACCTGACGATGGACCCGGAGGCCGAGGGCGACTCCGACGCCCCGGTCACCGGCCCGACCCGCTACGAGGCGGCGATCGCCGGCCGGTTCGGGGTGAGTGACCAGGGGCGGCCCGGCGACAGGTGGCTGACCGACACGGTGCGCTGGGCCTGGCGCACCCGGATCCTCATCCACCTCGGGGCGGACCTGCGGATGCGGCTGTGGCAGGCGGCCGAGGAGGAGGCCGTGCGGGTCTTCGCCACCAACCTGCGCGACCTGCTGCTCGCCGCGCCGGCCGGCACCCGGCCGACGATGGGCCTCGACCCGGGCCTGCGCACCGGGGTCAAGGTGGCGGTGGTCGACGCCACCGGGAAGGTGGTCGCCACGGACACGATCTACCCGCACGAGCCGCGCCGGCAGTGGGACGCCTCGATCGACACCCTCGCGCGGCTGGCCGGGGCGCACGGCGTGGAGCTGGTCGCCATCGGCAACGGCACCGCCAGCCGGGAGACCGACAAGCTCGCCGGCGAGCTGATCAAGCGGCACCCGGAGCTGACGCTGACCAAGGTGGTCGTCTCGGAGGCGGGCGCGTCGGTCTACTCGGCGTCGGCGTACGCCTCGCAGGAGCTGCCGGGGCTGGACGTGTCGCTGCGCGGCGCGGTCTCCATCGCCCGCCGGTTGCAGGACCCGCTCGCCGAGCTGGTCAAGATCGACCCCCGCTCGATCGGCGTGGGCCAATACCAGCACGACCTGTCCGAGGTGAAGCTCTCCCGCTCCCTCGACGCGGTGGTGGAGGACTGCGTGAACGCCGTCGGCGTCGACGTCAACACCGCCTCCGCGCCGCTGCTCACCCGGGTCTCCGGCATCGGGGCGGGGCTCGCGGAGAACATCGTGCTGCACCGGGACGCCAACGGCCCGTTCCGGTCCCGGGCCGAGCTGAAGAAGGTGTCCCGGCTCGGCCCGAAGGCGTTCGAGCAGTGCGCGGGCTTCCTGCGCATCCCCGGCGGCGACGACCCGCTCGACTCCTCCAGCGTGCACCCGGAGGCGTACCCGGTGGTCCGCCGGATCCTGGCCCGCACCGGCCAGGACCTGCGCTCCCTGATCGGGCAGAGCGCCATCCTGCGCGGGCTGCGGGCCACCGACTTCGTCGACGACACGTTCGGCCTGCCGACCGTCACCGACATCCTGACGGAGCTGGAGAAGCCCGGCCGGGATCCGCGCCCGGAGTTCCGCACCGCCACGTTCGTCGACGGCGTGGAGAAGATCTCCGACCTGACCCCCGGCATGATCCTGGAGGGCGTGGTCACCAACGTGGCGGCGTTCGGCGCGTTCGTCGACGTCGGCGTGCACCAGGACGGCCTGGTGCACGTCTCGGCGATGTCCCGCACGTTCGTCAAGGACCCGCGCGACGTGGTGAAGTCCGGCGACGTGGTCCGGGTGAAGGTGCTCGACGTCGACGTGCCGCGCAAGCGGATCTCCCTGACGCTGCGGCTCGACGACGAGACGCCCGCCGGCGGGCAGGGCGGCGACGGGCAGGGCGGCGGGCAACGCGGCAGCGCAGGACAAGGCGGCGGGCAACGCGGCAGCGCAGGACAAGGCGGCGGGCAACGCGGCGGAGGACAGCGCGGCGGACAGGGCGGTGGAGGACAGGGCGGCGGCGGACAGCGCGGCGGCGGGCAGGACGGCCCGCGCGGCGACCGGGGCGGCTCGCGCGGCGGGCAGCCGCAGCGGCAGGGGCGCGGGGGCGGCAGAGCCCCGGCACCGGCCAACGACGCCATGGCGGACGCGCTGCGCCGCGCCGGCCTGGCCTGAGGTTGCGGAGGCGCCGCCGAGCTGGTGTCGTGACCGACTCGGCTCGGCGGCGTGACCGGGGACGCGGGCCCATGACACGGGCGCGTGACCGCGCGCGTACCGTCGGCGGCGTGGGTGAGGACGACGACCTTCGGTGGCGGGAGCGGCAGCGGCACGCGGTGCGGGCGCATGCGGCGGCCGACGCCGAACAGCGCGCCGCGGAGCAGGCGGAGGCCGCGGAGCTGGTGGCCCGGTTCGCCGCCGAGGCGCTGCGGCGCGGGCTGCGCAGCGAGCCGCTGCGGGCGGTCGGCTACGACGGTCGCGGCCACTACCGCACCCGGATCACCGGCTGGTACGTGGACCGGGCCCGCACCCGCGCCGTGGACACCGAGGGTCGCTTCTATCTGCTCGCCGTGCCGCGCAGCCTGCGGGCGCGGTTGTTCGGGGCGGAGCCGGAGCCCACCCCGCCGCCGCTGGTGGTCGGGCGCGGCGGCCGGGACGGCGAGTCGGTGCCCCTGGCGACCCTGCTCAGCCTGCGTCTCGAGGCGGGCGACGACTGGCGGTGAGCCGCGCCGCGCGGCCGGACCGCGGCCGGGGCACGCTGCCTGCGAACCGCCGTTGCACCCAGCGCCACCAGCAGAGCTGCACGACCAGGGTGAGCAGGCCGGCCAGCACGATGGCGGTCAGGTTGATCACGAGTTGGAGGGCGGAGCCCGCCGCCTCCCGCCACACCCCGTAGGCGGCGGCGACCGCGACGTTCGCGGCGGCCGGCACGGTGGTGACCGAGATCAGCACGCCGACGAGCGAGCCGGACTTCTTCGAGGTCAGCGAGAGCATCCCGGCCACGCCGGCCAGCAGGCCGACCACCCAGGACAGCGCGTCGGGCCGCCAGATGAAGTCGGTCAGCGGCCGGTCGGCCAGCAGCATCCCCCGGTCCACCAGCCCGGCGGCGGTCAGCGCCCAGGTGCTCAGCACGGTGGCCAGCATGGCAGCGAGAAAGCCCACCACGAGGGCCTGCACCGAACGGCCGACGACGGCGGGCCGGCGACGCAGCAACGCCACGCAGAGGGCGGCGAGCGGGCCGAACTCGGGGCCGACCACCATCGCACCGACGATCAGGATCGGCTGGTCGAGCAGCACACCGATGCCGGCGATCATGGTGGCCACCACGATCAGCACCAGGAACGTCGCGGAGAGTTCGGTCTGCTCGCCGGTCTTCGCGGCGATCTCGTCCCAGACGACCGCGTCCGTACCGCTGCCCGGGGCCTCCTCGGCGGCCCGGTCCGCGGCGGCGGACAGCGTCAGCTCCACGTCGTCGGCGGCGATGCCGCCGCGCGCCTCGACGCCGAGTCGTTGCAGGTCGTGCAGGACGACGTCGGCCCGCTCGCGGACCACGTCGCACAAGACGAGGTCACCCGGGGGCCGGCGGGCCGCGCCGGGCAGGACCGCCAGGTGGGTCACGCCCGGGTCCGCGCCGAGCAGGTCCACCACGGCCGACGACTGGTCCCGGGGCACGATCACCCGCAGATGCAGCACAGCTCGCTCCCCAGGAGATGGGCCGGGCCCTACGCCCCGCGCAGCACCATACCCGTCCGGCGTTCCGCGCGCCGCCGGCCGTGGCCGTAACGCGACACGTGGCCCCGGGGTTAGTGGGATGAGGACCGCGAGCGGGCGGGGTTGCGTCGTCGGTCCGACCGGAGACGAAGGGGTCGACGTTGGCCAACCCAGCGCCGGGCGGCCGGTGGTCCGGCCTGTCGAAGGTGAGCTGGTTCCTCGCCGGCCTGGCCATGACCTCGCTCGCGCAGTGGACGATCGTCACGGTGCTCGCCCGGGCCGGCAGCCCCGGCCTGGTGGGCCAGTACGCCCTCGGTCTCGCCGTCGGCGCGCCGGTCGTCCTGGTCTGCGGGCTCGGACTGCAGCCGGTCCTGGTCACCGACGTGGCCAGCCGGTTCACGTTCCACGAATACCTGCGGCTGCGGCTGGCCGGGATGGCGGTGGCGCTCCTCGCGATCGGCGTCGTCGCGTACTCGATGGGCTCGGGGGGTGGGCCTGTCGTCTTCCTCGTCGGCGTGGCGAAGGCGCTCGACGCCGTCGGCGAGATCTACTTCGGCATCCTGCAACGCCGTCGCGCGATGCGTACCGTCGGGTTGTCGATGGCCCTCAACGCCGCGCTCTCGGTCGTCGTCACCACGGGCCTGCTCCTGGCGACCGGCAGCGTCGCCGTCGCGGCCCTCGGCTCGGTCGCCGGTTCGGCGCTCGGCTCCGTCGCCTACCCCCGGTGGGTGGTCCGTCCGGACCTACGGCGGGCCGGCGGAGCGGGCGGGAGTCAGGGGCTGCGCCGACAGCGGCGGCTGTTCGCCACCGCCCTGCCCGTCGGCTTCGCCTACAGCCTCACCTCGTTCACGAGCAACGTGCCGATGTACGTCGTGCAGCACGAGTTGGGCACGCAGGCCCTGGGGGTGTTCGCCGCGCTGAGCTACGCGACGATGGCGGCGAACCTCCTCTACGCCGCGATGTACCAGGTGCTCCTGCACCGGATGGCCGAACTGTCGGGCGCGGGGCAGCTGCGGGCGCTGCGCGTCCTGGTCGCCCGGCTCGTGCTGGGCTCGCTGCTGTTCGGGCTGGCGGGCGCGTTGGTCGCCCGGGTGGCCGGCGAGGCGGTGCTGGGGCTGCTCTACGGGCGCGACTACTCCCGGCACTGGCCCGTGCTGGTCGTCCTCGCGTTGGGCATCGGGGCCAGCGGCGCGCTGTACTTCGTCAACGCCGCGCTGCTGGCACTGCACCGCTTCCAGCACCACCTGACGGCGACCCTGCCCACGCTCGGGCTCGTCGCGGTGGCGAGCCTGCTGCTGGTCCCCCGGCACGGGCTGATCGGCGCGGCGTCAGCCGTCGTCCTGGCGCTGGTGGTGGAGGCCGTCACCAAGGCGCTGCTGCTGCGCCACGCGCTGGTCGGGGCGATAGGCGGGTCCGGCGTGCCGCGCGACGAGGAGCCACCGGACCTGCCATCCGCAGGACCGGTGGCACCGGAACGAAGTACCGTACCGAAAGTCACCACTTGACCACGTAATCGACATTCTGGACAGTGAGCTACCGATGACCTGCCTCGCCATCGTCACGGAGTACCGATTCATCCGCACTCCCGACAAGCGGGTGTGGATCGGGGTCGGCCCGGAGTACGACATCTGGACCCGCTACCTCGCGGCCTTCGACCGGGTCCGGGTGATCGCCCGGGTGCAGGACGTCCAGGAACGGCCGGCGGGGGTAGCCCGGGTCGACGGCCCGGGCGTCGAGGTGTGGCCGCTGCCGTACTACGTGGGGGCGGGCGGGTTCCTCACCCGGGCACCGCGGATCCGGCGTACGGCGCTGGAGGGCACCAGGGACGCCGACGTCGTCATGCTCCGGGTCCCCTCCCCCATCGCCAACACGATCAGCGGCCACTTCGACCGGCAACGACGGCCCTACTGCCTGGAGGTCGTCGGCGACCCCGACGCCGTGTTGTCGCGCGGAGTCGTCGACCACCCGCTGCGTCCCGTCCTGCGCCGCTGGGCCACCGCCGCGATGCGGCGGCAGTGCCGGCTGGCGGCGGCGGCCGTGTACGAGACCGGGCACACCCTCCAGGCGCGGTACCCGGCGCGGGACGGATCTCTCAGCGAGGGCATCTCCTCCGTCGAACTGCCTCGCGCCGCCTTCGCGGCCGCTCCCCGGACGCACGACGCCCCGCCGGAGCGGGCGGTCCTGATCTCGGTCGGCACGCTCGACCAGTTGTACAAGGGCATCGACACCCTCATCGAGGCGCTGGCCCTCCTCCGCGACGGCGCGACGACGCACCGGCTCGTGCACGTCGGCCGGGGCCGGTACCTCCCGACGCTGCGCCGGCTCGCCGAGGAGCGGGGCGTCGCCGACCGGGTCGAGTTCGCCGGCTGGCTGCCCACCTCCGACGATCTCAGGCAGCGGCTCGACCAGGCCGACCTCTTCGTCATGCCGTCGCGCACCGAAGGGCTGCCCCGGGCCCTGATCGAGGCCATGGCCCGGGGTCTGCCCGCGATCGGCTCGGCCGTCGGTGGGATCCCCGAACTGCTGCCGCCCGACTGCCTGGTGCGGTCGGGCGACCCCGCCGCGCTGGCGGAGGCCCTGCGGGGGATGCTGTCCGACCCGCGGCGGCTGACCGAGGCGTCGGCGCGCAACCTCGCCGCCGCCCGCGCGTTCGGGGCGGACGTGCTGGCCGCCCGGCGTACCACCTTCTACCGCTCCCTGCGCCACCTCGGGGCCGCCCACGCCGCGCGGGCGGGCAGGCCCGCCGGCCGCTGAGGGACCCGGGAGCACGCCCCGCCCGAGGATGTCCGGGCGCGGGGCACGCCGCCGGGCGGGGCGGGGCGTGCGTCCGACACCTGCTCGCCGAGACGCGGTCGGTGCGGCCACTTTGGCCATTGGTCGCTTCTATTGTGATCAAAACTGATAAAAGTGGTATATCGCATTAATCGTCACAGGAGTCCACCATGAACGCTCGCCGCCCCGCATTCCGGCCTCGTGCCACGTCCCCGAGTGAGCCGACGTGACGGGCCGGATCGCGCTGTTCCAGCCCGATGTCGGCCCGCTCGAGGAGTCCTTCCTGCTGCGCGCCTTCCGTTCCGGCTGGCCGGGGCCGGCAGGCCCCGAGACGGAGGCGTTCGAGGCCGAGATCGCCGGGCGGGCGGGGGTCCGGCACGCCGTCGGGGTCAACTCGGGGACGGCCGCGCTGCACCTGGCGCTGCTCGCCTGCGGCGCGGGACCCGGCACGGTCGTCGTGGTGCCGACGCTCACCTTCGCCGCGACGGCCAACGCGGCCGTCTACACCGGGGCCCGGCCCGTCTTCATCGACAGCGACCCCGCCACCGGCAACGTCGACCCGGACCTGCTGGCCGACCTGCTCGACCGCCTGGCCGCCGCCGGCACCCGGGTCGCCGCCGTGATGTCGGTCGACCTCAACGGCACCTGTGCGGACTACTCACGGCTGCGCCCGATCTGCCGGGCAGCCGGAGTGCCCCTGGTGGAGGACGCCGCCCAGGCCCTCGGGTCGACCCGGCAGGGCGAGCCGGCCGGGTCCTTCGGCGAGCTCGGCACGTTCTCCTTCAGCTGGAACAAGGTCATCACCACCTCGGCGGGCGGGATGGTGGTGACGGACGACGCGGCGCTCGCGGCCCGCTGCCGGCACCTGTCGACCCAGGCCCGCGAGCCGGTGACGCACTACGAGCACCGGGACGTGGGCTACAACTACCGGCTGAGCAACCTGCTCGCCGCCGTCGGCCGGGCGCAGTTGCGCCGGCTCGACGAGATGATCGAGCGCCGCCGCCGGCTACGGGAGCGGTACGCGAAGCTGTTCGCCGCCGTCCCCGGCACCCGGATCGTCGGCGACGGCGACCCCGGGGCCAACTGCTGGCTGACGTCGGTGGTGGTGGACCCGGAGGTGGCCGGCTGGGGGGCGGAGCACCTGGGCCGCCGCCTGGCCCAGCGGGGCATCGAGACGCGGCCGATGTGGAAGCCGATGCACCGCCAGCCGGTCTTCGCCGGCCACGACGCCGTGGTCACCGGCGTCGCCGACCGGCTCTTCGCGCGCAGCATCTCGCTGCCCAGCGGATCGAGCCTGACCGACGCCGACACCGACCGGCTCGTCGAGGTGCTCGAAGAATTCCTGGAGGAACGCGGATGAACCGACATCGCTACGAGCGGATAAAGCGCGTCCTGGACGTGACCGTGGCGGCCCTGGTGCTCGTCCTGGCCGCCCCGGTGATGGGGGCGACGGCCCTGGCCATCGCCCTGACGATGGGTCGGCCGGTCCTGTTCCGCCAGGCCCGCCCCGGGCTGCACGGCGAGCTGTTCGAGCTGGTCAAGTTCCGGTCCATGCGGACCGACGGCGACCCACTGTCCCCCATCCAGGACGCCGGGCGGATCACCCCGCTGGGCCGTTGGCTGCGGGCCACGAGCCTGGACGAGCTGCCCTCCCTGTGGAACGTGCTGCGGGGCGACATGAGCCTCGTCGGGCCGCGTCCCCTGCTGCCGCAGTACGTGCCGCGCTACACCGCCGAGCAGTTCCGCCGCCACGAGGTCCGCCCGGGGGTCACCGGCCTGCAACAGGTACGCGGACGCAACGCCCTCGCCTGGGAGGAGCGTTTCGTGCTCGACGTCTGGTACGTCGAGCACCGCAGCCTCCTGCTGGACCTGCGCATTCTCGCCTGGACGGTGGTCACCGTGCTGCGCCGCGACGGCATCACGGCGCCCGGCAGCGCGACCGCCCACGAGTACCGGGGCGTCCCGGTGCCCGACCGCACGCGGGAGCCCGCCCGGTGAGCCCGGAGCTGGTGATCGTCGGGTGCGGCGGCCACGGCCGGGAGATCCTCGGCATCGTCCGGGCCATCAACGAGGCGGCCCGCGGCGGCCCGGTCTGGCACGTGCGGGGGTTCGTCGACGACGACCCGACCGAGGTGAACCGCAAGCGGGTGCAGCGGCTCGGCGTGCCGTGGCTCGGCCCGGTGTCGTCCCTGGCCGACGCCGGGGGCGCGCACGTGGTGATCGGCGTCGGCGATCCCCGGGCGCGCGGGCGGGTCGCCCGCCGGGTCGACTCGTACGGGCTGCCGGCGGCGGTGCTGGTCCACCCGGACGCCACCCTCGGCGCGGACGCCCGCGTCGGCGAGGGGACGGTGCTGTTCGCCGGTGCCCGGGTGACCACCAACGTGACGCTGGGCCGGCACGTGCACCTGAACCAGAACGCGGCGGTCGGCCACGACTGCGTGTTCGGCGACCACGTCTCGGTCAATCCGCTCGCCGCCGTCTCCGGCGACTGCCGGCTCGACTCGGACGTGCTGATCGGGGCGGGCGCGGTGGTCCTGCAGGGACTCCGGGTGGGCGCGGGCGCGACCGTGGGTGCGGCGGCCTGCGTGGTGCGTGACGTGCCGGCCGGCGTGGTGGTGAAGGGGGTGCCGGCGAGGTGAGGGTCGTCGTCACCACCGAGTACCGCTACGCCGCCACGCCCGACGGTCGGGTCTGGACTACGCACGCGCACGGCTACGACATCTGGCGGCGCTACCTCACGGCCTTCGACGAGGTGCGCGTCGTGGCCCGGGTGGCCGCGCAGCCCCAGGTGCCGGAGAACGCGCTGCGGGTCGACGGTCCCGGGGTCACGGTGCACCCGGTGCCGCACTATGTCGGGCCGCAGCAGTACCTGCGCCAGCGGGTGCCCATCGGCCGCGCCATGGCGACCGCCGCCGGAGACGACGACGCGGTGATCCTGCGGGTGCCCTCCGCGCTGGGATCCCTGCTGGCCGGCGTCCGCCGCCGACACGGCCTGCCCTACGCGCTGGAGGTCGTGGGCGACCCGTACGACGTGCTCGCGCCGGGGGTGGTCCGGCATCCGCTACGGCCCCTGCTGCGCCAGCGCTTCGCGACCCGGCTGCGCCGCGAATGCGGCTCGGCGGTCGCCGTCTCCTACGTGACGGCGGACTATCTCCAGGCCCGCTACCCGGCCGCCCCCCACGCGCCGACGGTCAACGTGTCGAGCATCGACCTGCCGCCCGAGGCGTTCGCCGCCGCACCGCGTGCCGTCCGGGCCGATGCCGGGGGCGACCGCACGCTCATCTCGATCGGGACGCTGGACCAGCTCTACAAGGGCGTCGACACGCTCATCGAGGCGGTGGCCCGGCTGGTGTCGCGCGGGGTCGACGTCCGGCTCGTCCACGCCGGCACCGGGCGGTTCGCCGGGCACCTGGCGGCCCTGGCCGAGGCGCGGGGCGTCGCCGACCGGGTGACGTTCGCCGGCTGGGTGGCCCCGGGCGCACCGTTGTACGCCCACCTCGACGCGGCCGACCTGGCGGTCGTCCCGTCGCGGACCGAAGGGCTGCCCCGCGCGCTGATCGAGGCCATGGCCCGCGCGCTGCCGGCGATCGGCACCGCCGTCGGCGGGATCCCGGAGCTGCTGGCGCCCGAGGACCTGGTGGGCCCCGACGACCCGGCGGCGCTGGCGGAGGCGATCGCCCGGATGCTGGCCGACCCGGACCGGATGGCGCTCGCCTCGGCCCGCAACCTCGCCCACGCCCGGCGCTACTCCCGCGACTCCCTGGAGCCCCGGCGGCACGCCTTCTACCAGTCGGTACGCGAGGCCACGGCCCGGCGGTGAGCGGTGCGCCCACCGGTGGCCGCCCGCTCGCGGCCGGGCCGCCAGGTGCGGCCCGGCCGACGCCACGGCCACCACGCACGACGGTGGCGGGAGCCGACCGCTCTCCCGCCACCCGCCTTCCACCCGCCCGTCACCGGCCGCGGGCGTCCTCCGTGCCGGCGCGCCAGGCGCGGTACCAATCGAAGGTCCGACGTACCCCGTCCTCCAGCGGCACCACCGGCTCGAAGCCGGTCAGCCGCCGCAGCGTCGCCAGGTCGGGGCAGCGGCGGTGCACCGACCCGGGCGGCGCGGGCATCGGTTGCAGGACCGGGGCCGCGTCGGCGACCCGCAGCACCAGCTTGGCCAGGTCGCAGATGTTGGTCTGCTCGGCGTCGTTGCCGATGTGCACGATCTCGCCGGCCGCAGCCGGGCAGCGCATCAGCCGCAGCACCGCCTCGACCGCGTCGTCGACGTGGCAGAACGCGCGGTACTGGTCGGCGCCCCACACCCGGAACGGATCCTCCCCGTCGAGGGCGCGCAGCGACATCTCCGGGATGACGTGGTCCGTGCCCATCCTGGGGCCGTACACGTTGTGGAAGCGCCCGACCGTGGCGGCGCAGCGTCGGGCGCGGGCGGCGTGCACGAAGGCGGCCTCGCCGAGCAGCTTGCTGATCGCGTACGAGAACCGGGGCGACGTGACGTCGGTGATCATGACGGGGACGTCCTCGGCCGTCGGCACCGGCACGACGCGGGCGTCGACGCCGCCGGCGTACACCTCGCTGGTGGAGCTGAAGAAGACCCGGTCGCCGGGCTCGACCCAGTCCAGCAGATGCAGGGCGGTCAGGGTGTTGACCCGGATCACCCGCGTCGGATCGGCCTCGACGTTGCGCACTCCGACCACGGCGGCGAGCAGGTAGATCTCGTCGCAGCCGCGGGGCAGCGCGGCCCACGCCTGCGGCCGGGTCAGGTCCGCCGAGACGACCTCGACGGCCGGGTCGCTGCGCAGCACGCCGAGCCGTTCGTCGTCGCGGCCCCGGGAGAAGTCGTCGACGACGACCACCCGGTGGCCTTCGGCGAGCAGCCGCTCGGTCAGGTGCAGGCCGATGAAGCCCGCGCCGCCGAGGACGAGTGCCCGCCTCACGTCGTCACCCGGCCGGTGGGGGCGGCGGCGCGCGGCGCGGGGAGGTAGCCGATGCCGGCGTACCGCGCCCCGGCGGCGGTCACCGTCGCCTCGTCGAGGATCCGCCAGGAGTCGTAGACGACGCCCGCCCCGCCGGCCGCGAGCAGGCCGCCGATCTCCAGCGCCCGGTAGTCGGGGTGGTCGTTGACCACGAGCACCGCGTCGCTGTCGCCGAACGCCTTGTCCAGGCTGGTCGGCTCTCCGCCGTAGGCCCGGATCACCTGGTCAGGCACCATCGGGTCGTGCCCGAGCACGACCAGCCCGGCCGCCCGGAAGACCGGCATCATCGCGGCGATGGGCGTGCCGCGCATGTCGTCGGTGGGCGGCCAGCCCTTGTACGCCCAGCCCAGCACGGACAGCCGGGCGCCGACGGTGTCGCCACGCCGCTGCCGGATCAGCCCCACGACGGTCTCGGCGACGTGCACCGGCAGCTGCTCGTTGAGCCGCCGGGCCGCACCGACCAGGAACGCGCCGTCGTCTCCGGCGCTGGCCACCATCAGGTACGGATCCTTCGACAGGCAGCCGCCGCCGACGTACCCGGGCCGGCTCAGGTCCGGCCGGGGGTAGTCGAGGTTGGCGGCCCGGATCACCTCCAGCGGGTCGAGGCCGTGCCGCTCGGCGATCAGCGCCACCTCGTTGCCGAACGAGTAGATCAGGTCGGTGTGGCAGTTGTTGGAGAGCTTGACCAGCTCGGCGGCCTCCAGGCTGGACACCGGCACCGTCTGCCGGGCGAGCCCGCCGAACAGCTCCAACCCGGCGTGGAGGCTCTCGTCGTCCACGCCGCCGACGACCTGGGGCAGCTCGACCAGTTCCCGCAGCGCCTGCCCCTGGATGGTCCGTTCCGGCGCCATCACCAACAGCGCCCGCCCCCACGCCGCGGTCAGCGCCGGCAGGACCACCCGCCGGCTCGTCCCGACGGGGACGGTGCTGCGGACGACCACCAGCGTCTGCGGGCCGCACCAGCGGGCCACCTGCTCGGCGGCCGCCGCGAGGTTGGACAGGTCGGGCCGCCGGGACCGCTCGTCGACCGGCGTGGAGACGCTGAGCACCACCGCGTCGAGGTCCGTCGGCAGCTCGTCGTCGACGAACACCGAACGGCCCGCGTGCGTGGCGAACACGTCGGCGATGCCCGGCTCGAAGATGTGCGGGCGGCCGCCGCGCAACGCCGCCCGCACCGCCGGGTTCGCGTCCACCCCGTGCACCTCGAACCCCTTGCGCGCCAGCGCGGCGGCCAGCGTCAGCCCGACGTAGCCGAGGCCGACGATCCCAATCCTGCGATACACGTTGTCTTCTTCCCCTCGTTTGTCGTGCTCGGTGCACCGGCGCGCCCGCGCGGGCGGACCGGTCAGGCGCCCATCGCGGCCCAGCTCGCCTTGACCGACTCGGCGAGGTCGTAGGAGGGCGCCCAGCCCAGGTCGCGCGCGGCCCGGGAGATGTCGCCGCACATCCAGTCGACCGCCGCCGAGCGGCCCGGGGCCGGCTGGTCCTCGCGTACCGCGCCGGTGAAGCCGGCCGCCTCCGCCATCAGCCGGACCGCCTCCCGCACCGGCACCGCCCGGCCACTGGCGACGTTGTAGACCCGCTGCGGCAGCCAGGGCGCCCGGACGGCGGCGGCCACGGCGGCGGCCACGTCCCGGACGTCGACGAAGTCCCGGTGTGCCGAGAGGGGGCCGACGGTGATCCGGCCACCGGGCGTCGCGCGACGCAGCAGCGTCGCGACCCGGCCGAGCACGGTGTCGGCGGACAGGCCGGGGCCGATCGGGTTGAACACCCGCAGGGTGACGCCGTCGACCCGGCCCGCGGCGGCGGCCAGTTCGACCAGCCGGGTGGCGGTCAGGTGGGTCAGGCCGTACTCGCTCACCGGGCGCGCGTCGTCGCTCTCGGCGGCTGCGTGCCCGTGCGGCACCGGCCCGTACTCACCGGCGGAGCCGATCCGCACCAGCCGCGCGCCGGGGGCCTCGGCCGCGACGGCCTCGACGAGCTTCGCGGTGACCGACACGTTCGCCGCCACGAGTTCGTCGGCCCGCCCGTCGAGCCGACCGGTGCAGGCCACCACCGCGTCGGGTCGGGCGGCGCGCAGCAGCGCGGCCAGCTCGTCGACGTCGCAGGCGACGAGGTCGACGTCGCGCCGGCCGGGGCAGACCAGCGCCGCGTGCGGGCGCAGGGCGGCGCGGACGTGCCCGCCGATGAAGCCGGAGCCCCCGAGGACCAGGACGGTGGTCACACCGGCTCCGGGGTGCGCGGGGACAGCAGGATCGGCCGGAGCCGTTCGAACGCCCGGTTGGCCTCGTCGTAGTCCTCGGGCCGGCCGATGTCGAGCCAGTACCCGTCGAACGGGTAGCTCGCCGGCGGCTCCCCGCGCTCGAGCAGGTCCAGCATGAGCTGGTCGAAGCCGAAGGCGAGCCCGGCCGGGTACGCGGCGATGGTGCGCGCGGAGAGGCCGTAGACACCCATGCTGACGTGGTAGTCGAGGACGGGCTTCTCGCTGAACTCGACCACCCGGCCGTCCTCGACCGAGAGCACGCCGAAGTCGATCTTCACGGTGCGGTGGAAGGTCGCCACGGTCAGCGGGGCCTCGGAGGCGGCGTGGGTGCGCAGCAGGTCGCCGTAGTCCAGGTCGGTGAGCACGTCGCCGTTCATCACCAGGAAGTGCTCGGGCAGCCGGTCGCGGATGCCGAACAACGGGCCGATCGTCGACAGGGGAACGCTCTCCTCGACGTACCGCACGCGCAGCCCGAACCGGGAGCCGTCGCCGACGAAGGCCCGGATCAGCGAGCCGAGGTGGTTGATCGCCAGGGTGACATCGGTGAAGCCGCAGCTCGCGAGCTGATGCAGGACGATCTCCAGGATCGCGTGGCTGTCCCCGATCGGCACCAACGGCTTCGGCAGCGAGGTCGTGTACGGCTTGAGCCGCGTTCCCTTGCCGCCGGCCATGATCACTACATGCATCTCGTCATCCGATCCGTCCGCCACCCTCATCCGCTGGGACCTGCGAGTCAGCGATCACTCCTGGAGATGCCGACACGCGGGGTTTAGGCCCCCGATATTCAGGTCAACGACCACTTAAAAGCCTGGAAACGCCCTATAGTTGGGCAAAACCGGCCTCGTCGCTTGACCGAACACCCGAACGCCTTCCAGCAGGGGGCAGGGGACCGGCCGGATCACCCCTCGTAACGCTTCGGGGCTCGACGTGGTTAACGGAATGCTGACACCCCTACAGCGACGCGACGTCGCACAGCCCAGACGCAGGTCAGCACCTCCGCCACACCGCCCGACAGGTGCCGAGACGGCATGGCACGACAAGGCGTCGAGCCCACAGCGCGAGCCCCTGGCACCCACACGAGGAGATTCGCATGACGACCCTGGCCGGAGTCACCCCCGCACGAGCCACCGGCACGAGAGACAAGACCGGACCGAAACCCCGGGGCGATCTCCTGGTCGCCGCGATCGTCGTGTCCGCGACAAGCATCGCGCTCGCGGTATGCCTTCCACCCCTGCGCCACTGGTTCATGATTCCAACGACCCTGACCGGGATTCTCATTGGATCCGAGGCCGTACGGTGGTTCCGCCGCGGAACCGACGTCTTCGATCCGCGGGCCTGCGCGGGCCTCCTGGGCTTTCAGTTCCTTTACGTAGCACCGATACTCCAGGTCGCGCTTGACGAATGGGTCACACACATCTACGACCCGCCTCCGTGGCGCGAGGCGCTCGGCACGCTCGCCATTCTGAACGTCATCGGAACCAGCCTCTACCGGGCGACGGTCACCATCCCCTCCCGGGGACGCCGCCAGCCACGCCGAAGCCGGCCGATGCACATGCCCACCTTCTATGCGGCCGGCGTGATCGCGGTCGTGCTGAGCCTCATCGCCATGCGCTACGAGATCGCCATCTTCGGCGGGATCGACGGCTTCGTCGCCGCCATGGCCGACGAGATCAACAGGGTCAAGAACATGCGCGGGATGGGCGCGCTCATCCTCCTGTCGGAGGCGTTTCCCAGCTTGATCTTCACCCTCGTTCTGGTGCGTTGGCGAAGCACGTTCGCCAAGCACGTCCTTCCGCTGGCCGCCCTCGTGCTGGCACTCGCCGTGACCCAGTTCTTCGTTGGCGGCCTCAAGGGCAGCCGGAGCAGCACCCTCTGGCCCCTGCTGCTGGCACTGGTGCTGGTACACGTCCTGGTACGCCGCATCTCACGAAAGGTCATCGTCCTGGTGGCCGTCGTCATGTTCGCGTATCTCTACATATACGCCTTCTACAAGGCAGGCGGCGTCAAGGCCATCGATGAAGTTCGCCGGACCGGCACGGTCCAGGGCGCCGAGTCCGACACGGGACGGGACCTGCCGTTGCTACTCACCGCCGACCTGGGCCGGGCCGACATCCAGAGCGTCGTCCTCGATCGCTATCTCGAAGGAAGATTCGAACCGGTCATGGGAGCCACCTACGTCAACTCGCTCTTCATGTTCATCCCAGACTCCCTCTTTTCCAGCGTGCCCACCAGCAAGGTCGACGTAGGATCCCGGCTCCTCTACAGCCCGGGGTACGAGGACGGACAGGGCGACTCAAGCAAGATCTACGGCATGACGGGCGAAGGAATCATCAACTTCGGCCTGGTCGGCGGCGTACTCTCCTTTGTCGCATTCGGTCTTGCTGTCCGGGCTGTCCAGATCTATTGGACCTCGGCCGTCCAGTCACCGGAACTTGCACCCAAGTTGATTGCTCCCATGATCTGGGTGGTGATCAATGCGCAGGGCGCAGACCTCGACAACACCCTCTTCTCGTTGTGCAAGTACACCATGCCGGTGCTCCTGCTGGTGTTCCTGGCCCGCCAGTTCGGTCGCCCCGAAGCACCCACCGGCTCAGCCCAGCCCCCGCGGCTCCTCCGGATCCCGCGTTGACGCTCGCCTGTTCCGAATGCCATCAGTCCGATCACCTCGGCCACAGCGCGAGGACTACCCGCGAGGGCGAATTCCCGCCCAGTCGTGGTGCCGACGGACGGTCGACAGAATGAAGTTCACCACCCGGCGAGAGGTGTCCCCGATCCGGTAGTCCCTCGGGCACGGCACGCCGTGCGCAGCCACCTGCCCGACCGTGACGGCGACCGCCTCGACCACGCCCGACGGATCCAGGCCGGTCATCATGATGCCGCCCTCGTCGAGTGCCTCCGGGCGCTCGATGGATTCGCGGAGCGTAACGGCCGGGAAGCCCAGGATGGCGGACTCCTCACTGACCGTGCCGCTGTCCGACAGGGTGCACCGCGCCTGGCTCTGTAGGCGTACGTAGTCGAGGAACCCGAACGGCTCGTGGAAGGCGATCCCGTCGAGCGCGCTGTCGTCGGCGACGACCGCCTCCAGCCGCTTGCGGGTGCGCGGGTGGGTGGAGACCAGCACCGGCAGCCGCCAGGCGTCCCGTACGGCGGCCAGGCAGTCCAGCAGGCGACGCAGCCGCGCCGGGTCGTCAACGTTCTCCTCGCGGTGGGCACTGACCACGAAGTAGCCGCCCGGTTCCAGTTCGAGCCGGTCGAGCACGGACGAGGCGTCGATGGCGGCGCGGTAGTGCTCCAGCACCTCGCGCATGGGTGACCCGGTGTGCAGGATCCGGCGCGGATGCAGCCCTTCGGCGAGCAGGTTGCGCCGGGCGTGCTCGGTGTAGACGAGGTTGAAGTCCGCGACGTGGTCGACCAGGCGTCGGTTGGTCTCCTCAGGCACGTTGAGGTCGAAGCAGCGGTTGCCGGCCTCCATGTGATAGACGGGCACCCGCATCCGGCGGGCGATCAGGGCGGCGATGCAGCTGTTCGTGTCGCCCAGCACCAGCAGCGCGTCCGGGCGGCACTCCTCGATCGCCGCCTCGACGCCGGCCAGGACGCCACCAAGCACCCGACCGAGGGAGGAGGTGTCCACCCGCAGGAAGCGGTCGGGCTGACGAAGCCTCAGCTCGCTGAAGAAAATGTCGGACAGGGCCGGGTCCCAGTTCTGCCCCGTGTGCACCAGGACGTGATCCACGGTCCGGTCCAGTTGATCGAGCACCCGCGACAACCGGATGATCTCCGGCCGGGTGCCGACCACGGTCATCACCCTGGTCACCAGGGCCACCTCCGTTGTTCATCTCGAGTCGGGCGGCCAGCCGATCAGACCGCCGCAGCCGCCACCTCGGCGACCGGCTCTGCGTAGGTGTCCGGTCGGTACGGGTCGAACAGGTCGTTCGTCCAGAACAGCGTGACCAGTTCGCCGGGGCCCGTGTTGGTGATCGCGTGCGCCCACATCGTCGGCATGTCCACCACGACCGGCTCGATCCCGTCGACGGAGAACCGGATCACCTGGTGATGGCCGACCCGGCGAAGCCGGATCTCGGCTCGTCCGCGAAACACCACGAACCGTTCCACCTTGGCCAGATGGAAGTGCTCGCCACGAGTGGCGCCAGCATGGGTGGTCGAGCAGAACGTCTGCCCCGCACCGCCGCGTGCCTTGACGGTCTCGACCAGTTCACCGCGCTGGTCGATCCGCCGGACGAGCGGCATCGGGTAACGCGCCGGGAACAGGTGTGACCGGTAGCTGTTGAACAACCGCACCTCGTGCCGGTCCGGCAGTGGGGGGATCTCCGCGTCCCGATAGCTGGCCGCCAGCGAGAGCAGTCGATCCGCAAGGGCCTGCACGCCGATCCGCAGCACCGGCATCGAGGCGTCCCAGGACCCGGTGGGCGGGGCGTCGAGCATCGCGGCGGCGGCATCGGTGGCGTGGACGAGCTGCAACTCGCGGTCCTCGCGCACCTCGGGTTGCCCGCCGTCGGCGATCAGACGACAGAACGTCGCGGTGACCGAGTTGTAGAACGGCCGTCCGTGCTCGCCGTAGAGGTGCGGCAGACGGTGGTCGACGAACTGGCAGCCGATCGCAGCGTCGGCCAGGACCGCGGCCGCGTGCGCCTTGGAATCGCCATAGGGGGTGCCGTTGCCGGCCTGGGTGCTGTTGGCGTAGACCAGGGTCTTCGGCGGCTGCGCGCAGCGACGCAGGCCGCGGACGAGTGCCTCCGCAGCGGCCACGTTGCCCGCCGCCACCTCGGCAGGCTCGCCCCGATTGACGCCGGCCAGGTGCAGCACCCGGTCGACGCCACACAGCCGATCGGCCAGGACGGCCGGTTCTGCGAGTGTGGCCCGGTCGAGCAGGACCGGCTCAGGCCAGCCGAGCGCGCGAATGAGCACCCGGGTGTGCCAGCCGAGAAAGCCGCCGCCACCGGTGATTGCCACCTTCACGAGGTCAGCACCGGCTCGCGCAGTGCCAACTCCGCGCGGACCTCCGGCAGCGCGCGCAACAGCGCGACGATCTCCGGCACGGCCAGCCGTTGTGCGTTGGCGGAGTTGAAGTCCTCGTCCGGCCGCTCGCTGAGGCTTCCCTCGGTGACGTACAACGCGTAGTTGAGATCCCGCGCGTCCGTCGGCACCCGGTAGAAACTGCCGAAGTCGTCCGCCTTGGCCAGCTCGTCGCGGCTGGCCAGCGTCTCGTGCTGCTTCTCGCCGTGCCGCACCCCGATCACGTTGTACTTGACCGGCGCGTCGAACAGCTGGCACAGGGCGGTGACCAGGTCGCCGATGGTGCAGGCCGCAGCCTTGCGAATGAAGACGTCACCGGCGCGGGCGTGCTGGAAGGCGTGCTCCACCAGCTCCACCGAGTCGGCCAGGGACATCAGGAAACGGGTCATTCCGGGATCCGTCACGGTCGGCACCACGCCGGCCTTGAGCTGCTCGATGATCAGCGGGATCACCGATCCGCGGGAGCACATGACGTTTCCGTATCGCACACAGGAGACGACGGTGCCGCTGCGCGGGTTGTTGCGGGCGTGCGCCTGCGCGACCTTCTCCATCAACGCCTTGCTCATGCCCATGGCGTTGATCGGGTAGACGGCCTTGTCGGTGCTGAGCACCACCACCGAGCCGACGCCGGTGCGGGCGGCGGCCTCGATGACGTTGGCGCTGCCCAGAATGTTGGTGCGGACGGCCTCCAGCGGAAAGAACTCACACGACGGCACCTGCTTGAGCGCGGCGGCGTGGAAAACGAAGTCGACCTCCCGGGCGGCGCTGGCCACGGTGTCGTAGTCCCGCACGTCGCCAACGTGGTAGCGCACGCGCTCGTCGCCGAGGCGGCGGCGCATCTCGTCCTGCTTGGCCTCGTCCCGGCTGAGCACACGCACCTCGCTCGCACCGCCGTCCAGAAGCCGGCGGGTCATGGTGCGCCCGAACGAACCGGTCCCTCCGGTGATCAGCACTCGGCGCCCCACTGCCGTGAAGGTCATTGGCGACTCCCATCTTCCGATGCCAGGCGCTTCGGCGCGACATCCAGGCCAACGACTCACTCCCGACAAAGGACGCGCAATTAGGGCGTATCACGCATTCCGCCTCCAGCCGGAGAGTTCTCCATGCCGGCCCACTCGGCCGCGCCGCCGGGCGCGGGTCGGCCACCGGCGCCCCCGGCCGGCCGGTCGCGCTGCTGTCCGTACCGGGCCAGCGTCCGCCGGTAGCCGTAGACCCCGGCCGGAAGCACCGTCAGCGCGTAGACGACGGCGCCGACGAAGGGAACCGCGGCGAGACCGTACGCCTCGGCGGCGTGCCACTTGGCCGCCCCGGCGATCACGAGATACGCGACCAGCCCGACCACCTGCGGGCGGACCACGCCAGCGGCGTTCTGGACCATCATCAACGCCGAGAACGAGCCGAGCAGCAGAAACCAGAGCGCGAGACCGGCCAGTAGCCACCTGCCAGCGTCCAGCGGCACCGGAAGCCAGAGGCCGAAGATCCAATCGCCCGCCACGACCAGGCCGACCGCAGGCCCCACGGTCACCAGCAGGGAGAGAACGATCATCCGACGGACCGTCCGACGAACCCAGGCCAGATCACCTCGGGCCAGGGCATCGCCGTTGGCGGACCACAATGGAAGGTTGAGCACCGTGACGAGCATCCCGAGCAGGCCCGCCAGACGCGCCGGCACGGCATAGGCGGTGACGCTCTGCGGCCCGAGGGCGTGCGCGATGATCAGATTGTCCATGTTTCCGGACAGTCCGGTCAGGATGGTCACCAGGAGGAACATCCCGCCGAGCCGCAGCAGCGCACCGCTGGCCCCATGGTCGACCGCGCCGAGCCGCGGCCGCAGTCGGGGCAGCCGCCGGCCGTAGACCCAGACACTGTTCGCCGCGTTGCCCAGCAGCGGCCCGACCGCGAACGCGGCGACGACCACGACGGCCGGCAGGTCGCCATGAGCCGCGAGCAGCACCAGGGGGATCGTCACCAGGGCACCGGCGCCCTGCCACAGGTTGCTCTCCCCCACCTGCTGGTAGGCATACTGCACGCGGACGATCAAGGACAGCGGAATGTTGAGCAGGAAGGCGGTGAAACAGATCAGGACCACGGCTTTGGTCTCCGCCGGATCCACCACTCCCGTCACGTTGAAGACCGATGTCCAGGGCACCAGCCCGGCCAGCGACCAGAGCAACCCGCACAGCACCATGGCCACGGTGGTCAGCACCACGTAAGCGGTGGAAACGTACCCCCGCGCCCGCACCCAGTCGCCGCTGGCATAGCAGGGCGCCAGCTTGGTCATCAAGCTGGTGCCAAGACCCAGATCGGCGAAGGTGGCCATCCCGGTGAGCGCCAGCACTGCCATCCACAGCCCGTAGCGCTCCGATCCCAGGCGGGACAGGCAGACCGGAATCACCAGCACCGGCGCCAGCAGGCCACTGCCCTTGGCGAGTCCTGCGGTCACGATGCCGGTGACGAGCCGGCGGCTGCGGCCGAGGCTCGCACCTCCATCGGGCGGGGACGCGGGCCGCGCGTCGGCCTGGGGCGCGGGCGACGCGGTGTCGGACGCCGCCTGTGACGCCGCCACGATCAGCGGTCGGCGAGCACGTGGCGGGCCATCCAGCCGACCGTGGCCTCCAGCCCCGCCCGCAGTGGATATCGACGCACAGCGGGAAACAGTTCCCTGAGCCGCGAGCAGTCCGCCTGCGAGTCCCGCACGTCTCCCGTCCGCGGCGGCCTGTGCACCGTCTCCAACTCGCGGCCGAGCACCACCTCGAGCTCCGCGATCAGATCGAGCAGTGAGATCCGCTCGCCGAACGCGAGGTTCACCGTGTCCGGCGTGTAGACCCCACGCATGACTGCATCCACGATCACCGAGGTGACACTGCCGACGTAGGTGAAGTCGCGGGTTTGCAAGCCATCGCCGAAGATCTCCAACGGACGGCCGTCGAGCGCAGCCGAGACGAACCGCGGCACCACGGCCGCGTACGCGTGGTCGGCGGCCTGCCGGGGACCGTAGACGTTGAAGAAACGAAACGGCAGCACCGCCATTCCGTAGCAGGCAGCGTACGCGTTGGCGTACGCCTCAGTCGCCAACTTGGAGACCGCGTACGGGCTCATCGGCATCGGCCGCAGGGTCTCCCGCCGAGGCAGGACCGGATTCGCACCGTAGACGGACGACGAGGATGCCAGGATGGTCTGCCCCACACGGTGCCGCCGCGCCGCCTCCAGCACCGTGAGCGTGCCGGTGGCGTTGGCATGGTGGCTGGTCAGCGGGTCCGCGACGGAGCGCGGGACCGAGCCGAGAGCCCCGAGGTGGACCACGGCGGTCGCGCCGGGGATCGCCTCATCGAGCACGTCGGAATCCAGGACGGAGCCGACCAGGAGCCGCACGGGTAGTTCCGCCACGTTGTCCAGGGTGCCCGTGGACAGATCGTCGACCACCACGATCTCGCCGACCTGGCCGCCGGCAGCCAGGTCGTGGACGAGGTTCGAGCCGATGAATCCGGCCCCACCGGTCACCACGACCTTGTTGATCCTTCGGTGCAAGGCCCACTCCTTCGGGCTGGGCGACGCGGTGAGACCTCATCGACAATCGGACAAAGCCGATCAGATGCCGTCACTCACCCATCAGCGGTGCGTAACGGACAAGTTTGTCCGTCCTAGAAGCAACGGGCGAAGCGCGGGTGAGTTACTCGGAACCCGGGTCGCTGACCAACCAGCTCGTCCGGATCACGAGCCCTCAGCGCCGGTCGAGGACCCGCTTCAGCCCCTCCGTGGCACCTGGCCGCCGCACCTCGTCAAGGAACTCGGCGAGCGGTTCGGCGAAGTGGCGATAGTCGAACGAGGCCAGTGCCTGCCGCCGGGCGGCCTTGCGCATTGCGGCTCGGCGGTCCGCGCCGAGCTGCGCGGCCGTGACCAGGACGCGGCGCAGGCTGTGCACCGATTCGTCCCGACACACGAGGCCCTCCCGCCCATCTGCGAGATACCTACCGAGATCGCTGGTCAAGTTCGTGATCACCGGCGTGCCGTTGGCGAGGCTCTCGCAGAACTTCGTGGGAAAGCCCGCGTGTGCGTACCGGGCGTCGCGGCGGAGGATGACGCTGAAGTCGGCCTGTCGGATGATCCCGGGGACATCCTGCTGTGGAATTGAGCCTCGTGGCCACACGCTCGGTGGCACAGCCCGACCGCCGAGCAGGCTCCGCACCTCGTCCGTCGAGGGACCGCAGACGGTCAGCGTCACATCCACACCTGCGCGGTGGGCCCGATCCACGGCTTCGATCACCGCACCGACGAGGTCCTTCCTCCCCGGGCTGCCGAAGTAGACCAAGCGCAGGTCGGATCGCCCGGCGGCATCACACCGGTCGACGACGTCCAGTCCGGCCACGTCGAGGGTGGGCGGGACCCGGAGCACGGGCGTGCGCCGTCGGTAGTAGTCCTCAAGGTAGGAGCTGATGGCGATGACGCCGTCGCACCGGGGACGGTGATACCGCATGACGAGTTCGTTGCTCAGGCATGACGGCCCGAACGGCCCACCTGGAAGGTGCCAGGGGTCGTACCACTCGACGACGTCCGCGATCAGAGGAACCCGGTGCTCCCTGCACCACCTCCGCATTCGCGCCGTCCTGTCAGCACCGCCCCCGTACAGGAGCACGTGGGAGGGCAGCACCGGCTGGGCCGCCAGCCATCGCAGAAGAGCATGGTCCGAGACCAGTGACCGCCCAGCCCGACGCAGCATGCCGGGCTGGGCGGGTGCCGCCTGACCGAAACCGACGGTCGAGACCGACCCCGGCCCTTCCGGCCCGGCAACCGGGGTCAGGACCGGCTTGCCGGCCTGACTGGTCAGCACCACCACGTGGTGACCCGAGGCAGCCAGGGAGGCGGAGATGCCGAACACTCTCCGGGCCGCCGCGCTGCCCCAAGGAAACGAGAAGGGGACAACGTAGGCGACCCATGAACCGTCGGTCGTCATATGGTCTCACTCCCGACGGCGGACAGGCACCAGCTGACCCGGGCCGCGACGTGCAGACCTCGGATGCCTGGACCAACGACCGTGCGACGGAGAGGTTGCCCGAAACCGGGAGGTCAGGCGCGCTTGAGCACCTCCGAGACCAGTTCCTTGGCCTCCTCCTGGATCCGGGCCAGGTGCTCCGGGCCCTGGAACGACTCCGCGTAGATCTTGTAGACGTCCTCCGTGCCCGACGGGCGGGCGGCGAACCAGCCCGACTCCGTCGTCACCTTCAGCCCGCCGATCGCCGCCCCGTTGCCCGGCGCGGCGGTCAGCGTCGCCGTGATCGGCTCGCCGGCCAGCTCCGTCGCCGTCACCTGCTCCGGGGAGAGCTTCGCCAGCACCGCCTTCTGCCGCCGGTCGGCCGGGGCGTCGATGCGGGCGTACGCGGGGGCGCCGAAGCGCCCGGCCAGCTCCGCCCAGTGCTCGCTGGGCGTCCGGCCCGTCGTCGCGATGATCTCGGCGGCGAGCAGGCAGAGCAGGATGCCGTCCTTGTCGGTGGTCCAGGTGCTGCCGTCGCGGCGCAGGAACGACGCCCCCGCGCTCTCCTCGCCGCCGAAGCCGACCGACCCGTCGAGCAGGCCCGGGACGAACCACTTGAACCCCACCGGCACCTCAAGCAGCGTCCGGCCCAGGTCGGCGGCGACCCGGTCGATCATCGAGGACGACACGAGGGTCTTGCCGACCGCCGCGTCGGGGCCCCACTCGGGCCGGGTGCGGAACAGGTGCCCGATGGCCACGGCGAGGTAGTGGTTGGGGTTGAGCAGGCCCCCGTCGGGCGTGACGATGCCGTGCCGGTCGGCGTCGGCGTCGTTGCCGGTGGAGACCTGGTAGTCGGCGCGGGCGGCGATCAGCGACGCCATCGCGTTCGGCGAGGAGCAGTCCATCCGGATCTTGCCGTCGCCGTCGAGGGTCATGAACCGCCACGTCGGGTCGACCGTCGGGTTGATCACCGTGAGGTCGAGCCGGTGCCGCTGCGCGATCTCCCCCCAGTATTCGACGCTGGCCCCGCCCAGCGGGTCCGCGCCGATGCGCACCCCGGCGGCGCGTACGGCGTCGAGGTCGAGCGCGGCGGGCAGATCGTCGACGTAGTGGGCGAGGAAGTCGTACGTGCCGGTGGTGTCGGCGGCGCGGGCCCGCGCGTACGGGATGCGGTTGACCTCCTTGAGCCCGGCGGCGAGGATCGCGTTCGCGCGGTCCTGGATCCACCTGGTCACGTCGGCGTCGGCGGGGCCGCCGTGGGTCGGGTTGTACTTGAACCCGCCGTCGTCGGGCGGGTTGTGCGACGGGGTGATCACGATGCCGTCGGCGAGCCCCGAGGTGCGGCCCCGGTTGTGGGTGAGGATGGCGTGCGACACCGCGGGGGTGGGGGTGTAGCCGTCGCGGCTGTCGAGCAGCACGGTGACCCCGTTGGCGGCGAGCACCTCCAGCGCGTCGACGGCCGCCGGGGCGGACAGGGCGTGGGTGTCCCGGCCGAGGAAGAGGGGCCCGTCGAGGCCCTGCTGGCGGCGGTAGTCGCACAGCGCCTGGGTGACGGCGAGGATGTGGTCGGAGTTGAACGCGTGGCGCAGGCTCGACCCCCGGTGCCCGGAGGTGCCGAAGGAGACCTGCTGCGCCGGGTCGTCCGGGTCGGGATGCTCGGCGTAGTAGGCGGTGACCAGCCGGGGCACGTCGACCAGGTCGGTGGGCTCGGCGGGCTGACCGGCGCGGGGGTGGGCCACTGCTGCAACCTCCAGGGACGCTACGGACGATGGGTCTTCCCGGCGCGGGCCGGGCTCACACGCGACACGACAAGTGTGGGTGGTTCAGGGCTCGACCCGCTGCCCCTTGCCGATCACCACGATGCCGTTGTCGGAGACCGTGTAGCGCTGCCGGTCCTTCTCGAGGTCGACGCCGATCTCGGCCCCCTCGGGGACGATCACGTTCTTGTCGAGGATGGCCCGGCGGACCACGGCGTGCCGGCCGATGTCCACGCCCTCCATCAGCACCGAGCCGTCGACGTGCGCCCAGGAGTGCACCTTGACCTTCGGCGAGACGATCGAGTTCTCCACCAGGCTGCCGGAGACCACCGCGCCGGGCGACACCATCGAGCCGACGGCCCGGCCGACCCGCTCGCCCCACTGGTGGACGAACTTCGCCGGCGGGTACGGCGGCTGCTCGGTGTAGATGGGCCACTCGAAGTTGTAGAGGTTGAACACCGGGTGCACATTGATCAGGTCCATGTGGGCGTCGTAGAACGAGTCGAGCGTCCCCACGTCCCGCCAGTAGCCGCGGTCGCGGTCGGTGCTGCCCGGCACCTCGTTGTCGCGGAAGTCGTAGACGTTGGCCTCGCCGCGCTCGACCAGCATCGGGATGATGCTGCCGCCCATGTCGTGCTTGCTGGTCTTGTCCTCCGCGTCCTGCTCGACGGCCTCCAGGAGCGCCTTCGTGGTGAAGACGTAGTTGCCCATCGAGGCGTAGATCTGGTCGGGGGCGTCGGGCAGGCCGACGGCGTCGGTGGGCTTCTCCCGGAACGCCCGGATCCGCCGGCCGTCGGGGCCGACCTCGATCACGCCGAACTGGTCGGCCATCGACAGCGGCTGCCGGATGCCGGCGACGGTCACCCCGGCGCCGGAGGCGATGTGGTCGTCGACCATCTGCCGGGGGTCCATCCGGTAGATGTGGTCGGCGCCGAAGACGATCACGTAGTCGGGCTGCTCGTCGTGGATCAGGTTGAAGCTCTGGTAGATCGCGTCGGCGGAGCCGGCGAACCACCAGGGGCCGCGGCGCTGCTGCGCCGGCACCGGCGTGACGTAGTTGCCGAGCAGCGTCGACATCCGCCACGTCATGGTGATGTGCCGGTCCAGCGAGTGGGACTTGTACTGGGTCAGCACGACGATCTTGATGAAGCCGGCGTTGGCGAGGTTGGACAGGACGAAGTCGACCATGCGGTACATCCCGCCGAACGGGACGGCGGGCTTCGCCCGGTCCGCGGTGAGCGGCATCAGGCGCTTGCCCTCTCCACCGGCCAGGACGATCGCGAGCACCTTGTCAGCCATGCCCAGACGCTAACCATCCGCGTGCGACTTCACCACTCGTACGGACGGACTTCTGCACTAGGGTGCGGGGCATGACCGCCTCCACCCCCGCCACCGGAGCACTCCGCGTCGATCTGCTCACCCGCGAGTACCCGCCGGAGGTGTACGGCGGGGCCGGCGTGCACGTCGAGTACCTGGCCCGCGAACTGCGCCGACTGGCCGACGTGCGGGTGCACTGCTTCGGCGCGCCGCGCACCGAGCCGGGCGTCACCGCGTACGCCGAGCCGGCCGGCCTCGTCGGCGCGAACGCCGCGCTGCGCACCATGGGCGTCGACCTGGAGATGGCCGCCGCGTGCGCCGGCACCGACGTGGTGCACAGCCACACCTGGTACGCCAACCTGGCCGGGCACACGGCGAAGCTGCTGCACGGGGTGCCGCACGTGGTCACCGCGCACAGCCTGGAGCCGCTGCGGCCGTGGAAGGCCGAACAGCTCGGCGGCGGCTACGCGCTCTCCTCCTGGTGCGAGCGCACCGCGTACGAGGCGGCCGACGCGATCATCGCGGTGAGCGCGGGCATGCGCGCGGACGTGCTGGCGGCGTACCCGGCGGTGGACCCCGACCGGGTGAAGGTGGTCTACAACGGCATCGACACCGCCCAGTACGCCCCGGACCTTGGCACCGACGTGGTGGACCGGCTCGGCATCGACCCGGCCCGCCCCAGCGTCGCCTACGTCGGGCGGATCACCAAGCAGAAGGGGCTGCCGTACCTGCTGCGGGCCGCCCGGGAGCTGCCGGACGACACGCAGCTCGTGCTGCTCGCCGGCGCCCCCGACACGGCGGAGATCGCCGCCGAGGTGGAGGGCCTCGTGACCGAGCTGCGGGCGAAGCGCTCCGGGGTCATCTGGGTGGCGGAGATGCTGCCCAAGCACGAGGTGATCCAGGTGCTCACCCACGCCACGGTCTTCGTCTGCCCCTCGGTCTACGAGCCGATGGGCATCGTCAACCTGGAGGCGATGGCCTGCGAGACGGCCGTGGTGGCCACCGCCACCGGCGGCATCCCGGAGGTCGTCGCCGACGGCGAGACGGGGCTGCTGGTGCCCATCGAGCAGGCCGCCGACGGCTCGGGCACGCCACTGGACCCGCAGCGGTTCGTGGCCGACCTGGCGGCGGCGATCAACCGGGTGCTGGCCGACCCGGCGAAGGCCGCCACGCTGGGCAGGGCCGGGCGGGTCCGGGCGGTCGAGCACTTCTCCTGGGATGCGATCGCCGCCCGCACCGTCGAGGTCTACCGCGCGGTCGGCGCGTAAGGAAGGGCCCCCTATTAACGTTTTCGGTAGAGAAGGGTTCCCTTCTCACCAGCCACACCAGGGGCGCGCCACCCTGGGGCAGCGGCGGGTCAGGTGACGCCGAGGGTGGCGGCGAGCCGCGTCAGGGCGGCCGGGGCCGCCGCCGACCGCGCCACGACGCCGACGAGGTCCCTCGCCGCCGGCCGGTCGTGCACCTCGCCCCGGGCGGTGCGCTCCGCGTCCAGCAGCGCCCGGCCGGCGCGCAACCCGTCGCCGGCCGACGCGTACAGGCGGGCCACGTCCAGCAGGTACGCGGCCCGGTGCTCGGGCGGCAGCCACCGCCATCCGTCGCCGGCGATCAGCCTCTCGTGGCGTACCGTCGCCGCCGTGACCTGGCCGAGCGCGGACCCGGCGACCACCCGGGCGGCCTCGACCGCCGCCCACCCGAAGCCCTCGCCGCCGGAGTCGCCGCCGCCGAAGCCCTCGCCGCCGAAGCCACCGCCGTCAGTGCCGCCGGGTCCGGCCACCCGGGCTGCCTCATCGGCCCGGCTGAGCAGCTCGCCGGCGGCCCGCTCGTCGCCCCGGCCGGCGGCGGCCAGGGCGGCCTGGATCAGCAGCGCCCCGCGCACGGCCGGGCCGTCGGCGGGCGCGGCACCGGACAGGCAGGGCCCGACGCGGTGGGCGGCCACGACCGCCGCCTCCACCGCCGACCGCAGCCGCCCACTCGCCCGCAGGGCCTGACACAGCGGTACGGTCGCGGCGGCGGCCAGCCACGGGTCGGCGGCGGCCGTGGCGACGGCCAGGCCCCGGTCGGCGGCCAGCCACGCCAGCTCCCCCTGGCCGACCTTCACGAGCACCAGCGCGACCAGCCCGTACCCGGACGCCAGCAGACCGTCGGCCGCCCGGCCCGGACAGGTGGCACGCGCCTCGCGGGCGGCGTCGAGCAGGCCCGGCAGCAGGGCGAGCAGCTCCGGGTACCGGGCGTGCCGGTAGCTCTGCTCCGCATGCCCCAGCCGGGCCCGCACCTGGGCCACGTCGGGCGGCCGGGCCGGGGCCGCCACGTGGTACCGGGCGAGGGCGGCCCGGACCCCCTCCACGCCCCGCGCCACGCCCGCCGCGGCCCGGTCCGCCGGCGCGGCTCGATCCGCCAGCAGCATCTCCAGGTCGATCCGGAGCGCCTCGGCGACCTCCCGCAGGCTGGACACCCGCTCCAGCCGGCGCACCCCGCGCTCGACCTTGTCCACCCAGCTCTTCGACTTGCCGAGGCGGTCGGCGAACTGCTGCTGCGTCATGTTGCGCCGCACCCGCCAGTGGGCGACCCGGCGGCCGACCGGCAGCTCGTTCACCCGCCGGGCCGTCCCGCTCACCCGAGGACCCCGAGAACCAACAGCACGAGTACGACCACCGCGATCGTCGCGCCGTAGGCGTGCTGCCGCCGGCTGACCGGCGCGCGGGCGGGCCGGGGCGGACCGGGCACCCGGTCCCCGTCGGGTTGTGGAGGCCGGCCGTCGGGCATCGGGTACGCCGGCGGCAGCGGCCCGTCGTGCGGGCGCTCACGCATCTGCGCCTCCTTCGAGGTCAGGGGCTGTCGGAGGGCGGGGCGCGAGGGGGCCGCCCCGCCCGGGTAGGAGGCACTCCGTTTGCTGACGAGAGGCCCTCATCCGCAACCTAGAGTGCAGTGAGTACAGAGTCAACCCAACATGCACAGAATGCTGTGTCGGGTGGCATGCTCGGAGGGCTGACGAGAGGTGGCCCTGCCATGCCCAGACAACCTGTATACGAGCAGGTCATCGACGATGTCACCGCGTCGATCCGAAGCGGCACGCTCAAGCCCGGCGACAAACTGCCCTCCATCACCGAGTTGTGCGAGCAGTACCGCGCCAGCGCGACGCCGATCCGACTGGCCCTGCGGATCCTCGACGAGCGGGGTTGGATCGAGGTGCACCAGGGCAAGGGCTCGTTCGTGGCGCAGAGCCCTCCGGCGACAGCCGGGTAGATCTTGGTAAGTTTCGGCCCCCAGAGGGGCCGTTTGATACCAAGATCTACCACCTTGGGGAGCACGAGTCGCCGGGCGATCCACGCGCCTGCGACCGGGGTGGAGCAAGGCGGTCAAGCAGGGCGGCCATCAGCCGGGGTTGCGCCCCACTCCGCCACTCCCACCGCCTCCACTCCCACCGCTTCCGCTCGCCACCGCCCCCACTCGGCACTAACGACCACCCAACGTCACCATCGCCGAGCAAGCACCAAGCATGGACGCGCCCTTTGCTCTGCACCCACATACGCAACGCTCACGCAGCGCAACACCCCCTCCCACCCCTCCAAGCATCCACATACTTAATAGAAGCAGCTAGAACCGGGTGCTGCGTCGATGGGTGCAGAGCAAAGGAAGGGCGAAGGGTTGAGCTTGGTCGGGCAGGGGTCACCGACAGTAGGACCCGTCGCACCATTCGAGCCCAGCAGCACTCACACCACGGAGCGTGAACATGCCGCAGGTCGCGGGCCACGCGATGGAGCCGCGGGACCACGGGATCAGAGCCCGGCACGACACCCCGCCCGCCACCCACGGGGGGCATCCACCAGCTCAGCGCTCCGCGAGGGCTTGATCGCGCACCGTGATTCCGCGTAGCGTCTGGCATCGATGGATACGAACGGGTCCGCGCAGGTGCTGGACATCCTCGACAAGGTCGCGCCGGCCGAGTTCGTCCCGGCCAGCCCGCACAACTTCGTCGTACGACCGGGGGGCTCGGTGCCGGCGGAGAGCCTGCTCGGCGACCCCGACGTCAGCCTGCACTGCCTCGACGACGAGCACCGCCTCGCGTACTTCGTGCAGGCCCCGCCCGGGGTCGACCTGGCCGGCGGGCCGTTCCTCTACCTCGACCAGTACCGGGCCGCGCAGCGGCTG
This sequence comes from Micromonospora sp. DH13, assembly GCF_020873825.1. NCBI lineage: Bacteria > Bacillati > Actinomycetota > Actinomycetes > Micromonosporales > Micromonosporaceae > Micromonospora > Micromonospora sp. DH13. The sequence goes on from NZ_JAHWGR010000003.1 coordinate 155,183, forward strand.
GTCACGGTGCCCTACGAGACCCTGCACCGGCTCGCCGACGGCCTGCCCGACCCGGCCCGGCTGGTCCTGGTCTACTCCGTCGGGCGCTGCGGGTCGACGCTGCTCAGCAGGGCGTTGGGCGAGGTGGCCGGGGTGCGCAGCTACTCCGAGCCCGACGTCTTCACCGAGATCGCGCTGCTGCGGCACGAGGACCCGGACCGCGACGCGGAGTACGCGCGGCTGATCCGCAGCTGCGTCCGCGTCCTCGCCAACGCCGGGAGCGACACCGGGAGCGGGGGCGCCGAGACGCTGGCGGTCAAGTTCCGGGCCAGCGGCATCCAGCTCGGCGACCTGTTCCACGAGGTGTTCCCCGCCGCCCGGGGCGTGTTCCTGCACCGCGACGCGCGCCCGTGGCTGGAGTCGATGCACCAGGGCTTCACGCCGCACCTGCCCGACCCGGGGGCGCAACTGGCGTTCCTGAAGTACGTGCTGGCCCAGGCCCCGTTGATCATGCCCTTCGTCGCCCGGCACGAACGGCAGCCGACGCCGACGGAGGCGTACGTGTTGACCTGGTTGTCGGTGCTGGACCGCTACCGCGCGCTGCGCCGCGCCGAGGTGCCGCTGCTGCCGGTGGCCTACGAGGCGCTCGCCGCCGACCCGAAGGCGACCCTCGCCGCCGTGCTGGACCACTGCGGCCTGCCGGCCGACGGCGTCGACGCGGCGTACGCGACCTTCTCGGCCGACTCGCAGGAGGGCACCGTGCTGTCCCGGGCGAGCCGCCGCAGCAACCCGGCGGCGGCCCTGGCCGCGGAGGACCACGCGCAGGCGCGGGCGGTCCTCGCGGAGCATCCGGTCGTCGACCCGGACGACCCGCTCGTGCGGGGATTGATCGAGCCGTAGCGGGATCCGGGGAGAGCTTGCCCGCGCGCGAGACGATCTCGCACAGGTAGGTTGACAGGGTGACTGGACGGTTCCCGATCGAAGACGTGTCCCCCGCCGTCTCCTGCGGTCGCTACCCGGCCAAGGCGGTGGTCGGCGAGGCGGTGCCGGTGTCCGCCTGCGCCTACCGGGAGGGGCACGACGCGCTGGGCTGCAACGTGGTCTGGCTCGGCCCCGACGGGCGGGCCCGGCCGTTCACCCGGATGCGCCCCGGCGAGCCCGGCCACGACCGGTGGCACGCCACCATCCGCCCCGACGCCGTCGGCGAGTGGACCTTCACCGTCGAGGCGTTCCAGGACCCGTACCTGACCTGGCAGAACGCGGTCACCAAGAAGATCGCCGCCGGGCAGGGCGCGGCGGAGCTGGCCAACGACCTGGCCGAGGGCGTACGCGTGCTGACCGCCGCCCTGGCCGTGGTGCCGGCGGGCGACGTGGCGCGGGTCAAGGCGGCGGTGGCCGCGCTGGACGACGACGGCCGGGAACTGCCCGCCCGCGTCGCCCCGGCCCTCGACCTGGCCGACCTGCTCTGGGCGCATCCGGTCCGCGAGCTGGTCACCACCGGCGACGAGCACCGGCTGTGGGTGGACCGCCCCCGGGCACTCTTCTCCGCCTGGTACGAGTTCTTCCCCCGCTCCGAGGGGGCGATCCCGGCGACCGTGGACGCCCCGGCCCGCTCCGGCACCTTCGCCACCGCGATGGACCGGCTGCCCGGCGTCGCGGCGATGGGCTTCGACGTGCTCTACCTTCCGCCGATCCACCCGATCGGCCGGGTCAACCGCAAGGGCCGCAACAACGCGCTCACCGCCGGGCCCGACGACGTGGGCTCGCCGTGGGCGATCGGCGCGGCCGAGGGCGGCCACGACGCCATCCACCCCGATCTGGGCACGCTGGAGGACTTCCGCGACTTCGTCGCCGCCGCCGCCGAGCAGGGCCTGGAGGTGGCGCTGGACCTCGCCCTGCAGTGCGCGCCGGACCACCCGTGGGTCACCGAGCACCCGGAGTGGTTCACCACCCGGGCCGACGGCAGCATCGCGTACGCGGAGAACCCGCCGAAGAAGTACCAGGACATCTACCCGCTGAACTTCGACAACGACCCCGAGGGCATCCGGGCGGAGATCCTGCGGGTGGTGCTGCACTGGGTCGGCGAGGGCATCCGGATCTTCCGGGTGGACAACCCGCACACGAAGCCATTCGACTTCTGGCACTGGCTGATCGCCGAGGTGAAGAAGGTCGACCCGGACGTGCTGTTCCTCGCCGAGGCGTTCACCCGGCCGGCGATCATGAACGGGCTCGGCAAGATCGGCTTCACGCAGTCGTACACCTATTTCACCTGGCGCACGACGGCCGCGCAGATGCGGGAGTACTGCGAGGAGTTGGTCGCCTCCGCCGACCACATGCGGCCCAACTTCTGGCCCAACACGCCCGACATCCTGCACGAGTCGTTGCAGCACGGCGGCCCGCCGATGTTCAAGATCCGGGCGGTCCTGGCGGCGCTGCTGAGCCCCTCCTGGGGCATGTACGCCGGCTACGAGCTGTTCGAGCACGTGGCCCGCCCCGGCGCGGAGGAGTACCTCGACAACGAGAAGTACGAGCTGCGGCCCCGCGACTGGGCCGGCGCGCAGGCGCAGGGGCGGTCACTGGCCCCGTTCATCGCCACCCTCAACCGGGTCCGGCGCGACAACCCGGCCCTGCACCGGCTGCGCAACCTCGTCTTCCACGACATCGACAACCCGGCGCTGCTGTGCTGGTCCAAGCACGACCCCGACACCGGAAACACGGTGCTCGTGGTCTGCTCGTTCGACTCGCAGACCGTGCAGTGGGGCAACACCACCCTGGACATGCCGGCGCTGGGCCTCGACTGGGCCGACCGGTTCACCGTGCACGACGAGCTGACCGGCGCGGTCTACGACTGGGGGCAGCGCAACGCCGTGCGGCTCGACCCGTACCTCCAGCCCGCGCACGTGTTCACCGTGCGCCGGCCCGCCACCGCAGACACCGCCCCCACCACCGACGCCGTTGCTGCTGCTGACAAGGACGAGCCACGATGGACGAGCTGATCGCCGGCACCGCGCACGACCCGCACGCCGTGCTCGGCGCGCACCCCGCCGACGGGCGCACCACGATCCGCACGCTGCGCCGGGGCGCCCGGCGGGTGAGCGCCGTCGTCGGCGGGCAGCGGTACCCGATGACCCGGGTCCACGACGCGGGCGTGTTCGAGGTCGTCCTGCCGGGCACCGTGCTGGACTACCGGGTCGACGTCGACGGCGCGCTGCGCGACGACCCGTACCGGCACCTGCCCACCCTCGGCGAGCTGGACCTGCACCTGATCGGCGAGGGCCGGCACGAGCGGCTGTGGGAGGCCCTCGGCGCGCGGGTGCTCGACGCGGGCGTCGCGTTCGCCGTGTGGGCGCCCAACGCGCGCGGCGTGCGGGTCGTCGGCGACTTCACCGGCTGGAACCCCGACGACGGCTGGCCGATGCGGTCGCTGGGCTCCAGCGGCGTGTGGGAGATCCTGGTGCCCGACGTGCCGGCCGGCGCGAAGTACAAGTACCGGGTGCTGGGCGCCGACGGGCGGTGGCGGGACAAGGCCGACCCCCTCGCCGCGTACGCGGAGGTGCCGCCGGCCACCGCGTCGGTGGTGCACCGCTCGGCGTACGAGTGGACCGACGACGACTGGCTCGCCCGCCGGGCGCGGCGGCAGCCGCACCAGGAGCCGATGAGCGTGTACGAGGTGCACCTCGGCTCGTGGCGGCCCGGCCTCGGCTACCGGGAGCTGGCCGAACAGCTCACCGCGTACGTGACGGAGCTGGGCTTCACCCACGTGGAGTTCCTGCCCGTGATGGAGCACCCGTTCGGCGGCTCCTGGGGCTACCAGGTCACCGGCTACTACGCGCCGACGTCCCGGTTCGGAAACCCCGACGACTTCCGGCACCTCGTCGACACGCTGCACAACGCCGGCATCGGGGTGATCCTGGACTGGGTGCCCGCACACTTCCCCAAGGACGAGTGGGCGCTGGCCCGCTTCGACGGCACCCCGCTCTACGAGCACCCCGACCCGCGCCGCGGCGAGCACCCCGACTGGGGCACGTACGTCTTCGACTTCGGCCGCCGCGAGGTGCGCAACTTCCTCGTCGCCAACGCGCTGTACTGGTGCGACGAGTTCCACATCGACGGGTTGCGGGTCGACGCGGTGGCGTCGATGCTCTATCTCGACTATTCCCGGCCCGAGGGGCAGTGGGCCCCCAACGTGCACGGCGGCCGGGAGAACCTGGAGGCGATCGCCTTCATGCAGGAGGTCAACGCCACTGTCTACAAGCACCACGCCGGGGTGGTGATGATCGCCGAGGAGTCGACGGCGTGGCCGGGAGTGACCCGGCCCACCGCCGACGGCGGGCTCGGCTTCGGGTTCAAGTGGAACATGGGCTGGATGCACGACACCCTGCTCTACACGTCGAAGGACCCCATCTACCGCCAGCACCACCACCATCAGCTCACCTTCTCGCTGGCGTACGCGTGGAGCGAGAACTACGTGCTGCCGATCAGCCACGACGAGGTGGTGCACGGCAAGGGCTCCCTCGTCGCGAAGATGCCCGGGGACACCTGGCAGCAGCTGGCCAACGCGCGGGCGCTGCTGGCGTACATGTGGGCGCACCCGGGCAAGCAACTGCTGTTCATGGGCTGCGAGCTGGGCGACGACCGGGAGTGGAGCGAGGAGCGCGGCCTCGACTGGTACCTGCTGCACGACCCCGCGCGGGCCGGCGTGCAGCGCCTCGTCGGCGACCTCAACCGCGTCTACCGGGACACCCCGGCGCTGTGGGCGCAGGACACCACGCCGGCCGGGTTCCGCTGGATCGCCGGCGACGACGTCACCCACAACACGGTGTCGTTCGTGCGGATCGCCCCCGACGGCGCGACGCTGGTGTGCGTGGCGAACTTCTCGGCGCGGCCGCTGGAGGACTACCGGGTCGGGCTGCCCGCCGCCGGGACGTGGACGGAGGTGCTCAACACCGACGCCCACCACTACGGCGGCTCGGGGGTGGGCAACCTGGGCGAGGTGCACGCGCAGGGCGTGCCGTGGCACGGGCTGCCGGCGTCGGTGGCGCTGCGGGTGCCGCCGCTGGGCGTGCTCTGGCTGCGCCGCGACTGACCAGGCGAGGGACGCCCCTGGACGGCGGTCCAGGGGCGCGGTGGTGGCACCCCGTTCAGGGAAGTTCGGGCGCGAACGCCGGCATCATCCGCTCAGCCACGAGGCGCAGTTGGCCCTTGATGTCCGGGACGTTCGGGACGTCCTCCCCGGAGAACAGCTTCACGAGCGCCGCGTCGGCGAGCGCGAGGATCATGTGGTTGACACCCGACGGTTGGATGTCCGCCTTGATCTTCTCGACGCACTCCTCCGGCGTGCCGGCGATCGAGAGCTTCTCGGCGTACTCCGGGCGGAAGCGCTCGACCGCCGAGGCGATGTCGCCGGCGCTCAGGGCGTCCACCACCGGCTGCAACTCCGCCGCGTCGATGCCGTGGCGGGCGAGTTGCTCCTCGGGCATCGACGAGACGTAGAAGGCGACCAGGATGCGCGCGGCGCGCTTGGCCGCCGCGGAGTCCTCCGACACGACGGTCACGACCCACGCGCCGATGTCGAGCTCGCGCCAGTCGCGGCCCGCGCGCTCGGCACCGACGCGGACGTGCTCGGCCATGTAGTCGTAGGCCTCCCGCGAGTACGACAGCGCATGGTGCAGGCCCTCGGCGAGCTCGCCCGCCACCTCGAACGAACGCGGCCCCCTCATTCCGCCAAGCTTGATCGGGATCTGCTCCTGAACGGGGCGCGCGAACGTGTAGAGGCCGTTGTAGCGGAAGAACTCGCCCTCGAACGTGATCGTGCCGTCGGCGAGGAACGTCCGCATCACGTGAAGGGCCTCCTTGAGCCGCGACAGCGGCTTCTGGTTGGCCCAGTCGATGCCGTACTGCGCCAGCAGGCCGAAGTTTCCGGTCGACACGACGAGTTCGACGCGCCCGTCGGTAAGCTCGTCGAGCGTCGCGGCCTGCTGGCAGATCAGCGTCGGCTCGCGCAGGAAGACGTGGGTCACGTTGGGTCCGAACCGGATCCGCCGGGTCTTGTCGGCTGCCGCCGCGAACAGCACCCAGAGGTCCTTGTGCCAGGTCTCGTCGACCGAGTAGCAGGCGTAGAACCCCAGTTCGTCGGCAGCCTTGATCATGTCCAACGCGTCGGCGAGCGGATAGTCCGGAAGCATGCAGTAGCTGAACCGCATCCCGTAGCCCATGTCCGTCGCTCCTTTCCACAGGTGCGGTCGGCAGCGCGACGCGATCATCGCGGTCAAGCCTGCCGCCCTGCGTCGTGGCACCGCCACGACGACGGGCTCCGCACGCCACCACAAAGGATCCTGCTGTCACTTCTTGAGCACGAAGAGTGCCGCACCGTCCACCGTAGTCGCGGGGTCCGATCCATCGCCAGTGGGCAGCACCCATGCTCAGGATCGGCTCGTCGGCCGGCCGGGCACCGGGAGAGCGATCAGACCCCGACCGCGCCTCAGCCCTCGACCGCGTAGAAGACGACCATTCTCGGCCACTCGCCGAACTCGTTCACTTCGCCGGCACTGTAGTTCAGGCCGAGGATTTCGACGCTTCCGTCGGCCCGCAGCGCGTCGATCGAGTCAGCGACGTGGCGCAGCAACGCAGCCACGTCTCCCTGCCCTTCCCCCAGAGGCAGCCCGATAGAATAGTAGTTGCACACCCAGTCCCGGCTCGGGACGTTCGCGTTATCCAATTCCGAAGCCTTTCGAAGACCATCGCCGCAAATGACCGACAAGCCAGAACGGGCTTGATCCAGCGCATCAGTAGCGTCAGCAGGACGATGTGCGGCGGAAGGTTTCCCGCTCGCCACTGTCGGGATCATCGACGTATCGCCACAGTATGACCTCGCCCCGCCAACCGCGTTCCACCTCCAGCCCCACACGGGCCCTTGCATCCTTCATCACCAGCGTTGCCTCGGTGCTGGCGGTCAGGCTTCGCTCCAGCTCCAGCTCGCCCGTACCAGAAATCCTCTCCAATTCGGCAGCGGCGTTCCGGCCGAATGTGATGTTAGAAGCCGAGAACGAACCGTCCGACGCGAAACTGATCGACCCCTTCAACTGCGACTCGAACGTGCCGCACAGGGCTTCGACCTGGACTGGCGGCCAGACAGTGCGACCGAACGTGCCGCAGCAGATCAACAGCAGGACCACGCCGCCAACAACAACGAACTTCCGCTTTCGTTGCATTTCGCTTGCACGACACCTTCCACACGGCGACCGCCAATTCCCCAGAATATCGTCAGGCCACCTTGTCGAATGCACACCCCGATTCCTTGACGATCTCAGCAGGGGTCAGCATCTTCTCCGACCGGGCTCCCTGGTGGTAAACGAACTCCACACCGCCGGGGTCCGCATCCGCCGCATAGGACGGCACCGCCGCCGCTCGGAACACATCGGAAACGACATGCTCGGCATCACCCCGGCGTACGGTAAGTTCGAGGCCAGCGACGTCCGGTAGTGGACCGCGACTACCCGCCGCAACAATCACCCGTGCGAACGCCTCCTCCACACCGATAATGATGGCTCCCTTCGCCACCGCTTCGGTCCGCGGTTGCTCGACCTCCCAGTACGTGAAGCCAGCTTCGGCGATCGCAGCGGCCGTCTGCTTCGAGGCCGCATCATTGTCATAGACCTCCACGCCCTCGATCCGCTCGCCCTCGCAGAGCGGCGCGAGAACATGTATCCGTTGACCGATCCGCGCGACGCCGACAGCATAGACCGAGTCACCCGGGACGATCCATTGACAGCCGGACACCACCATCATGACCACGGCAACGGGGACCCACGGAAGGTGCTTTAGCACGGCACCCCTAGATGAAAGCCAGCCTGAGAACGGCTCAACGCGATTCGAGTCCACAGTCACCTTCTTTCAGATACTGCAGCTCCTCTTCGTCGCTCTCGGGATCGTTCACCAGCAGGCGCAGGGCTCCGCTCAGGTCCCGACGAGTTCTGACCTCCAGGCTGGCGCGAGCCTGCTCGAAGCGCAGTGTCAGCACACCCTCGACCGACGCGCCTTGCCCGAACTCCCATGAACCGCTGCCGGAGATCGCCGAATCCGCGAAGGGCACATCCACGGCCGAGAAAGAGCCTTCCCGCCTTACGTCAATCCGGCTTCCGGTGGATGCACGCCATGCACCACAGAGCGCCTCTTCGCCGACAGGAGGCCAGACGAAGTGCCCCACGCTGACCCAACAGCAAGCCAGAACCAGGAGGCACGCCAACCCCACCGCGTAGGGCCACCTCTTCGACAATGTAACCACCCCTGTTGCCGGCAGCGTCGTAAGTGTAGGAGTGCTTCCGGTTGCCCCGCCGCGGGTGGCCGGCCCGGCCTCGTCTCGACCCGGGCCGCTACCCGGTGTGCCCCGTCACGCGGATCCTGCCCGAGAGGCCGAGCACCGTCGGGGCCACGTACTCCAGTTCCACGGTCTCGCCCACGCCGACCGTGACCTCGTGCTCGGCCACGGCGAAGTCGTCGGTGCCGCCGAAGGGCACGACGACCCGCACGCTGCTCGGGCCGGCGGGCACCGCGAACTCGTGGCTGCCCCAGCCGGGCACAGACACCTCGACACCGGCGAGCAGCAGCCGCGGCCCGGTCGACCGGTACAACTCCGCGAAGGGACCGTCGGGACAGGTGAAGGTGATCCGCAGGCACGGGCTCGTCGGCCCAGGGTAGGGGTCGGGGCGTTTCGTCAGGATGACGGGCAGCGGCACGACCCTGTTGCGCCGCGCCTCGCGGCGGTTCAGCCGGGCGTAGTAGCGCGGAACGCCGAGGACCGATCGGAGCAGGGAATACCAGACGCCGAGGATCAACATGATGGTCAGCGCGACCCGCACCATGCCCAGGATCGTCACGGCCAGCGCCCACACCCGGGACACCGGCCGGCCGTACCGGCAGTCGGTGTTGCCCTTGCCGAAGCACGCCTCCCGGAAGTCGACCGGCCCGCCCCGGTCTGCCGGGGTGACGGCGGAGTTGCGGGTGACGATCCGCACCTCGCGCCCGTCGCCGGTCCGGACGGTCACCGCGCACTGCCACCAGTAGCCGAAGCCGTCGCCGCTGACCGGCCCGACCCGCCGGCACTCCCCCACCGTGGCCTGCGCCGGACGCTCTGCCGGGGTGGATTTCACCATCCCCGTGCCCGAATAGAAGCCCGTCATCGTGTTGAACACCAGCCACGAGACGACGATGGCCACGGCGCAGGCGACCGCCACCCCGAGCTGCGTCAGCCGACCCCAGAACGGCCCGCGTCGCTCGTACGCGGCGATCTGCTCGCGCTGGATCGCCGCGGTCTCCTCGGGAGAGGTCCGGCTCACCACGGTCCCCCTGTCCGGCCGCCGCCGGCGGACGGTCGACCCGTCGCCTTCCCCGAGACTGCCCGCGCGCTCTCGCCTTCGTCGATGAACATCACGACGAAAATCGCCAGGAGCCAGGTGATCGCCGAGGACGGCCTCCCCCGACTGGGCACGCTCATGCCTGCGACGCGAGCAGGTACGCGCCGCCGGTCAAGGCCACCACACCCAGCAGCACCATCAACATCCCGAAGGCCCGGTCGAACAGGATGAAGCGATCCCGAGGTCGCTCGTCGGCTCGCCTCATCCTTCCGCTGAGACCGATCGGGCGCACGAGGCGTTGGGCCAGCTCGATGTGCCGGGCCGCGATGCCCCGGTAGTCGGCCGCGAGAGCCAGACCCGTCACGATCAGGAGCAGTCCGAAGGAGACTGCCACAACCGCTCGCCCCACGATGACACCTCCGTGTACGGGGGCGGGCTCCGGTGCCGGTCCCCACATCGATCGTCAGAATGAGCACGGCACAGAGCATCCGTCGCTCTACCCGGCGGACCCGTCTGCCTTGCGGGGGAACAGGCGGCCGTGCAGCCGAAGGTACCTGGGCGCACCAAGGACAGCCCTGACGACGGCAACGACGGCGCTCCCGCCAAGGATGATCATCAGCAACCAGCCCAGCTTGCCGACGGCCAACAGCAGGCCCTCCAGCCACTGGTTGGTGGCCCTGCCGTACTCGCAGTCGCCGTCACGGCAGCTTTCCCTGATCTCCACAGTCCGGCCCAGGTCGTCAGGGGTCAGGACGGAGGGACCCACCCGGACCACGCGCGTTGCTCCGTCACCGTCCCGCAGGATGGAATCGCAGTCCCCACCAGTACCCGAAGCCGTACCCGCTGATCGGGCCGACCCGCGCGCACGCCCCGCCCGTGGCCTGCACGGCCCGGTCGCCCGGCCCCCGAACCACTGTCCCGGTGCCCGGATAGAGACTGACCAGGGTGGACAGCAGCAGGAACGTTCCCACCGCCGCCATCATCAGCAGGATCGAAACGACCACGTTCCGCACGCGATACCCGACAGGGCCAGACCGGCCCACATCCGCAGCTCGCGTTCACGGATGTCGGCGCTCCAGAAGCTCGTGTCGAACACCGCCCGGATCAAGCGCACAGCACCCCGGACGCCCGCCGATCGCGTCGAACGAACACGCCGCACGTTGACAGTCCGGATGTCAGCACTTGAGGAACCTCACGGTATAGCCCTCGTCGGGGTCGCTCTCGTACCCGAAGAGCCCGACCTCCCCTTCATCCGTCCTACGAACGATCAGCTCACCGGACGGCGGGTTCACGGATGATCCAAGCTTGTCGAACTCCAGGCGGACCCGGGGCGACGTCGCAGTTTCGCCGAAGGTCCAGCTGCCATTACCTGCTTCGGGTTGCACGCCCCCATAGTCCCGGTCGAGGAGGTAGCCGTCGACGAACTCGTCATCCTCGTGCAGGACCGCGAAGAAGTCAGGTGACAACCTGACGAGTTCGAACTTCCCGCCGGCCTCGACGGTCAAAAGATCGCCACTGCCCGAACACCATTCTCCGGTCACCTCCTCCGCCAGGATCGGCGGCGAAGCCTGGCCGCAGGCACCGACAAGGGCACCCACGGCCAAACAAGCCACCAACATGAGTGAGGCACTGATCTTGCCGATGGTCATCACCTGCTCCACCCGCCGCGACGGTGCATCAGCCCTCGCTCGTGTAGATCCCTGTACCCACCTCCCACCGCCCACGCATAACGTGTCAGCAGGAAGACGTGCGCCGGAAGGTTTCCCGCTCGCCGCTGTCGGGATCATCGACGTATTGCCACAGTATGACCTCACCCCGCCAACCGCGTTCCACCTCCAGCCCCACACGAGCCCTTGCCTCCTTCATCACCAGCGTTGCCTCGGTGCTGGCAGTCAGGCTTCGCTCCAGCTCCAGCTCGCCAGTACCAGAAATCCTCTCCAATTCGGCAGCGGCATTCCGGCCGAATGTGATGTTAGAAGCCGAGAATGAACCATCTGAGGCAAAAGTGATCGACCCGTTGAATTGCGATTCGAACGTTCCGCACAAGGCCTCGACTTGCACTGGCGGCCACATGGTTCGACCGAACGTGCCACAACAGATCAACAGCAGCAAGGAGGTGCCGATGAGAACAAGCATCGGCCGCCTCCTCGCCATTTTTCCATCAGTGAGCAATCAGCACCTTCCGTTACCCGAAATAGCATTCCGGCAGATGACCGGCGGAGGACCCGAGCGCGGGGCCGCAGGAATCTTGGCGTGAAGCACGATCGTCTGAGTCTGCGTCGGAAGAGACTCCCCACCGCCGCCCGTCATCTTGTTCCAGGTATCCGTGTAGCCAATAAATGGCGGCCTGGTCATCGAAGCCACGGTCGTATGATTGACAATGACCAACTCTACATCGGCTTCGCCGTTGAGCTTCACATTGCTCGCCTGCCACTTGACGCGGTAGGAGCCAAGCATGGCAACTTCCAGGTTGCCAGGCTGCGATCCCCTATCACGACATTGGCCAGCCTGAGCGCAGTAGTACAAATATTCCGCGATGACGAAGAACTCCTTGGCAGCCGTCGGCAAGTTTTCCGAATCTCCAAGACTCTTGCCGAACACACCCTGACGCGCCCCGGAATACACCTGACCCGTAACCCCTGACATGCTCTGCTGAAGGAAGGGATCCTTACGCACTTGCTCCGCAAAGTAGTCACCATCGGTGAATCTGTAATTGCCACCACTGCCACCCATGAAAGCAAGCACAAGATCCGGCGCTTTGATCACCTTCTTGCGTCCTGCCTTCGTGGAGGACCTTCCATTCCGATTTCCCCAGTCGATATTCTTCCGCGTTCCGCATCCACCAACGCAACCGCCAGCACCACGCTTTTTGTCACCTGGCTTGATGGGGCGCGGATCATATCCTCGACAGTCAAACTCCAGGCAATCCGACGGGATGAGCCCCGTGGGGTCGCTGGACGTGACCGGGGTGTTGTTGGCGTAGGAGTAGCCGTTCCACTGTTGTGGTTGGCCGGTGTCCTGAAGCGAGTCGACGGAGGCGAAGCGTCCGATGACCGGGTCGTAGGCGCGGGCGCCAACGATGGTGAGCCCGGTCGGGCTGATCGGCTTGTTGAGGAAGCCACGGTTGTCGGGAACGGCCACCGCCGCACCCCGGGCCGCCCCGTACGGCGTGTACTGCCGCCAGGTGGGGTTCTGCGCGGTGTTGTCGAGGTACAGGGTGGGGGTGCCCTGGTGGTCGGCGACGGCGAAGGTGTAGGCCGTGCCGCTGCCGGAGCGGATGCAACTGCCGCCGCCCGGCAGGTCGTGGTAGCGGTTGCCGTCGACGGCGTTGGTGGCGGTGTTGAGGGTGAGCTGCTGCCCCGGCAGGTAGAGGGTGGTCTTGCCGGGTTCCCTCTGGAGCAACAGGTTGCCGTCGGCGTCGTAGGTGAAGGTGTTGTTGCCGCTGGTGCCGCCGGTGACGCTGGTCAGCTTGCCGGCATCGTCCCAGGCGAGGGTCTGGTTGCCCTGGGCGGCGTTGCGGCCGGTGGTGTTGCCGGCGGCGTCGTACGTGTAGGAGGTGCTCCCGGTCGCCCCGCCGCTGGTGGCGGTGGAGGTCAGGGTGTGGGGCTTGTTCTGCCCGTTGCCGTCGTAGGTGTAGGTGGTGGTCGTGTCGGTGCCGCCGGTCAGGTTGTGCTCGACCTGCTGGGTGCGGTTGCCGATCGGGTCGATGGTCCAGGTGGTCCAGTAGGCACTGCCGGCGCCGACGGTGTTGCCGACCATGGTCTTGTCGGCGTTGGTCGGCGTGGTGGCGCAGGCGTCGGTGGCGGTCCACGCGTCGGTGAGGCGGGCGAGGCCGTCGTAGCCGTAGCACTGGGTCTCGGCCGGGGTGGTGACCCCGAGGCGCTTGCTGGTCTTGCGGGTGATGTTGCCGACCAGGTCGTACCTGTACTCCTGCTCGTCGACGGTGGCCGGGGTGGCCGTGGAGCGGGTGACGAGCTGGTTGGTCAGCCGGCTGGTGTGGGTGTCGTAGGTGTTGGTGACGTAGGCGGCGCTGGTGGCGGTGCCGACACTCTGCTGGTTGACCCGGCCCCAGGCGTCGTAGGTGACGCCGGTGGTGTAGGCGGCGAGGCCCGCGAGGGTGGTGGGCAGGTCCAGCACGCCGGAGTAGCCGTGCAGGACGGTCTCGGCGGGCAGGCTGCCCTTGGCCGGGTACGTGTCGGTCAGCGGCAGGCCCAGCACCGAGGTGTACGAGTGCCCGAAGACGTACGAGCCGCCGAGGGTGCCCTCGGTGGCGGGAATGGTGACGGTCTGCCCGAGGCTGCTGCCGAAGACGTTGAACGCCTTCTGCTGGGTCGTGAAGGGCTGGCCGTCGCGGTAGGCGATGGTGGTGGTGAGCTTGCCGGCGGCGTTGGTGACCCCGGCGACGGCGTTGCTGTTGTCGTACACCCAGGCGGCTCGCTGATTCGCCGACGACTGGCTGGCCACGGTGGCAGCGTACTCGCCGGTCTTGCGGTCGAGGGCGTCGTAGGTGAACGACAGGGTCTTGGCGCGGCCGTCGGTGGACTGGACGAGGTTGCCGTTGGCGTCGTAGACCATGCTGCTGTTGCCGGCGTCGGGGTCGGACTTCGCCACGACCTGGCCGAGCAGGTTGTAGGTCGAGGTCCACACGTTGTTGTCGGCGTCGGTGAGCGTCGCCTGGTTGCCGCGGCTGTCGTAGCCGTACGTGCTGGTCGTGGCGGTGCCGCCGGTGACGGTGAAGTCGCCGGTGAAGGTGTCCGCCGGGGTGGTCACTGTCGGGCGTGCCTGGTATTCGTGCAGCTCCTTCTCCCGGCCCAGCGGGTCGGTGACGGTGGCCTTGACCACGCCACCCGTAGGCGGCACGACCGTGGTGCGGTCTCCGGCGTGGATCGTCGTGGTGGTGGAGACGGTGACGCCGTTCTTCGCCGCCGTGGTGACGATGGCGCGGCCGAGGCCGTCGTAGGTGGTGAAGGTCTGGTGGGGCACCTGCTTGCCGAGGGTCGCCGCCGACACCGGCGTGGTGACCGCGGGCGTGGTCGCGTCGTCCCACCAGCCGTTGTAGGACGCCCTGGTCCAGCCCCGGGTGTCGTAGAACGTGTCGGTGATCATCCGGCCGCCCTGCGGGGTGACCGTCTGCGTCTGCCGGCTGCGCAGCAGGGCGTCGTAGAGGGTGATCGAGGTCTGGTAGCCGTTGGAGTTGTTGAGCTTCTGGCTGGTCACCGCCGTCACGCCGGTCTTGGACACCGTGTAGGTGAACTTCTGGTTGGCGTTGCTGCTGGTCGCCCGGTTGTACAGCCAGACGGCGGTGGCGCGGCCGAGGGCGTCGTACTGCTGCCGGGTCACCACGCTGTTGGCGTCGGTGCTGGTGAGCATGCCGCCGCGCTTCGGGTTGATCGTGGCCGACGACGTCTGGAGCAGCGCATTGGTCGTCGACGTCCCGGTGACCAGGTTGACGGCGTTCATGGTGTAGCCGGTGCTGGTCTTGTTGTTCTTGGCGTCGTACTCGTCGACGACGCGGCCGTACGTGTCGTAGGTGGTCTTCGCGCTCGTCTGCCAGACGTAGGCGCCGCCGGTGTGGTCCCTGGCGACCTGGGTCAGAGTGACGTCGCCCTTGGTCGGGGCGGCGGCCTGCGGGAACGTGGTGGCGAACGTCGGGTCGTCGTAGAAGTTCCGCTCGACCTTGACCACCTGCGCCGGCCGATTCACCGTCGCCGGGGCGGTCAGCGTGTTGACGCTGCCCGGTGCGGAGGCGGGGCTGCCCTGGGTGAAGCCGCCGCACGCGACCGACACCGTCTCGGTCTGGCTGACCAGCCCGGCCAGGTTCGCGCCCGCGTTGACCGGGGCGTACGTGTAGCTGGTGCACTGGTCGTACGCGGTGTTGACCGGCACCGTGTAGGTGTAGGTGTGCTTCAGCTCGCCGAAGGTGGCGCTGGCGGTGTTGGCGTCGTAGCTGTTGTCGCTGGCCGTGTAGCGCCAGGTCAGCGACGCGCCGCTGGTCACCGCCTGCCGCGCGTACGTCTTGATCGGCGCGACCCACTGTGCGGTCAGGGCCGACAGGCCGGTGCGCGAGCGGGTGGCGGTGGCCCCGGACATCCAGTAGGAGGTGATGGTGGAGGAGTCGACCCGGCCGCCCTCACCGAGATACTGGATCGTCTCCAGCTCCCTGCCGGCGAGTTCGTCGATGTCCTCGTGGACGCCGCCGGCCGAGTCGGTCAGGTTGACCACGGTGGTGGAGTTGTTCTTGCTCATGCCGCGGTGGTAGGCGACCTCGGACTGCGTGCGGCGGTCGTTGACGCCGTCTCCGCTGAAGGTGCGCACCTTGGCGTAGCCACGGAACTGCCCGTAGGTGCGGTACTTGGCCTTGACGACCTCGTTCTCGTCGTAGCGCCAGGCCGCCCCTCCGAGGTAGCTGTAGCTGGTCGACAGCGCCGGTGCCCCGCCGGTCGGGTCGGTGGAGGTGACGCGGGTGACCGCGTACTTGTGGAACCAGTCCAGCTTCGGGTTCACGTACCCGTCGGGGGTCCAGTAGACCGGGTAGCACGACTTGGTGTTGGTGGCCGGGGCGGTCGTCACCGGCGCGGTGCACGGCGCCGGCAGCTCGTAGCTCGGGGAGATCACCGAGCCGGTCTCGGTGGTGATCGTGTTGATGCGCTGCCGGTAGAAGTTCGGCAGCCCGCCGGTGGTGTCGACCCGGTTGGCCAGCTTGACCCCGGTGAACGACACCGACGGCAGGGTGATCACCGCCGTCGAGCCGCCCGCGCTCGTGTCGTGGCCGGTGCGGGCGATCGACGTCAACCACAGCGTCGGGGAGGTGCCGTCGCCGGTGGCCGGCATGGTGTGCGACAGGGCGTACGAGTCGACCGCCTCGTACGCCGACGTGGCCGTGTTGTACTGCTGCGCCTCGATGGACGTCAGGCGGACCGTCGAGAAGAACGACGGGCTCCAGTCGTCACAGTCGGTGCCGGAGTTGCAGATCAGGTCGAACGGCACGTCCGGCCAGTTCGCCTTGTTGGCCGAGTTCAGCGGCTGGCACGTCCCCGACAGGCAGCGGTCGCCGGTGGTGAACACCACCCGGTTCGGCACGGTGCCGTAGGCGTTGTCGCCGGTGAAGCCGTAGTCGATGCGCGCCAGGTTGCTGTCCCGCACGTACGACACGTCGGTGGCGCCCTTGTTGCGGCCGTAGAAGTTGGTGGCCTGCTGGTAGTAGTAGGCCATCGCGTTGCCGTGGACGTCCTTGACGTAGTCGAGGTTCCACCGGTAGGCCATCGTGCACACCGACGAGGAGAACCCGGCCGAGTTGTAGCACGGGTTCCCCGAGTGCGGCGAATACACCGGCGTGTGGTCGACCGACTTCGTCTCGGCCTTGCCCGACGTCCAGCCCGGCAGGCGGTTACGGCCGAACTCGTACACCGTGCCGTCGCGCAGCGTCACCCGCCAGTAGTCGGTGTTGTAGGTGCCGGTGCCGTTGTTCGAGTTCACGACGTGGGTGATCACCTCGCCGTTGTCCGACTCCGGCTTCCACTCGCTGTTGCCCGCGTCCCACACCAGCGACGTCGACGACCCGTTCAGCGACAGGGTCAGGATCGGCCCGTCGTAGCAGCGGTCGTAGGTCTTGACCGGCGAGGCGCTGCCGCCCGGATCGTCCATGCAGGAGGCAAAGGTCTGCTCCACGTACGAGCGGGGCGTCGACCATCCGTCACCCACCCACGACGACTGGGCGTTCGTCGACGCGGTCTGCCCGTCGACGCTGCCCGAGTCGTAGGAGAGGGCCACCGTGGGCACCAGGTCCGACGCCGCCGGCGGCACCGTCACCGGATACGAGTACGTGAACGAGCCCGTGTTCCCGCCGCCGGTCCACGAGCCGGACGGCTTGAGGTCGGTGGCCGCGTAGGTGCCGCCGTTGCCGCCCTCCTCGCCGGCTGCGGCCACCGCCGCCAGCACCACGCGCGCGCCGGACGCCGAGGCGGTCATCGGCACCTCGGCCGAGACGGTCCGCGCCGCCGGGTCGTTGGTGGACGCCAGGGGCTGCGCCGTGCGGCACGCCGCCGCCTTCGGCGTGGTCAGCGCGCACTCGGGCAGCCGGACCAGCCGCAGCCGCGACCCGTAGTTGCCGCCGAACGCCTCCGCGAAGCCCGCGTAGTCCACGCCGACCCGCGCCGCGCCCGACGACCGGTCCGGCGTCACCGACAGCAGCACGCCGTCGACGCCGGCCGCCTCGGCGGCCTTGCGGCCGGCCACCGTCACCGCGAGCCGCTTCGGCCCGGAGGATTGTCCGCTTTTGACAGCCACCGGCTGCGCCCACACCGGCGTGCCCGCCGCCCGCGCCTTCGGCGACCCCGCCGACAACGCCTGCGGTGTCCCCAACTCGACCTGCGCCGACGCGGCGGCCGGCCACACCGTCCGTGCGGGGCGGTGGGTCGACTTCGCGTCGTCGCGCGGCGTGACGAACCGCGTCGGCATCGGCTTGACGCCCTTCACCGACGGGCCCGGTGACGTCGCGGGCGGCTTCGCCGCGCCCTCGCCCTTCGGCTTCGCGGCGGCCGGCGTGCCCGACCACAACCCCGCCACCAGCGCCGTCGACACGACCACCGCGACCAACCGTCTCGGTCCAGTCAACAGGCGTGTTCCCCCGTGCCCGACCATGCGCGCTCCACTCCACAGAAGACAGAAAGCCACGCAGCGTGCCCGAACGAGCACCCACGTGGCGCGAACAATGTTTCACGTCCACTCAGGCCGGAGGTCACGGCAAGGTAACGATAGGAGGGTGGCGCGCGGATCAAATGCGCCACAGGGAGTCCGAAAGGGACAACCCGGTGTGATGTTCGGCGTTCCCCGTGGTCGCGCGGGCTGATTCACTGTGCCCGCCCACCGGACGCGATTCCGCGTCCGCCGGACACACGCACGGGGGAGAAACCACTCCATGCCCTTGAACAGCCCTTCTATCAGGACAACCGGGGTGAAGGCGATCGGGTCGGTCGTCGCGACGAGTGTCGTCGCGGCGGGCGCGGCCATCGCCCTGGCCGCCCCGCCGGCCGCCGCCGCAGCCCCTGTGGCACCCGTCGAGAGGCCGGCCGCTGGCCCGCTCGGCGTGGACCGGGCCATGGCCGAGGCGCGACGCACGGGCCGGCCCGTCGAGGCGACCGCCGCCGGCAGCTCCACCTCCACCGTGACCGCCCGCCCCGACGGCACCGTCGAGCTGACCCAGACCGCCGTGCCGACCCGCACCCGCGTCGACGGGAAGTGGCGCAGCCTCGACCCGACCCTGGTCCGCCACCCCGACGGCAGCATCACCCCGACCGTGACCACGAACCAGGTCCGGCTCTCCCCCGGCGGCACCGGCCCGCTCGCCGAACTGACGAGCGGCGACCGCGCGCTGTCGCTCACCGCGCCGATGGCGCTGCCCGCGCCCACGTTGTCCGGGCCCACCGCCACCTACCCCGAGGTGCTGCCCGGCATCGACCTCACCGTCCGGGTCACCGGCGAGGGCGGCTTCTCCCACGTCTTCGTCGTCAAGAACCGCCAGGCCGCCCGGCACCCGAAGCTGGCCACCCTCGACCTGACCACCATCACCCGAGGCGTCACCCTCACCGCCGACACCACCGGCAACATCACCGGCCGCGACCGCGCCGGACAGGCCGTCCTCACCGCACCCGCCCCGACCATGTGGGACTCCGCCACCGGCCGCAACGAGCGGCCCACCGCCGCATCGAGTGCCGCCGCGCCGGGCCGGACCGCGAGGAGCGCCCCCATCGGCGTACGGATGGCCCCCGGCACGCTGCGCCTGTCCCCGGACCGGAAGCTGTTCGACGACCCGACGACCGTCTACCCCGTCTACGTCGACCCCACGTTCAACTGGACACCCGTCGGGCCCAAGATGTCCGGCTGGGCCACCATCTCCTACCAGCACCAGTCCACCAACTTCTGGAAGGACACCCCCGACCTCATCGGCCGCATGCAGGTCGGCAACTCCGGCAGCCAACGCTCCCAGACCCTGGTCAACTTCCCGGTCCCGTACAGCACCCTCGCCGGGGCCGAGATCTACGACGCCATCTTCAAGATCACCAACACCAAGTCGTGGAACTGCACCGCCAAGACCGTCAACATCTACGCCCCCGCGACCACCCTGACCTCCGGCAACGCCACCTGGAACCACTGGGAGGGCGTCACCAAGGGCAGCGTCGTGGCCTCCAAGAGCTTCGCCTACGGCTACAGCGGCTGCGACGCCGCCGCCGTCTCCTTCGACGTCACCAACCAGATCGAAGCCGACGTCACCGCCAAGAAGCCCACCCGCACCCTGTGGATGATCGCCGCCAACGAGGCCAGCGACACCCAGAGCTGGAAGGAGTTCCTCGAAACCAGCCCCACCCTCACCATCCGCTACAACCACAAGCCCAACACCCCGACGGGGATGACCACCTCACCCACCACGTCCTGCGCCGCCGCCAGCCCCACCGTCGTCGGCGACACCTCGGTCTCGCTCTACGCCCCGGTCTCCGACACCAACCGCGGCACCCTCGGCGTGACCTTCAGACTGTGGAAGGCCAGCGCGCCCGGGACGCTGCTGGTCAACACCAACCCGAACCTGCTGACGTACTCGTCCGGCAGCACCGCCGTGTACGTCGTGCCCCGCGCGACCCTCGCCGCCGCCGCCGGCGTCACCGGGACCAGCAACGGCGTGCCGACCACCTTCGCCTGGCAGGTCCAGGCCACCGACTTCCGCACCCCCAGCAACTGGTCGGCCACCTGCCGGTTCACCTTCGACGCGACCCGCGCCGGACCGCCGCGGATCTCGCCGCCCGCCCAGACCACCGTCGGCGTCCAGGCCACCTTCACCGTCGCGCCGCCCGTGGGCGGCACGCTGCCGACCGGCTACACCTACCAGCTGAACGCCGCGCCGCCGGTGACCATCACCGCCGACGCCAGCGGCAACGCGACGATTCCCGTCCGACCCACCCGGCTGACGAACACACTCTCCGTCACCAGCGTCACGGCGGCGGGCCAGAACTTCGGCGAGACCGACACCCTGACCTTCAACGCCATCCCCCCGGCCACGCCGGCGGCCGACGGTGACCTCACCGGCGACGGCCGGGCCGACCTGCTGAACGTGGGCTCCGCCAACAACCTCGCGGCGGGGATCTGGCTGGCGGAGAACAACGGCGCGGCCGGCGTCAACCCGAGCATCAGCAACATCGGCGCCCGGGGCAACGGGGTCTCCGGGAGCAACTCACCGTCCGACTTCGACGGCACCCAGGTCGTCAGCGGTCGCTTCCTGGGCGGCAGCTTCCAGGACGTCCTGGTCTACTACCCGGCCGCCGACCCCGTCCGCGCGGAGCTGATCGCCGGCAACGGCGACGGCTCGGTGCTGCGCCCCGAGCGGGTCGAGAACCAGTTCGGCATCGAGGGCTCGTTGCTGAACGACCCGAACGGCAACCCGCCGATCCAGCTCGCCAACGCCGGCGACAGCCGGCAGGCCGGCTCCGGCTACCCCGACCTGATCGGGACCAGCGGGGACGCCGCCAACGGCTACTTCCTCACCTACTATCCCAACTTCGGCATCCCCGGCGGCTACCTCGGCACCCAGCACACCACCGCGTCGACCCCGACCGGTGGCACGGACTGGAACAACTGGCGCATCGCCACCGCCGAGGCGTCGGACGGCACCGCCATGTTCCTGTGGAACCGGACCACCGGCGCGCTGCACCTGTGGGCCGGCCTCGCGTTCAGCCAGGACACCGGGCAGCTCACCTACACCGCCCGCACCCTCGCGGCGTCCGGCTGGAACACCGGCACGAACCTGAGCCTGCGCGCGGGCGACATCAACGGCGACGGCACCGTGGACCTGTGGACCGTGGCCGCCGACGCCGCCACGACCGCCTGGCTGGTGACCGGCCTCCAGGCCGGCAGCGCCACCGTCACGGCGCAGCCGAAGCAGACCCTGATCACCTCGGACCACACCTGGAAGTTCGACGACCTCGGCGACGGGGCGGTCACGACCGCGACGGACGTCACCGGCGGCAGCACGCTGACCGCCTCCGGCGGCGACGCCTACTGGCGCAGCGACGACCTGTTCAGCCCGGCCCTCATCATGAACACCGACGAGACCGGCACCACGGTGAACCCCACGGGCGACGGGGCGCTGACGGTCAACAGCCCGCTGATCGACACCACGAAGTCGTTCAGCATCTCGGTCTGGGCCAAGCCGACCGCGGCGGGCGGGGTCATCGCCAGCGAGGACGGCGCCAACGCGTCGCGCTTCCTGCTGTGGAACAACACGAGCGACAACACGTGGCGCTTCGGCATGGGCAACGCCGACAGCGGCTGGTCGTACACCCAGGTGGTGACGCCGGCCGGGACGGCGCTCGGCGTCTGGACGCACCTGGTGGCGACCTTCAACGCCAAGACCCGGACGATCTCGCTGTACGTCAACGGGGTGCTCAAGGGCAGCGCCCAGTTCACCGCGACGCCGACGTGGCCCAGCGGTGGCAAGTTCGTCGTCGGCCGCTACCTCTACCAGGGCCAGCCCACCGCCTACTACGCCGGGATGATCAGCAACCTCCAGGTGTGGAAGCGGGCGCTCACCCCGACCCAGGTGGGGGCCACCAACACCGTGCCGGCGACCGGGGCACGCACCCCGTTCGGCGCGACCACCTGGACGCCGCCCGGCACCGGGACCACGGAGACGGACATCTACGCGGCCGACACCGGCGGCAACCTGTGGCGGTACCGCAAGCAGAACGCGCAGGTGGGCACCCCGCGGCTGATGTCGACCGGGTGGAACCAGTTCACCGTCTTCGGCATCGCCGACTGGGACCACGACGGCAACCAGGACATCGTGGTCCGCGACAACACCTCCTGCGAGCTGCAGGTCTTCCTCGGCACGGCCGACGACCTGAGCGCCACGCCGACGTTCCTGGGCAACCAGTGGTGCAACTACCGCCCGTACGGGGTGGCCGACTGGAACCGCGACGGCTTCCAGGACGTGATCACGGCGGGCTCCACCAACGACCTGTGGGTGTATCCCGGCGACCTCGCCGGCGGCACGAGCGCCCGGGTGGACATCGGCGACGGCTGGTCGACCGACTACGCCCCGTACGGCATCGCCAACGTCGTCGGCGATGCCACGCCGGACGTCTACGCCCGGGTGGCGAGCACCGGCATCCTGCGGTTGTACGACTTCCCGGCGGTCAGCATCACCCAGGTCGGCGTGGGCTGGGGCGGTTACACCTCGTTCGGCCTGACCGACTTCAACCGCGACGGCAAACCCGACGTCGTCGCCCGGGAGAACTCGACGGGGATCCTGTGGCTGTATCCCGGCGCGTCGGCGGGCCTGTTGAGCGCCCGCAGCCAGATCACCACCGGCTGGTGACGTAGGGCGACCGGCCGGCCGGGCTGACGGGCCCGGCCGGCCGGTGCCGAGCGGGGGCGGGTCAGACCAGGCCGGCGTCGCGCAGCAGCTTCCACAGGCCCGCGCCGTCCGGCGCGGAGAGCCACTTCTGCCCCACGGGGCCCGAGGAGGAACTGCCCGACGGGGTGGGCAGGCTGCCGGCGAGCACCGACTGGGTGGGTGACAGCCGGCGGATCGCCACGCCGGCCACGTTGTCGGGGTGCCCGGCGGCGAACTCGCGGTAGATCTCCGGGTCGTGCTGGCCGTCGTCGCCGATGAGCAGCCAGCGCACGTCGGGGAACTCCCGCGACAGCCGGGCCAGGGTGGCGCGCTTGTGTTCCCGGCCGCTGCGGAACCACCGGTCGGCCGTCGGCCCCCAGTCGGTGAGCAGCAGCGGCCCGGCCGGGTAGAGGTGCCGGGACAGGAACCGGGTCAGCGTCGGCGCGACGTTCCACGCGCCCGTGGACAGGTAGAACACGGGCGCGCCGGGGTGGGCGGTGACGAGTCGCTCGTAGAGCACCGCCATGCCGGGCACGGCGGCGCGGGCGTGCTCGTCGAGGACGAAGGTGTTCCACGCGGCGAGCAGCGGACGCGGCAGGGCGGTCACCATGACCGTGTCGTCGATGTCGGAGAGGATGCCGAACCGGACGTTCGGGTCGAGGACGCGGATCAGTGCCTCCACCGGCTCGGCGTCGGCGACGCTGAGGCGCACCGACGCCCAGCCGGGGGTCAGGTCGGCCTCGACGACGGTGTCGACGAAGCCGCTGCGGTCGGCCTTCGCCTCGTGCGTCACCCCGCCGGCCTCGATGGTGACCGTCACGTGCTTGGCGGGCAGGGTGGTGAAGCTGCGCCAGCCGCGCACCTTCTCCAGCCGCTGCCGGGACCGGGTGTCGGGGCGGCCGAGCAGCACCCGGCACAGCACCCGCGCCCAGCCGGGGGCGCCGTAGCCGGCGTACGCGATGATGTTGGTCTGCCACCCGGTGCGCCGCAGCCGACGCTCGACCAGGTTGTGCACGGCGTCCTCGAACCGCGCGGCCCGGTGCAGGTTCGGTACGGCCAGTTCGCCGGCGGGTGTCGGTGGCACACGGCAACCCTGCCACACCGCGGCGACGTCGGCCACGCGAGCCGCCGGCTCCGCGACGGCCGCACGGGCGACCTCGGCCCGCCCCCGGTCTGCGGCGATCCGGCCCGGCGCGTCCCGGGCGCGTGACACACTCCGGTCGGGGCGACGACGGGGGCGTTGGTCGTGTCGACAGCTGTGCGGGACCGTGGGCGGTGGCGTCCGGCGCTCGACCGGCCGGCGCTGGCGGCGCTGCTGCTCGGGCTGGCCGGGTTCGGCTACCGGCTGGTCCTCACGCTGCTCACGGTGCCCGTGTCGAACAGCGACGAGGCCACCTTCGGCCTGGCCGCGCTGCACATCGCCGCCGGCCGCGAGCACCCCGTGTTCCTGTACGGGCAGCGCTACATGGGCATGGCGGAGGCGTACCTGGCGGCGCCGCTGGTCGCCGTCGCCGGGCCGAGCTGGCCGGTGCTGCGGCTGCCGGTGCTGGCGCTGTGGGCGCTGTTCGTGTTCCTGGCCTACCGGCTGACCCGGCGGATCTGCGCGCCCTGGTTCGCCGTGCTGGTCGTCGGCCTGCTCGCGCTCGGCCCGGAGCGGGTGCTGCGCGACCAGTTGCAGGCGGTCGGCGGGCGGCCCGAGGTGAAGCCGGCGGTGCTGGCGATCCTGCTGGTGGCGGTGGGGCTGGCCGACGGGCGGGTGCGGTCCCGGCCGCTGGCGGCCGGGGTGGCGGGGCTGCTGGCCGGGCTGGCCGTCTGGTCGGACTGGCTGATCGTGCCGTACCTGGCGGCGGCCGTCCTGCTGCTGGCCTGGGTGCTGCGCCGGGAGCTGCTCGGTTGGTGCGGGGCGGCGCTGGCCGCCGGGTTCGCCGTCGGGGCGGTGCCGCTGATCGTCGACAGCCTGCGCGCGCCGCCGGGGCAGGACTCGCTGTCGGTGGTGCGGCGGATCAGCGGGGAGGCCGGCGCGGCGCCGCCGCTGGCCGAGCGGCTGCGCGGCGGGCTGCTGGAGGGGGTGCCGCTGGCCACCGGGCTGTGCCCGGCCGGCGGCTGCGCCCGCTGGCAGCAGTGGTTCGGGGTGGCCTACCCCGTGCTGCTGGTCGCCGCCGCGGTGCTCGCGCTGGTCGCGTACCGGCGGGCCGCCGCCCGGCCGGCCGGCGACCGGGTCGGGCCGGCCGCGCAGCTCGCCCTGGTCGCGGGCGCGGCGTCGACCCTCGCGGCGTACGTGCGCAGCCCGCTGGCCGCCACCGACCCGCTGAACAACGCCCGCTACCTGTCGGTGCTGCAGCTGTCGCTGCCGGTGGTGCTGTGGCCGTTGTGGGTGGCGGCCCGGCACGTGTGGCGGGGCCCGGCGGGCGCGGCCGGGCGGCTCGCCGGGGCGTCGGCGACGGCCGCGCTGGCGGGGCTGGTCGCCACGGCGTTGGCCGCCACCGGCCTGTTCGTGGCGGGTCTCGGGCCGCTGCGCGTCGAGGAGCGGCAGGCCCGGCAGCTGGCCGACGTGGTGCGCCGGGCGGGGCTGCAAGCGGTGTACGGCGAGTACTGGACCTGCAACCGGCTGGTCTTCGAGACGGCGGAGGAGGTGCTCTGCGGGGTGCTCGACGGGCGGCTCATGCCGGGGCAGAACCGGTACCGGCCGTACTGGCGGCAGGTGGCGCTGGCCGACCGGCCCGGTTACGTGCTGGTGGCCGGCGGCCCGGCCGACCGGCGGCTGCGGGAGCTGCTCGGCCCGCGCGCCGGGGCGGCGCTGCGCGCCGAGGTCGGCCGGTATCGCGTGTACCACCCGGAGACGGCCGTGCGGCCGTGGCGCTGAGCGGGGTGCGTACGCTGGCCCGACCGGCGCGCCCGTCGCCGGGTGCGCGAGGAGTCGTGAGGCGATGCTCATCCTGCTGCCGCCCTCGGAGGGCAAGGCCGACGCCGGGACCGGCCGGCGGCTGGACCTGACCCGGCTGTCCCTGCCCGAGCTGACCGACGCCCGGGCGCGGGTGCTGGCGGCGCTGGTGGGGCTCTGCGCGGGCCCGGCCGGGCCGGGGGCCCCGGACGAGACGGCGGCCCTGGAGGCGCTGGGGCTGACCCCGGGGCTGGCCGGCGAGCTGCGCCGCAACGCGCGGCTGGAGCGGGCGGCCACCGCCGAGGCGGGCCGGCTCTACACGGGCGTGCTCTACGAGGCCCTCGACCTGGCCACGTTGCCGGCGGCGGCGCAGCGGGCGGCCCGCCGGTCGGTGCTGATCAGCTCCGGGCTGTGGGGCGCGGTGCGGCTCACCGACCGCATCCCGCCGTACCGGTGCCCGATCGGGGCGCGGCTGCCCGGCGTGGGGGCGCTGTCGGCGTACTGGCGGCGGGAGCTGGGTCCGGCGCTGGAGGCGGCGGCCGGGCGCGGCCCGGTGCTGGACCTGCGCTCCGGCGCGTACGCGGCGACGTGGACCCCGCGCGGCGAGCTGGCGGAGCGGACGGTGACCGTGCGGGTGCTGCACGAGCGGGACACCCCCTCCGGGCCGGTCCGCAGCGTGGTGAGCCACTTCAACAAGGCGACGAAGGGGCGGCTGGTGCGCGACCTGCTCACCGCCGGGGCCCGGCCGCGCACCGCCGACGGGCTGGTGGCCGCCCTGCGGGAGGCGAAGTACACGGTGCTGGAGCAGCCCGTGGCGGCCGGGCGGCCCCGGGCGGTCGACGTGGTGGTGACGCAGTTGTGACGCTCTGAACTGTCGCAAGATTTCCTCAAGCCTGGCGGCCACGGGTACCACCGGGCCGTCCGGCGGGCCACGGTATGGGGTATCCGACGCCGACAAGGAGACTGTGGTGCCCCTCGAACCCACGCTGCTCGACCGGCCTCGTCTTCCGGCGACCCCGGCCCCGCTGGACTGGGTGACCCTCGCCGACGCGTTCGAGGTGGCCTGCCTGTTGCGCTGCGTGTCCGCGCCGGCCGCCCCGGCCGCACCCGTCCGGGCCGGACGGCGGCCGGCGGCCCCCGCCCACCCGCACACCGGCCCCGCCGCCGAGTTCAACCGGGAGGACGCGGCGCACCGGATGCGCCAGCTCCTGGCCCGGCTGGAGATCCCGGTGCGGCACGAGGTGACCACCGGTGGCCTGCGCCGCCGTTACGAGCTGCACCGCCTCCAGGTGGCCCGCGAGCACCGGGCGGTGTACGCGGCGCTGGTGGAGACCGGCTGGCGGCAGGGTCGCCGGGAGCTGCTCGGCGGGCCCGCGTCGGGGGCGTCGGCGCCGCGCCGCACGTGGCGGCCCCGGCTGGCCGCCGCGGCGTGGCGGGCGTCGCTGCTGGCCGGCGGCCGGCACGTGCGCCGGCACATCCTCGGGATCCGGCTGACCGACCGGGAGCTGGCCGCCGTGCTGGTCCGGGGGGCCGCCCTGCTGGAGGTGCCCGCTCTGCTGCGGCCCGGCGCGGGCTGCTTCGTGGTGAGTGTGGCCGACGGCCCGGACCGGGACCGCATCCTGCACAGCGTCACCCTGGACCCGGCGACCGGGCCGGGGGTGGCCGCCGTCGGCTGACCGGCCCCGCGCACCGGCCGCCCCGCGCGGGCGGGGACGGGCCCGCCCAGCGGCGGGTGCGGCCCGTGGGCTTGCGCGGGCGGCGGTGCACCGCGCAGAGTGCACCGGGTGAGCCGTAGCTGGACTGTGCCCCCGCGCGCCGCCGGCGTGGCGGCGCTGCTGCTGGTGCTGGTCGCGGCGGCACCCGGGCTCGCCGGCTGCCAGGACTCGCCGGGCGAACCGGTGTCGATCCGCATCGCCACCGGCAGCCCCACGGCCGTCTACCACGCGTTCGGCCGGTCGCTGGCCGGCATCCTCAACCGGGAGCTGCCCGGGGTGCGGGCGAGCGTGGTGGTGACCGCCGCCTCGGCGGAGAACATGCGCCTGGTGGGCGCGGGCCAGGCCGAGCTGGGCTTCACCCAGGCCGACGTGCTGCCCACCGAGCGGGAGGAGCACCCGAGGGTCCTGGCGGTGGCGCGGGTCTACGACGACCTGCTGCACCTGGTCACCACGGCCGGCAGCCCGGTCCGCACGGTGGCCGACCTGCGGGGCCGGCGGGTCTCCGTCGGCGCGCCCGGCTCCGGCACGGAGATCACCGCCACCCGGTTGCTGGAGGTCGCCCACCTCGGCGGCACCGCCGTGCGCCGGGAACGGCTCGGCCTCGACGACTCCGTCGCCGCGCTGCGCGCCGGCCGCATCGACGCGTTCTTCTTCTCCGGCGGGCTGCCGGTGCGCGGCGTCGAGGAACTCGCCGCCGGCAGCGCCGTACGGATCGTCGACCTGGGCGAGTGGACCGAGCCGCTGCGGCGCAGCTACCGCGAGGTCTACGTGTCCCGCGACATCCCCCGCTCGGTGTACGGGGTGGAGCCGGTCACGACCGTGGCGAACCCGAACTACCTGGTGGTCCGGGCGGACCTGCCGGAGCCGCTGGTGCGCGAGGTGACCCGGCTGCTGATGGAGCGCCGCGCGGAGCTGGCGGCGGCCCACCCGGCGGCCGGCCGGATGAGCCCCCGGTCGGCGATCGCCACCGCCCCGCTGCCGCTGCATCCGGGGGCCGCCGCCTGGTACCGGTCGGCCAAGCCCTGACCGGTCAGCCGGCGTCGTCCGCGACCGGGGCGTGGGCGGGTGCCGCGTCGACCGCGTCGGGGGCCGGGAACCACAGGCCGGCCACCAGCCCGCGCGGCTGCCCCGGCCGCATGGTGAGCCGGCCGTCGGAGGCGTCGACGAGGACCGCCACGATGGTCAGCCCGAGCCCCGCCCCGTCGACGTTCTGCACCTCCGGGGCCCGCCAGAACCGCTCGGTGGCCCGGTCGAGCTGGTCGAGGGTCATGCCCGGTCCGGTGTCCCGGACCTCCAGGGCCACCCCGTCGTCGGCGCGCCCGACGCTCACCGTCACCTCGCCGCCCGTGCCGCTGAACTTCACCGCGTTGTCGATCAGGGCGTCGAGCGCCTGGTCGACCGCGGTCGGCACGGTCCGGGCGTACGCCGGGCCGTCGGCCGTGGCCAGCCGGAGGGTGACCGACCGGTGCCGGGCCAGCGGCTGCCACGCGGCGACCCGCGACGCGGCCACGGCCGCCGCGTCGACGATGACCCGCTGGTTCTCCTCGCGCTCGGCGCGCGCCAGGGTGAGCAGGGCGTCGAGCAGCAGCGCCAGCCGGTCGGTCTCCTCCAGCGCGAGCCGGTGCTCGGCCCGCCCCTGCGGGTCGGTCAGGCTCGGCCCCAGCTCCTCGACCCGCAGTCGCAGGGCGGTCAGCGGGTTGCGCAGCTGATGGCTGGCGTGGGCGACGAACGCCCGCTGCCGGTCCATCACGTCGGACACCACGTCGGCCATGTTGTTGAAGCTCGCCGCCAGGCGGCGCAGCTCCGGCGGGCCCAGCCGGTGCTGGACCCGGGCCCCCCGGTCCCCCTCGGCGATCTCGTGGGTGACGGCGTCCAGCTCGGTGACCGGGCGCAGCACCCACCCGGCCAGCCCGAACGCGGTGAGCACGCAGGCCAGCACGGCGACGATGCCGGTCGCCGCGAGCAGCAGCCACCACGCGGTGACGGTACGGCGCAGCGCGCCGGCCGGGGTGGTGATGACGACGGCGCCGAGCACCTCGCCGCCGTCGTTGATCGGCACCGCCACCACGACGGGCCCGTCCGCCCACGGCCACACCGAGCCCGGGGCGCTGAACTGCTGCCCGGCCAGCGCGTTGTCCAGCGCCGACTCGGTCCCGGCACCCGACCGCCAGCTGCGCGACGCCACCACCGTGCGGCGGTCCCGGTCGACCACCGCCGCGCCGATGCCGTACAGCTCGTCGTAGCTGCTCAGCTCGCCGCCGAGCGGCCCGGGGACGCCGCCGCGCAGCGCCGGCCCGGCGAGCGAGGCGAACCGGGTGGCGTCGGCGAGCCGGTCGGCGCGCACCAGGTCGGTCTCCCGGGTGGCCAGGGTCGCCGCGAGCGGGGTCTCCAGCGCGACGAGCACCAGCACCATCAGCAGCAGGTAGCTGATGACCAGCCGACGACGCACGGGGCTCCCCTCACTCCCCGCGCAGCCGGTAGCCGACCCCGCGTACGGTCTCCACCAGCCGGGGGTCGCCCAGCTTGCCGCGCAGCGACCCGACGTGCACCTCCACGGTGTGCCGGTCGGCCCAGGTGGTGCCCCACACGTCCAGCAGGATCCGGTCGCGGGACACCGCCACCCCGAGCTGCCGGGCCAGCGACACCAGGATGTCGAACTCCTTGCGGGTGAGGGTGACCTCCCGGCCCGCGACCGTGACGGTCCGGGCGGCGACGTCGATGCGCACGGGCCCCGCCTCGATCACGTCCCGCTCCGGGGCGGCGTGCGCGGCCCGACGCAGCACCGCCTCGATCCGCGCCTGCAGCTCGACCATCGAGAAGGGCTTCACCACGTAGTCGTCGGCGCCCAGCCGCAGGCCCAGGACGCGGTCGCGTTCCTCGCCCCGGGCGGTGACGGCGATGATGCCGAGCTGGGCGCTGCGCCGACGCAGCGCGCGGCACAGGTCGGTGCCGTCGCCGTCGGGCAGGGTCAGGTCGAGCAGCACCAGGTCGCAGGGCGCGGCGCGCAGCGCCGCCGCGACGGTGGCCGCGTGCTCCACCTCGTAGCCGCGGCGGGTCAGGGCGGACGACAGGGCGGCGGCCACCCGACGGTCGTCCTCGACCAGCAGGATGCGCAACCCGCCTCCCCGGTTCCTCGTTCTCGACCGTGGAATGGTCGCAGACGTGCCGGCCGGGCGGGAGGGCCGCCCGGTCAGTCCCCGTGTGCCCGGCCCGCGTGGCCACCCCCGGCGGCCCGCCGGTCCCGGCCCGCCGGGGGTGGCCCGGCCGTAGGCTGCGGGGGTGATCTACAAACTGCTGACCGGTACGGAGTGGGACGCCGCCCGCGCCGCCGGGCACTTCGCTGGCTCGGCGGTGGACCGCCAGGACGGGTTCATCCACCTCTCCGCCGCCGGCCAACTGGTCGAGACCGCCCGGCGGCACTTCGCCGGCGCCACCGGGCTCACCCTGCTCGCCGTCGATCCGGCGGCGCTCGGCGCGGCGCTGCTCTGGGAGCCGTCGCGGGGCGGCGAGCTCTTCCCCCACCTGTACGCGGCGCTGCCGGTCGCCGCCGTGGTCGAGGCGCACGCCCTGCCGGCCGACGTGCCGGCCGCCGACGCGGTCGCGCGCCTGCTGGGCTGACCGCTCGCTATGCTCACTCCCGGCCGACGCCCCGGCCGGGCCCTCCGAGCCCACCGCCGGGCGCGGCAGCCCCCGATCCCGCGCGGACGGCGGCGAAACACCCGCCGTCGTTCCGCCGCGTCCACCGCCGGCGCCCGGCGCCCCGAGCGATGCGAGTTGAAGGATGACTGACACCACCGAACAGCCTGCCGCGACCTTCGTCCACCCCAGCGCCGACGTGGAGGACGGCGCCCGCGTGGGCGACGGCACCAAGGTCTGGCACCTGGCCCACATCCGGTCCAGCGCCCGGGTCGGCGCCGGCTGCGTGATCGGTCGCAACGTGTACGTCGACGCCGGCGTCACCGTCGGCGACCTCGTGAAGATCCAGAACAACGTGTCGGTGTACCAGGGCGTGACCATCGAGGACGAGGTCTTCGTCGGCCCGTGCGCCGTCTTCACCAACGACCTGCGCCCCCGGGCGCAGAACCCGGACTGGACCATCACGCCGACGCTGGTCCGCCGGGGCGCGTCGATCGGCGCGAACGCCACCCTCGTGTGCGGGGTCGAGATCGGCGAGTACGCGATGGTCGCCGCCGGTTCGGTGGTCACCCGGGACGTGGCGCCGTACCAGCTGGTCGCCGGCAACCCGGCGCGGCCGAAGGGCTGGGTGGACGAGAAGGGTGAGGTCGTCTCCCTCGACGTGACCAGCCCGCGCCGCCCCGACTGACGGTGGTACGGCGAAAGGGGGCGGCAGGTGCCGCCCCCTTTCGCCTGGCGTCGCCGATCAGCCGCAGAGGCGGCCGATCTCCTGCCGGAACCGCTCCATCGAGTTCGGCTCGTCCGGGCCGAGCAGGTAGACCTTCAGGTCCCGGCGGGCCTCGGTCATCGGGTCGTCGCCGGCCCGGGTGAGCGCGACGATCTTCTCCAGCTCGCCGCAGTCGCGCGACAGCAGGTACGCGCCCCGGGAGGTGGGGAAGTTGCGGCGGAAGTCGTCCTCGGGCAGGCCGCTCGGGTTCGCCACCACGTACGGGCGCTGGCTCTGCACGAAGTCGGAGACCACGCTGGAGATGTCGCTGATCAGCAGGTCCGTCTGGTTGAAGCAGTCGAACAGCGCCGGGACCCGGCCGGTGACGACCCGGTGGCGGGGGCCGTCGAGGGAGCTGGCGTCGACGTCGCCGCCGGCCGCGCCGATCAGCTCCACCACCCGCTCGTGGACGGCCTTCGCCTCCTTGGACCGGGTGCCGGTCAGCGGGTGCGGCTTGTAGATCAGCCGCAGCGACGGGCGGGCGGCGAGCAGGCCCCGGACGATCCGCTCCCCCATCAGCACCAGCGACGTGTGGTACGGGTCGTCGTCGAGCCAGCCCTCCCACGTCGGCGCGTAGAGCACGGTGAAGGGCCGGTCGGGCGACTCCGAGCCGAACGTGTGCACGCCCGCGAGCTGCGGCCGTCCGATCTCGACGATGTCGGCGTCCAGCACGCCGACGCCGGCCCGCGCGTACCGCTCCCGGCCCGCCAGGCCGGCGACCCACACCTCGTCGTACACCTTGCTGTACGGGTTGACGCTGGCCTGCTTGTCGCTGTCGCCGTGCCCGACGAAGACGTGCTTCATGCCCGGCTCCCGGAGCATGTGGATGTTCGCGCCGACGTTCGCCGCGTACATGGCGGCGCGGACGCTGCCCAGCTCCAGGTTCATAAAGTCCACCCCGGCCGGCACGCAGATCACCGGCAGCCGGGTGTCGGCCAGCTCGTTGAACGCCTCGCGGCTGCGCATCAGCACCACGGCCCGCCGTTCGAGGGCCTCGGTCGGGGCCAGCCACATGTTGGCCTGGTAGACGTCCTTCGCGGGGCCGGCGAAGTAGAGGGCGACCTCGGGCCGGTAGGAGTCCAGCCACTTCTGCACCGCCGGCAGCACCGGGCTCTTGCCGGTGCCCCGGCCCCGCAGCCAGGTCAGCGCGACGATGCCACCGGCCACGGCCGCGGCGAGCACGGCGGCGGCAGCGCCGGCCAGCACCGGCGCGGCGTCGTCCCACAGCGCCGAGAGCACGGCCGCCGGGACCAGCAGGAGGTTGCACATGGCGAGCCGCTCACCGGCGACCCCGGCCGCCCACTCGGGCGGGCGCGGCGCCGAGCGCATCGGGCCGAGGTCGATGTTGCGTACCAGCGCGGAGACCGGGTTGCGCCGGTCGATCATGCGGTTCAGCGCCCCGGCGAAGACCGCGATCACCCAGGTCACGGCGGGCAGCAGCAGGATCGCGGTCAGCTCGACCGAGCTGGGCCGGATCGCCGAGACCACGAGCAGCACGGCCGAGAGGTCGCGGGTGAGCTGCCGGTAGCCGCGGCCGAGGCCGACCTTCTCCAGCAGCGTCATGGTGGGCGCCGACCACCGGGCGAGGGCGAACTCACCGGCGATCGCGGCGATCCCGCTCACCGCGAACACCCAGACCGCGCCGAGGGCTCCCGCGGTGAGCGCGATCAGGTAGAAGAGCAGCAGCACGGCCCCGCGAGCGGCCACGCCCGCCGGTCCCATCAACTTGCCGAACAACGGTTACTCTCCCCCAACGAGATCGGCGACGGGGCCGGGCCCCGTGCGGGACCGGCCTCCTCGTTCAGTGCGGCTAGCGGCGGGGACCCCCGTGTGTCGTCCTGGTCCCACTCGCCCCCAGACCTTAACGCGAGACGAACGGCGAGCCATATTCGGGTATTACGGGCTTCGTCCCGTTGCTACCCGATCGGCCCCCGACCGCGCCGTCGGGCGGGTCGGGGACCGGCCGTTCAGGGCTGCCGGAAGCAGCGGACCGAGCCGGGGGCGAAGCGCCGGGCGTACATCTCGTAGCCGAGCCGCTTGAGGGCGGCCTTGGCCTCCAGGTTGACCCAGTAGACGCAGATGGTAGTCACGTCCAGCCGCTCGATGGACGCCTTCACCTCCGTGTCGGGGGCGATCGCCGTGCCGTCGGCGAACGCGGCCAGGCGCTGCCGGTCGCGGACGAAGTCGGAGTTCTGGTCGTACTCGACGAGGTAGCCATCGCGGGGCATCACGACCCGCAGCCGGCTGCTGACGATGGGGGCGACCCGCATCAGCGTCGACGGGGCGAGCAGCAGGCCCGGCTCGCGGGGCAGCCCCTCGATCCACTGGACGATATCCAGGCGTTGCTGCGGCAGCTTCCACAACGGGCGCGGCGCCACCTCCATGAAGCTGTCCCTGCTCCACATCGGCACGCCGAACGTCGCGAAGCAGAAGATCAGCGAGCTGGCGACGATGAGGCCGACCAGCCGGGACACCCACGGCAGCCGGGGCAGCCGGACGGTGCAGAGGATCCCGATCAGGCCGGGCAGGGCGAGGATCCAGGGCACCCGCCACAGCACCGCGGACACGCCGCTGGCCTCGGCGAGCGCCTCCAGCACGCCCGGCACGAACAGCACGCTCATGGTCAGCGCCGCGCCGGCGGCGAGCAGCCGGGGCGCGCGCCCCCGGACGAGCAGGGGCGCCAGCCACAGGGCGAGGCCGCCGATCACGCCGAGCACGCCCACCAGCAGGGTGCGGCGGTAGGTGCCCTCGGCGTCGAAGAACTGGGTCTCGCCCCCGGCGGTGGCGACCGGCCCGAGCACCAGCCGGGACACCAGCACCCCGCCGATCGGGTAGGCCAGCGCGGCGACGCCCGCGGCCAGCGCGGTCCCCCAGCGGCCCACCAGGAGCATCGCCAGGCCGGCCGCGCCGACCAGCAGCGGCAGAATGATCGCGGACGTCGTGGACAGCCCGGTCGCCACCACGGACAGCGCGGCGATCAGGAACAGCTTCCACCTCGACCGGGACTCGAACCAGTCGGTCAGGTAGACCCACATGAGCGGGACGACCGCCGAGACGAACATGCCCTTGCCCTCGTAGAGCCGGGGCAGGTGGAAGGTGCCGAGCGCGGCGTCCGAGCCGACCACCAGGTAGAGATAGGTGATGGCCACGACGAACGCCAGCACCGGACGGCGGGGCGCCCAGCGGTGCACCAGCCGCCACAGGGCCAGCACCGCGAGCACGGCCAGGGCCGGCAGCAGCACGAACCAGGTGGCGTCGGCGGCGTGCAGGCCCAGGAACCGGGCGAGCGCACCGGCGAAGACCTCGATCGAGGCGGTCGGCGGCTGGGTGCTCAGCGGGGCGGCCACGTTCTCGGTGAACAGGAAGTCCCGCACCGGGACGATGTCCCGCTCGGCCACCCACACCGACTTGCCGAGGTAGAAGACGTCGTCCTTGCTGTTGCGGGCCATGTAGAGCGAGGAGACCGCGACGCCGGCCGAGACGAGCAGCACGAAGAGCGCCTGCCAGCCCGTGGCGGTCGGCTCCGGCGGACCGGTGCGGGCCAGCCAGGCCCGGCGGGCCAGCAGCGCCGCGCCGACGGAGGCGGCGAGCCCGAGGCCGGTCGGCACCCACCACGACGCGAGCCCGCCCATGCCGGCGATGACGGCGGCGGCGACGCCGAGCGCGGCGGTGACCACGCCGACGGCGAGCCACCACCAGCGTGCCCTCCCGGCCGGCGCGGGGTCGGCGGGTGCGGCCGGCGGCACCGGCGCGACGCGGCGACGCCGTACGGCACGGACCACCCCGAGCACCACGGCGAGGACGGCGAGGACGCCACAGCACCACAGCCAGCTCAGGAACATCACCGACGGTCGCAGCTCGGCCAGGAAACCCGCGTGGTAGATCACCGTGAACAACGCGAACGCCAGCACGGCGGCGTCGGTGATCCGGCGCGGGAGGGCACCGAAGGCGGCCCCGAACCGCCGGGGGAAGGACAGCCGCGCGGGGGCGGTCGGGGCGTCGGGGGTGCGCTCCGGCGCGGGCGGCCGCTCGGCCGGGTCGGCGGGCTCGGCGCTCGCGGCCGGTTCGGCGCGCGGCGCGCCGGGCTCGTCCTGCGGTGTGCCCGGCTCGTCGCGCAGTGTGCCGGGCGGGTCCTGCGGTGTCGCGGGCTCGTCCTGCGGTGTGCCGGGCTCGTCCTGCGGTGTCGCGGGGCGGTCGTCGGGCGTCTCCGGCTGGGCCTCGCGCGTGCCGGGCGGGTCCTGCGGCGTCTCGGGCTGGTCGTCCGGGGCGCGGGGCAGGTCCTCCGGCGCGCGCTGGTCCTCCACTGCCAGGGCGTCGTCTGCGACGTTCGGCACAGGGGATTCCTTGATTTCTGTCGAGGATTTCTGTCGAGTCGAAGGCGGACCGCCGGGGCTCGCCCTCGGCGGGCGGCGGCGGCCGGCCGGGCGCACGGTGGGCAAGCCTACCCGAACGCGATCGCCGGCCCGGCCGGCGACACGAGGCCGCCGCCCGGGCCCGCGGGCTCAGCCGTGGTCGGCGAAGAGCCGGCCGACGGCCCGGTGCGCCGGGAGGATCGACCGCCGCTCCGCGTCGGCGTCGGCGGTGCCGGCGAGGAGGTCCAGGAAGTGGTCGAGCTGGGCGGCCAGCGGCTCCCGGCCGGAGACCAGCTCCGGCACCTCCATGATGCTCTGCTGCCGGTAGCCCCGGCCGTCGGGCGTCGCCGCGTCCAGCGACACGTGCCGGTAGATGGTGACGTCCCGCCGGATCAGGTCCGCCTCGATCAGCCGGTCCACCTCGCTGACGACCAGCGTCCGCACCTTCCGCTGGCCGATCCGGCTCGCCGAGACGTTGGCCAGCGCCGCGCCGCCGAAGGTCAGCAGGGCCTCGGCGACGTCCTCCGCGCCGGGCAGCGAGGACGGGTGGAAGTGGCCCAGCACCCCGCGTACGTCGGTCGGCTCCTGGCCGCCGAACGCCCGGATCGCCAGGTCGACGTCGTGGATCAGCAGGTCCCAGGCCACGCCGGTGCGGATCCGCGGCGCGTACGGTGAGTGCCGGGTGACCGTGAGGTGCACCGGGTTGTCGACGAGGGCGAGCGCGGTGAGCACCGCCGGGTTGAACCGCTCCAGCAGCCCGCACAGCAGCGGGACCCCCCGCTTCTCGGCGGTGGCCACGATGTCCTCGGTCTCGTCGAGGCTGCCGCAGACCGGCTTCTCGATCAGCAGCGGCAAGTCGGCGGCGAGCACCTCACCGGCGAGCGCGTGGTGGAACTCGGTGGGGGCGGCGATCACCACCGCGTCGACGCCGGACAGGTTCGACCCGTCGGGCGTCCACCGCGCGCCGTACCGGTCGGCGACCTCCCGGCCGACGGCCTCGCGGGGCTCGACGACCCGCACCAGCCGGGCCCGGTCGGACTGGGCGATGACCCGCGCGTGCAGGGCCCCCATCACGCCCGTGCCGACGAGGGCGAAGCGCACCGGGGCCGTCACGCGCCCGCCGCCTTGCGGACGGCCTCGACGACCCGGTCGACGTCGCCGTCGGCGAGGTGGTGGTGCACCGGCAGGGACAGGCACTGCCGCGCCACCCGCCCGGTGACCGGGGCGGGGTCGGCGACCACCCGGGGGTGCTCCCGGTAGCAGTCGTAGTCGTAGACCGCCTTCGGGTAGTAGATGCCGCAGCCCACTCCCTGCTCGCCCAGCCGGGCGGCCACCTCGTCGCGGCTGACCGGCGCGGCGTCGGTGACCAGCACGGTGTACTGGTGCCAGACGTGCGTCCGGCCCGGCAGCTCGGCCGGCAGGCGCAGCCCCGGCACGTCCGCCAGGCCGGCGTGCAGCCGGGCCGCGTTGGCCCTGCGCCGCGCGACGGTGTCGGCGTAGCCCGCCAGCTGCGGGATGCCGAGGGCGGCCTGCAGGTCGGTGAGCCGGTAGTTGTGGCCGGCCACCTCGTACTGGTAGCGCTGGCGCATGCCCTGGTTGCGCAGCACCCGGAGCCGGTCGGCGAGGACGGCGTCGTCGGTGGTGATCATGCCGCCCTCGCCGGTGGTGAGGTTCTTCGTGGCGTACAGGGAGAAGGTGCCCAGGCCGAAGCTGCCGGCCCCCCGCCCGCCGACCGTCGCACCGAGTGACTGCGCGGTGTCCTCGACCAGGCCCAGGCCGTGCCGCTCGACCAGAGGCACGATCGCGCCCATGTCGGCCGGCTGGCCGTACAGGTGCACCGGCATGACGACCCGGGTGCGCGGGCCGATCGCGGCGGCGAGGGCCGCCGGGTCCAGGCAGAAGTCGTCCTCGCGGATGTCGGCGAACCGCGCGGTGGCGCCGGCCTCGAGGATCGCGTTGAGGGTGGCGACGAACGTGAACGGGCTCGTGACGACCTCGTCGCCGGGCCGCAGGTCGAGCACCTCCAGGGCGGCGACCAGCGCCGTCGTGCCGTTGTTGACCGCCACCGCGTGCTCCACCCCGACCAGGTCGGCGAACTCGCGTTCCAGCCGGGCCACCATCGGGCCCTGCGCCAGCACGCCGGAGCGGATCACCTCCACCGCCAGCTGTTCGGCCTTCTCGTCGAGTTTCACGACGGAAATGGGGATCACAGCACGTCTCCTCGGGGTCGGTGGCAGCGAGCACGGTAACAGCGGCGGACGTCGACACGACGGGCGGTGGCCGGCGTCGCGGTAGGAATTCCGCGCGGGCGCGCCGGACGAGTGGGGGCGCGCGGCCTGGGCTAGTGTAGTGCCCTGCTCGGTCCGTCCTCACTTTCCGCTACGGACGAAACGCGACGCGGAGGCACGTAACGCATGGTTCAGACCGTCACGCGGAAGGATGTCGTCACCTCCGATGCCCCGGAGTCGACCGACGTTCCCGCTGCCCCGGCCGGCCCGCTGAAGCGGTGGCTGTCGCTGGGCGTCCGCGTCGCCGTCGTCGTCGCCATCGCCGCCGGGATGGTCTGGAGCGTCGTCGACCAGTGGCCGCAGGTCCGGTCGACGTGGCTGGGCCTGGCCTGGCAGTCGGTGGTGCTGTCCGTCCTCGCGGCGCTCGCCGGCATGGTGGCCAACACGATGGCCTGGCGGGCCGCCGTGCGTGACCTGGAGCACCGGGTGTCCGTGCCCGCCGCCCTGCGCATCTGCCTGGTGGGCCAGCTCGGCAAGTACATCCCCGGCAGCGTGTGGGCGTACGTGCTCCAGGTCGAGCTGAGCCGGCGGGCCGGCCTGCCCCGGGCCCGCGCCTTCCTGGCCACCCTGGTCTCCCTGGGCCTCGGCGTGACGGCCGCGCTGGGCCTCGGCCTGCTGAGCCTGCCGGCGCTGCGCGACGCGGCCGGCGGGGGCGACTCCACCTACGCCGACTCGGTGCGGGTCGCGCTGTGGATCGTGGCGGCGCTGTTCCCGGTCGCGCTGGTCTGCGCGGTGCCGCGGGTGCTCACCGCGCTGGTGCAGCTCGCCCTGCGGGTGCTGCGCCGCCCGCCGCTGGAGCACCGCCTCACCTGGCCGGGTGTGTCGCGGGTGGTGGGCTGGAGCGCGCTGGGCTACGCCCTGTTCGGCGTGCACCTGTGGCTGCTGGCCAACGCCCAGGCCACCCCCGGCATGGAGGGGCTGCTGCGCAGCGTCGGGTCGTTCGCCATCGCGATGACCGTCGGCATGTTCGCCTTCCTCTCCCCCTCCGGGCTGGGCGTACGGGAGGCCGTGCTGGTCGCCGCGCTGGCCCCGTTCCTGGAGGGCAACGGCGGCGTCGGCGCCGCGATGGGCATCGCGCTGGCGTCCCGGCTCATCTTCACCATCGCCGACGTGCTCGCCGCCGGCCTGGCCGCCCTGTCCGGGGTGCGCCAGCTCCGCCGGGCGGCCCCGGCCGAGGCGGCCACCACCTCCGCCGGGTAGGACGCCCGGCGGCAGGGTCAGCGGGTGACGACGCTGGTGATCCGGGTGAACTCGCGCATCAGGTCGTACCCGTCCCAGGTCGCGGCGAAGCTCAGCGCGTCGCCGACCGGGACGATCCGGTCCACCCCGCGCCCGCCCAGCGCGCGGGCGAAGGCGACCAGTTCGTCGGCGGCGAAGCCGAAGTGGGTGACGGTCTGGTCACGGCGCACCACCACCGGCGCGAGGTCGGCGAGGCTGTCGAGGCGGGCCTGCGGGAACGTGCCGACGCC
Organism: Micromonospora sp. DH13; assembly: GCF_020873825.1. Classification (NCBI taxonomy): domain Bacteria; kingdom Bacillati; phylum Actinomycetota; class Actinomycetes; order Micromonosporales; family Micromonosporaceae; genus Micromonospora; species Micromonospora sp. DH13. The sequence continues at coordinate 195,003 of NZ_JAHWGR010000003.1, forward strand.
GAGCCAGCGGCGCGGGATGTCGCCCGGCCCGGCCAGCTCCACCGTCGCCAGGTCGTTGCCGTCGAAGCGGATGGCCGTCGCCACCCCCTCCACGGCCAGGCCGTAGGTGGCGACCCGCTTCTCCACCGCCATCGCGGCGTCCACCTCGGGCCGCTTGGCGTCGAGCACCGTACGCAGCCGGGCCAGCAGGTCCACGCGGGCGGCGTCGGTGCTGGCCGGGTCGCCGACCCAGTAGACGGTGCGGGGCGAGGCGCAGGCGGCCTGGTCGAACCAGTACGAGTCGTTGTAGAGGCCGAGGGCGGCGGCGTCGCGCTCGGACTCGGCGGCGGCGAGCCAGCCGGCCGCCCCGATCACCGTGAACGACGACCGGTCCGGGAAGGTCAGGTCCCGGGCGTGCGGGGCGAGCGGGTGCCGGCGGATCTCGCCGACCGACCGGTCGCCGCCCCAGATCACCCGCAGGTCCGCCGCGGCCGACAGCGCGGCGGTCACCGCGTCGTCCCGCCCGTACGTGACCATCCGCTGGGTCTGCCGGACCACGTCGTCGGCGTCGGCGAGGGTGTCGTCGAGCGCGTCGAGCACCGCGTCGGCGGCACCCGCCGACCGGGACGAGATCCGTACCACGTTGGCGTTGCCGGCGAGCGCGGACAGCGCCCACGAGTAGACGAAGATGGTGTCCACGTTGGCCGGCGGCACGTGGAAGACCAGCCCCCGCGGGAAGCGGAGCTGGCCGGGCTCGTCCGCGACCCGGGCCAGGGTCTTGGCGATCTCGCCCCGGCGCAGGAAGAAGCCGAGGGAGGCCAGCTCCGGGTGCCGGCGGGCCATCGCCGGGCGCAGCAGCCGCCGGGCGAACGCCACCAGGAACTCGACGATCCGGTCGTCGCCGACGGTCAGCGGGCCGCCGGCCGGCACCGCGCGCAACGCGCCGACCAGGTCGTCGACGGCGGTCGCACCGCCGGCCGGGAACCGCTCGACGACCTTGCCGCTCATGCCCGCCCCCCGCTGCGCCCGCCCATGCCGCCGCCTCCGTGCCCGCTCATGCCGCCGCCTCCGCGAACGTGTCGCTGCACCCGCGCGCCTCGGCGCGGGGCAGCCGGCCCAGGATGGAGAACCGCTTGCCCGGCCAGGCCCCGTCGTCGACGCCGTGCACGACGCCCCGGTCCTCGGTGAGCAGCAGGTGCCCCGGGTACGACCGGGGCATCGTGCTGACCACCTGTACCACCCCGGGGGTGCCCACGGGCACCTCCGCCCAGGTGTGCGGGTCGCGGACGATGACGTCGGCGAACTCGGGGCAGTAGAGGCCGCCGCCGTCCGGCCCCTCCAGGAACGTCGTGCCGATCTGCTCGACCATCCCGTAGAAGTTGTGGATGCGCCGCAGGCCCGTGTCGGCGGTGAAGCGGCGGCGGAACTCCGCGTTGTCGACCGCGCGGTCGACCAGCTTCTTCCAGCCGCCGCTGTGGATCAGGGTGCCGTTGCTCAGGTCGAACCGGTGCTCGCGGGCCAGCTCGTAGAGGTAGAGCCAGGTCATGAACGTGAAGCCGAAGATGAGGAACGGCTGGTCGCCGTGGCGGCCCAGGAAGTCGCGCACCGCGTCGGGGTCGGGCCGCTCCTGCTCGTCGAGGACGAAGGTGTGGTCGCGGCCGAAGTTCATCAGGCCGAGCACCCCGGCGCCCCGGGCGGAGAACGACGTGCGGTTCTTGAACAGGGCCTTCGTGTCGACCAGCAGCATCGGCAGCCGCTTCGTGCCGATCACCGCGCTCAGCGTGGCCGACAGCATCTTCTGCTGCACGCCCGCCGCCTCCTTGTCCAGGTAGATCCGGCTGACATCGCCGGTGGTGCCGGAGGAGGTGAGGACCTTGAAGACCTCGTCGTCGCCGATGCTCTTGAGGACGTGGTGCTTGAACAGCCGCACCGGCAGCCAGGGCAGGTCGGCGACCCGGTCGTAGCGGTGGCCGGGCAGGTGGCCGAGGGACGCGAGCAGGCGGGCGTACTCGGGGCTGCGGGCCCGGTGGTGCTCGGTCAGCTCGACCAGCTCCGGCAGGAGCCGGGCCTCGCGGGCCGCCTGGTCGAGGGCGAACAGGGTCATACCAGCGCCTCCAGGGAGCGGTAATCGATCTTGCCGTTGGGCAGCTGCGGCAACCGCTCGACCGTACGCACGTCGAAGCCCGACCGGTGCAGCCGCAGCCGCTCCGCCAGCCGCCCCGCCAGTGCCCGCGCGCCGTCGTCGGTGCCGCCCTCGACGAAGACGACGACCCGGTCCGGGCCGGACACGGCGACGACGGGCCCCTGGTCGCGGGCCAGCTCCTCGATGTCGTGCAGGTTGACCCGGATGCCGAAGACCTTGCCGAACCGCTTGAGCCGGCCGCGCAGCCAGACGAACCCGTCGGCGTCGAGGCAGCCCAGGTCACCTGTGCGCAGCACCCCGCCCTGCTCGTCGCCGCGGGTCAGGTCGGCGGCGCTCTCCGCGTACCCCATCATGACGTTGGGGCCGCGGTAGACCAGCTCGCCGACCACGCCGGGACGGTCGGTCTCCGCGCCGTCGGGGCCGAGCACCGTGAACGAGCCGCCGGGCAGGGCCGGGCCGACCGAGCCGACCCGGTCGGGCAGCGCGTCGGCCGGCAGGGTGCTCATCCGGGGCGCCGCCTCGGTGCAGCCCCACATGACGTGGAACCGGCCGCCCGTCTCGGCGATCCTGGCGTGGAAGGCGAGGATCGTCTCGTCGCGCAGCTTGCCGCCGGCCTGGGTGAGGGTGCGCAGCGTCGGATACTTCGCGGGGCTCCACCGGATCCGGTGCAGCATCTCGTAGTTGTGCGGCACCCCGGCCAGCGACGTCGCGCCGTACGCCGACACGGCCTGCCAGAACTCGCGGGCCAGCACGCCGCCGTCGACCACCAGGACGGTCGCGCCGACGGCGAGGTGGCTGTTGAGCACGGACATGCCGAAGCTGTAGTAGAGCGGCAGGCTGGTCGGGGCGACCTCGTCCGGGCCGATGGCCAGCACCCGCGCGATGGCCGCCGCGTTGGACTCCACGGCGGCGCGGGAGAGCCGGACGAACTTCGGGTCCCCCGTCGAGCCGGACGTGGCCAGCAGCACCGCGAGGTCCGGGTGCGGCTGGTCGGCGCAGGCCCGCTCGCGGACCCACACCGGGCCGAGCACCTCGTCGTCGACCGCGCGGTAGTCCCCGGGCCGCTCGCCGGGGTCCGCGCCCGCGCCGCCCTCGGCGAGGCCCACCACCACGGCCGGGGAGAAACGCCGGACGAAGTCGGCCAGCACCGCCGGGTCCAGCGCCGGGTCGAGCAGCGCCACCGGGCGCTGCGCGCGCAGCGCGCCCGCGTACCGCAGCACCGCCGGCACCGACGTGCCGCTGCGGGCGAAGACCACCCCGGGCGGGAACCCGGCGTACGCGGCGGCGTGCCGACCCACCTCGGCGGCGAGGCCCGCGCCGCCGAGGACGGCACCCGTGGCGGCGTCGATCAGCCGGGCGCTCGGGGCGACCAGGTTCATACGGGCCTTTCCTCCGGCCTGGGTGGGTCGAGTCGGGGCAGCGGAGAGCCGGTCATCCGGGCGAACGCCTCGAGGTGCCGCCGGGCCACCACGTCGAGGGTGAAGTTGGCGTGCACGAGCTCCCGCTGGGCCTTCGCGATCCACTCCCGCTCCTGCGGATCGTCGAGCAGCCGGATGACCACCTCGGCCAGGTCCGGCCCGTCGTTCGGCCGGGCGAGCACGAAGTTCTCCCAGTTGCGCAGCTCGACGGCCGGGAAGTTGGTCTCGGTGATGGTGCCGATGGTCGCCCGACCGGCCGCCATCGCCTCCAGGCTGGCCGTGCCGAAGCCGCTGCCCTGCAGGTCGTGGGTGACGATGTCGGCGGCGGCGAAGAAGGACGGCACGTCCGCCGGTGGCACCACACCCGTGGTGACGATCGCGTCGGTCACTCCCAGCTCGGCCGCCCGCTTCACGAAGGCGTCGTAGTAGATCCGGCCGACGATCATCACCTTGGTCTGCGGGTGCTTGTCGAGGATCGTCGGCAGCGCCTCGATCAGGGGCAACCGGTGACGCAGCGGGATGACGTGCCCGAGCGAGACGATCAGCGGCTGGTCGCCGATGCCGAACTCGGCCCGGACGTCGCGCGTCGGGGGCGCCTCGAACCGGCTCGGCTCCACCGCGACGGGAATGTACTCGAACTCGTCGCGGGTGGCGAGGTAGCGCTGCTCGCAGTACGCGCCGCAGAGCTCGTCCATGATGACGTAGCGCGGGCGGTAGCTGCGCAGGATCGGCTTCACCAGGAACCGGTCGAGGCCCTTGAACAACGCCGTGTACTTGGGGTCGGGGCTCTCCAACCGGGTGTGCACCGACAGCAGCACGGGAATCTTGTTCCGCCGGGCGTACCAGCCGGAGATCCAGGTCAGGTCGAAGAACTGACCGTGCTGGTGGATCACGTCCGGTCGGAAGCCGTCGAGCAGCCTGCGCACCCGGCGCAGGTTGGCCGGGCGCGCCAGCGCGAAGGCCATGTCGAAGTCGATCGACAGGCCGAGCTGCGGCATCGGCATCGCGGGCAGCCGGACCACCCGGTATCCGTCGCGCTCCTCCTCGGCGGGCGCGTCCTGGTACGCCGCTGTCAGCACCAGCACCTCGTGACCGGCAGCCACGTACCGCGCGGCGAGTGAGGCGGACAGGTGGGAACTGCCACCCGGCCGGGGCGGGAAGAAGTTGTTGACAACAGCGATCCGCACGGTGGTGACTCCTGTCAGCTCCGGTGGGGGACGGCGTGACCGGAGGAAGACCTGGACACGTGTGGGTATCGGTCGGGACGGTTCCGGCGCACCGCGCCACGCTACCGCAACCCTGGGCGGGTCACCGTGGACCGACCCGGCGCCCCGGCGTGGCCGAACTGTCCCCGCAACGAGATTGGACGACTCCGCCGGCACCGTCGATGACGTGCGAACGAACGTTGGGCGAACGCCTGTGGGCAGCACGTCTGGCAGCCGCTGATCGGCTGATCCCTCCAGTAGGCTGGCCGACCGTAACCAGACCGGTCCAGGCGGTGGCGAGCCGCCGGACCACGCCTGGGCCAGAATCAACCGCTGCTGAGAAGGAGCAACCCGTGCCGCTGTCCGACCGGCTCCGCGCCGTCTTCGTCGAGGCTCTGGAACTGGGCGGGGAGGTGGACGTGGAGAACCTCAAGTACCGCGAGATCGAACAGTGGGACTCGCTGGGCCACATGACCCTCGTCGCAGCGATCGAGGAAGAGTTCGACGTCCAGCTCGACACCGAACAGGTCATCGAGATGAGCAGTTTCAAGGTTGCCCTGGACATGCTGTCCGGGATGGGCGTTCGTGCCTGAGTCGGCGCGCGCCCTCGACGGGCGGGTGGCAGTGGTGACGGGTGCCACCCGAGGGATCGGCCGGGCAACGGCCGAGGCGCTTGTCGCCGCCGGAGCCTCGGTGATCGTCACCGGCCGCGACGGCGACGTGGCGCAGCGTGCGGCAAAGGAGGTCGGCGCCGCCGAGGGTCTTGCCCTCGACGTCACCGACCCCGGGCAGGTCGGCGCGGTGTTCAGGACGATCGCGTCCGGGCACGGCCGGATCGACGCACTGGTGGCCAACGCGGGCGTGCTGGAGAACGCACCGATCGGCATGATCAGACCGGACCTGGTCGCCCGGATGCTGGACACCAACGTGGCCGGCACGATCTCCACCGTGCAGGCCGCAGCCCGGGTGATGATGCGCAAGAAGGGCGGCTCGATCGTCCTGCTCGCGTCCATCCTGGGCGAACGCGGCAGCGCCGGACAGACCGCGTACGCGGCGTCGAAGGCGGCGGTGACCGCGATCGCCAGGTCGGCGGCGAAGGAACTCGGGCCGCGCGGCATCCGGGTCAACGCGGTCGCGCCCGGGCTCATCGAGACCGACCTGATTCGCGACCTGCCGGCTGAGCTGATCGAGCAGCGGGTGGCCGACACCGCACTGCGCCGACTGGGTAGCCCGGAGGACGTCGCCCGGGTAATCCGGTTCCTGCTCTGCGACGATGCCGCGTTCGTCACCGGACAGGTCATCGGCATCGACGGCGGCCTGGTGCTCTGACCCGATCGGCCAGTGCACAGGCCGTCGTCAGCCGGCCGATGCGCCGTCGATGGCCACGAAGTCGGGCGTGCCGTCGGCGGCGAACTCGACCCGGGCAACCGGACGGGCGGGAACTCCGGCGACCACCGTCCGGGCGGGCACGTCCCGGGTGACCACGGCACCAGCCGCGACCACGGCCGATTCGCCGATGGTCACGCCCATCATCACGGTGGCGTTCGCCCCGATGAACACCCGGTCGCCGATGGTGACCGGGGCACGGTCGACCATGGCGTAGGCCCGACCCGAGACGCAGCGCCTGGCCGACGAGTGGGTGTAGATCTGCGCCCCGCTGGAGATGTCGCAGCCGGCCCCGATGGTCAACCCACCGGAGCCGTCCACGACGGTGAAGGCGCCGATCCAGGTTCCCTCGCCGATGACCGGGTCGCCAACGATCCAGGCGTGTGCGTGCCACCGGTTCGGTGGCAGTTCTGCGGCAGGCACGCGCGTCAGGCCACCTCGACCTTGATCAGGTCGGTCATCCCGTCCTCGACCGCGATGGTCGGCTCCCAGCCCAGCACCTCGCGGGCCCGGGTGATGTCCGCCGCGCGGCGGCTGACCAGCACCTCGCGCGGGTTGAACTGCGGTTCCACGTCCACCCCGACGGCCTTGATGAGGATCTCGGCGAGCGTGGCCACCGAGGTGTCGATGCCGGTGCCGATGTTGACCGGCACGTTGCCCTGCTCGGCCTCCAGCGCGGCGACCACCGAGCGGGCGATGTCGTGGACGTGGATGAAGTCCATCGACTGCTCGCCCCGGCCGTCGATGATCGGCGGCTGGCCGGTCTTCAACCGCTTGACGAAGTGGTTGATCACGGAGGTGTAGTACGCGGTCGGCTTCTGGCCGGGGCCGTACACGTTGAAGAAGCGCAGGGCGATCCAGTTGAGGCCCTTGCTGCGCTGGTAGAAGGCGAGCAGGTCCTCGCCGGCCCGCTTGGAGATGCAGTACGGGGTGAGCGGGTCGAGCCGGTCGTCCTCGTGCATCGGCAGCTTCTTCGGGTCGCCGTACACGGAGGCGGAGGAGGCGAACACGAGCCGCTTCACGCCGTGGTCGGCGGCGGCCGCGAAGACGTTGTGGTTGCCGACCATGTTGATGTCGATCGACTCGTACGGGTCGGCCTGGCTCTTGTTGATGGAGACCGCCGCGAGGTGGACGACGAGGTCGCAGCCCTTCATGGCCGCGTGCACCGCGCCGCCGTAGCGCACGTCCTGGTCGACGAGTTCGACGTCACCGGTGGCCGCCAGCTTGGCGACCTGCTCCCGGTCGCCGCGGAACATGTTGTCGAAGATGCGGACCCGGTAGCCCTTGTCCAGCAGGAGCGGCACCACGTGCAGGCCGATGAAGCCCGCACCCCCGGTGATGAAGACGGTCTGCTTCGACATGTCGTGCGATGTCCTTCCTGAAGGAGATCAGCGGCCGGTGGCGGCGCTGGCGACGACGTCGACCAGAGTGGCGACGACGGTCTCGACCTGAGAGTCGGTGAGGTTGGCGTGCATCGGGATGGCCAGGTGCCGGGCGAACAGGTCCGCCGAGACCGGGCACGGCGCCGACTGGCCGTAGAGCGGCTGCACGTGCGAGGCGTACGTGCCGAAGGTGCACTGCACGCCGCGTCGGCGCAGCCCCAGGGCGACCGCGCCGCGGTCGATCGAGGGATCGAGGGTCACCACGTACGACTGCCAGGGGTGCTCGCGGTCCGGCGCCTCGTGGGGGGTGACGATCAGCTCGTGGTCCTTGAGCAGCTCGCCGTAGCGGGCGGCGGTGCGCCGCTTGGCGGCGAGCAGGTCCGGCAGCCGGTCGAGCTGGGCGAGCATGATCGCCGCCGCCACGTCGGAGAGCCGGTAGTTGTAGCCCAGCTCGGTGAAGGCCGGAATCGGCAGGTCGGACAGCTCGGCCCGGGTCAGCGCGCCCTCCACCCCGTACGTGTGCAGCTTGCGGGCGTGCGCGGCGAGGTCGTCGCGGTCGGTGACGTAGGCCCCGCCCTCGCCGGCGGTGATGCCCTTGCGGCCGTGGAAGCTGAAGGTGGCGACGTCGGCCAGGCTGCCGGCGGGGCGGCCCTTGTAGGTGGCGCCCGCCGCGCACGCGGCGTCCTCGACCAGGAACAGCCCGTGCCGGTCGGCGATGGCCCGCAGCTCGTCGTAGTCGGCCGGCTGGCCGAAGGCGTCGACGGCGATGATGCCGACGGTGCGGGGGGTGATGGCGGCCTCGACGGCGGCCGGGTCCACGGTCCAGATGTCGGGCCGCACGTCGGCGAAGACGGGCTTCGCGCCGGCCCACATCACGGCGTGGCCGGTGGCCGGGAAGGTGTAGTCGCCGACGACGACCTCGTCGCCGGGTCGCACCCCGAGGGTGAGCAGCGCGAGGTGCAGGGCCGAGCCGCAGTTGGCGGTGGTCAGGGCGTGTCGGGTGCCGGTGGCGGCGGCGAAGCGCTCCTCGAAGCGGCGGCAGGTGGGCCCGGCGCCGGCCAGCCAGCCGGAGGCGAAGACCTCGGCGATCGCCGCGAGCTCCGCTTCACCGACGGTGGGCTGGCCGAGCGCGATGACGTCGTCTGACATGAGGCTCCCTAGAAGACGGACCCGGTGAGTGTAGGCACCCCCGGCCGGCAGCGACGAATCGGGCACGCCGGGCGCTGGTTACCATCGGTGGTCGCCTGGCGGAGGCGACGACCGGGCAGGGGAGAGCGTGATGACGAGGTTCGTGGTCGTCGGCGGCGGCATCGTCGGCCTGGCGGTCGCCCACCGGCTGGTGACCGACCGGCCGGGCGACTCCGTCACGGTGCTGGAGAAGGAGGCCGGCTGGGCGGCGCACCAGACCGGGCACAACTCCGGCGTGATCCACGCCGGGGTCTACTACAAGCCGGGCAGCCTCAAGGCCACCCTGTGCCGGGCCGGCAGCGCGTCGATGGTCGAGTTCTGCGCCGACCACGGGCTGCCGTACGAGGTCTGCGGCAAGCTGATCGTCGCCACCGACGCGGCGGAACTGCCCCGGCTGCGGGCGTTGCACGAGCGGGCCGAGGCCAACGGCCTGCCGGTGCGGCTGGTCGGGGCGGCCGAGGCCGCCGAGCACGAGCCGCACGTGGCGGCCGTCGCCGCGCTGCACGTGGCTTCGACGGGCATCGTCGACTACGGCGCGGTCTGCCGGAAGCTGGCGGAGCTGCTCGCCGCCGCCGGGGGGGACCTGCGCACCCGCGCCGAGGTGACGGGGGTGGCCGACCGGCCGGGGGGCGTGGTGGTCACCACCACGGCCGGCGAGGTGGTCGCGGACGTGCTGATCAACTGCGCGGGGCTGCACGCCGACCGGGTCGCCCGGCTGGCGGGGGTGCCGACGCCGGTGCGGATCGTGCCGTTCCGGGGCGAATACTACGAGCTGACCCCGCAGCGGCGCGGCCTGGTACGGGGGCTGATCTACCCGGTGCCGGACCCGCAGTTCCCGTTCCTCGGGGTGCACCTGACGAAGATGATCGACGGCAGCGTGCACGCCGGCCCGAACGCGGTGCTGGCCACCGCGCGGGAGGGCTACTCGTGGGGGCGGTTCAGCCCGCGCGACGTGTGGGACGAGCTGACGTACCGGGGGCTGTGGGCGCTGGGCCGGCGGCACTTCCGGTACGGGCTGACCGAGGTGGCCCGGTCGCTGTCGAAGGCGAGGTTCGCGGCGAGCCTGGCCCGGCTGGTGCCGGAGCTGACGCCGGCCGACATCGTCCGGGCCGGCGCGGGGGTGCGCGCGCAGGCGATCCTGCCCGACGGTGGCCTGGTCGACGACTTCCTGATCGTCGAGGCGGACCGGCAGGTGCACGTGCTGAACGCACCCTCCCCCGCCGCGACCAGTTCGCTGGAGATCGCCCGGCACATCGTGTCCCGGCTGCCGGTGGACACCGCCCGCTGAGGCGGCGGGCGGGACGGCTCAGGTCGGCGGGACGGCCTGCTTCGGGCGCACGGTCAGCTTCGGGTGGGCGGGCTCGTCAGGCGGGGGCGGCGTCGCGCTGCCTCGGCACGGCGCCGGCCGCGCCGAGGCCGGTGGCGACGGCCTCCACCAGCGCGTCGAGGTACGCCTCGGTCGGCATCGTGCGGGTGATCGCCAGCCGCCAGTACAGCGGTCCGACGATCAGGTCCACGGCGGCGCCGGGCTCGGTGTCGGCGGGCAGTTCGCCCCGGGCGACGGCGCGGGCGACGAGCGACCCGCCGACCTCCTGCTGCTGGGCCCGCAGCGCCGCCTGGAGGGTGGCGTCGATCTCGGGGTTGCGGGCGGCCTCGGCCAGCAGGTCGGGCACGATCTGCGCGGCCAGGGGGTGGCTCAGGGCGTGCGCGACCACCCGCAGCAGCAGGCCGAGGTCGCCGCGCAGGCTGCCGGTGTCCAGGCTCGGCAGCTTGCTGCCGGCGGCGGCGCCGACGACCTCGACGACCAGCTCCAGCTTGGAACTCCAGCGCCGGTAGATCGCGGTCTTGCTGACCCCGGCCCGGCGGGCGACGGCCTCGATGGAGAGCCGGCCGTAGCCGACGGCGGCCAGCTCCTGCATCAGCGCGCGGCGGATGGCCGTGGTGATCTCGCCCCGCAGCACCGCCGCGCCGGCCGGCGCGCGCCTCTTCTCGGTGGTCACGGCAGACTCTTCTCGCGCGTCACGGCAGACCCTCCTCGGCTGTCACGTGGGACAATGTACCGCAACGACGCTACGGTTGCGTCCCGACGTGGTTATGGACTACCTTCCACGCAGCGACGAGGCGGCGCTCCCACGCACCGGCCACCGGCGAACCCGTCGTCGCACCCCCCCCGTTGGTACAACAGACGCACCCCGCTGGCACGACAAGATCGGAGCGCCCATCCCATGGCCAACACCGCGCTGGCCGACCCCGACGCAGGCCTGACCCAGGCGCAACTGGCCGCCCGGTACGGGCTGCGGGTCGCCGGCGAGCGGCCGTCCCTGGCGGAGTACACCCGCCGCCTGTGGGCGTACCGGCACTTCATCGCCGCGTACTCGAACGCCAAGCTGGTCGCCTCGTTCAGCAACGCCCGGCTCGGGCAGCTCTGGCAGGTGCTCACCCCGCTGACGAACGCGGCGGTCTACTACCTGATCTTCGGCCTGGTGCTGAAACAGAACAGCATCCCGAACTTCATCGCGTACCTGACCGCCGGGTTGTTCATCTTCAACTTCACCCAGACCGCGGTGCAGAACGGCACCCAGTCGATCACCAGCAACCTGGGGCTGATCCGGGCGCTGCACTTCCCCCGGGCCTGCCTGCCGCTGGCCGTCATGCTCACCCAGTTCCAGCAGCTGATGGCCTCGCTGGTGGTGCTGATGGGCATCGTGCTGGTCACCGGCGAGCCGCTCACCGTCGAGTGGCTGCTGCTCGTGCCAGTCGTGCTGCTCCAGGCGCTGTTCAACGCCGGGCTCACCATGGCCGTGGCCCGGATGGGCTCGAAGGTCGCCGACCTCAAGCAGGTGATGCCGTTCCTGGTGCGCACCTGGATGTACGGCTCCGGCGTGCTCTACAACGTCGCGCTGTTCGAGGAGAGCCTGCCGAGCTGGGCGACCCGGATCGTCGAGGCGAACCCGATGCTGGTCTACATCGAGCTGGCCCGGCACGCGCTGCTGGAGGGGGCGCCGCTGCTCAACTCCTCCATGGTCCAGGCGTGGACGTACGCGGTGGCCTGGGCGGTCGTGATGGGCGTGGGTGGTTTCATCTACTTCTGGCGGGGCGAACAGGAGTACGGCCGTGGCTGAGCACATCGAGGCGTCCAACGACGTCACCGTGACACTGCCGAGGATCGTCGAGCGCATCCCGACCGTGGTGGTCGACGACGCGCACGTGATCTACCGGGTGCACAAGGGCGCCGCCGGCGGCACCAGCCCGGTGGCCGCGCTGAAGCGGATCATGTCCCGCACGTCCGCGCCGAACATCCGGGAGGTGCACGCGGTCAAGGGGGTCAGCTTCACCGCGTACCGGGGCGAGGCGATCGGGCTGATCGGCAGCAACGGCTCCGGCAAGTCCACCCTGCTGCGGGCCATCGCCGGGCTGCTGCCGGTCAACCGGGGCGCCGTCTACACGCAGGGGCAGCCGTCGCTGCTCGGCGTCAACGCCGCCCTGCTCAACGACCTGCCCGGTGAGCGCAACGTCACCCTCGGCTGCCTCGCCATGGGCATGCAGCCGGCCGACGTGGCCCGGCTCGCCCCGGAGATCATCGAGTTCTCCGGGATCAACGAGCGCGGCGACTTCGCCTCGCTGCCGATGCGGACGTACTCCTCCGGCATGGCCGCCCGGCTGCGCTTCTCCATCGCGGCGGCGAAGAAGCACGACGTGCTGCTGATCGACGAGGCCCTGGCCACCGGCGACAAGGGCTTCCGCAAGCGCAGCGAGCAGCGGGTGCGGGAGCTGCGGGAGGGCGCGGGAACGGTGTTCCTGGTCAGCCACCAGCTCTCCTCGGTGCGGGACACCTGCGAACGGACGATCTGGCTGGAATCGGGCGTGCTGCGGATGGACGGCCCGACCGACGAGGTGCTGCGCGCGTACGAGGACTTCTCCAACAAGAAGTAAGGTTGCGGCGTCCGTACGGTGTCGTGCGGGTGTCTTCCCCACCGCGTCGTCCCTGGGGGGCGGCGCGGTGGTTGCGTTATGGTTCACCCGGCCGCCGTGCGGCCGTCACCCCCTGTTCGCAAACCGTGAGAGTGAGGATCGGCAATGACGCAGGACCACACCACTGGCCCGGACGCCACACCGGAGACCCCGGCGCCGTGGCGGCCCTCGCGGACGGTGGCGGTGGTGCTGGCGGGCGGGACCGGGACCCGGCTCGGCCTCGGCATCCCCAAGCAGCTGCTGAAGATCGCCGGCAAGCCGATCATCGAGCACACCCTGGCGGTCTTCGAGGCGGCCCCCGAGATCGACGAGATCATCGTGCTGATGGCCGACGGGCACGTCCCCGACGCCCAGCAGATCGTCGACAAGGCCGGCTTCCGCAAGGTCAGCAAGGTCATCGCCGGCGGTGACACGCGCAACGCCACCACCCGCATCGCGCTGGACGCGGTCGGCGAGGGCGACGTCAACATCCTCTTCCACGACGCGGTGCGCCCGCTGCTCAGTGGCCGGATCGTGCGGGAGTGCGTCAACGCGCTCTGGACGTACTCGGCGGTCGACGTGGCGATCCCGTCGGCCGACACGATCATCCAGGTCGACGACAACGACTGCATCACCGACATCCCGGTGCGCTCCACGCTGCGCCGGGGGCAGACCCCGCAGGCGTTCCGGTCCGGCACGATCCGCGAGGCGTACCGGGTCGCCGCCGGCGACCCCGACTTCGCCGCCACCGACGACTGCGGCGTCGTGCTGCGCTACCTGCCGGGCACCCCGATCAAGGTGATCGACGGCTCGGACGAGAACATCAAGGTCACCCACCCGGTCGACGTGCACCTGGCGGACAAGCTGTTCCAACTCGCCGCCGCGCAGGCCCCCCGGCTGACCGACCGGGGCTACACCGAGGAGCTGACCGGCCGCACGATCGTCGTGTTCGGGGGCAGCTACGGCATCGGCCACGAGCTGACCGAGCTGGCCCGCCGCCACGGCGCGCAGGTCTTCCCGTTCAGCCGCTCCACCACCGGCACCCACGTCGAGCGCGCCGAGGACGTCGAGGCCGCGCTGAAGACCGCCTTCGAGGCCACCGGCCGGATCGACCACGTGGTCGTCACCGCCGGCATCCTGGAGAAGGGCGAGCTGGCCGAGATGGACCAGGAGACGATGGACCGCGTCCTGCACGTCAACTTCGTCGGCCCGGTCACCATCGCCCGGCAGTCGCTGCCGTACCTGCAGCAGACCAAGGGCCAGCTGCTGCTCTACACCTCCAGCTCGTACACCCGGGGCCGGGCCCGCTACGCGCTCTACTCGGCCACCAAGGCCGCCCTGGTCAACCTCACCCAGGCGCTGTCCGACGAGTGGGCCGAGTTCGGCGTACGGGTCAACTGCATCAACCCGGAGCGCACCGCCACGCCGATGCGCACCAAGGCGTTCGGCGAGGAGCCCGAGCACACCCTGCTGGCCGCCGAGACCGTCGCCCAGTCGTCGCTGGACGTGCTGATCTCCGAGCTGACCGGGCAGGTCATCGACGTGCGCCGGGCGCCGGGCGAGCTGCCCGCCGCGGGCGTGCCCGCCCAGGCCAGCCGGGCGTCCGCCCCGGCCCCGGCCCCGGCCGGCTGACAGGTCGACGGCCACCGCGACGGGCGAAGGAAGCGAAGCGACATGCGTGGTGACCTGGTCAGGAAGCTGGCCGCCCGGGTGGCGGCCACCGGCCTGGCGGTGCTGGCGTTCCTCACCCTCGCCCTGACCGGGGCGACGGGCTGGGGCCTGGCGCTCGCGGTGGCGGCCCTCGTCGCCGCCGGCTGGGAGCGCCGGGTCCGCCCCGCCGCCGACAGCACCGCCGAGGCGGTGCTGCTCGCCGCCGGCATCCTCGTCGGGTACGCGCGGCGGCTCGACGCCGGCTTCGACCCGGCGCTGGCGGCGACGGCCCTGGTGCTGCTGGGGCTGGTGCTGCTGGTGGGGCCGCTGCGGCAGGCCGGCGACCTGGAGATCCGGGCGGCGAACCTGCCCGTGCGGTCGTGGACCCCGCTGGTCGCGGCCCGGCTGGGCGACGCCCTGCTGGTGCTGCTCGCCGTGGTGGCGCTGGCCGCCGCCCTGGTGCTGCCGGCCTGGGTCGCCCTGCTGGTGGCCCTCGCCGTCGGCGCGGGGGCCGGGGCGGTCGCGGCCGACCTGGCGAAACGGCGGTTCCGGCCCGGGGCGGGCGGCTCGGCGGTGGCCCGGGCGCTGCGGGCGCACCGGCCGGAGTTCCTGCTGCACTTCTCCGCCCCGCCCGGGTCGGAATACCAGGTCACCATGTGGCTGCCGTACCTGGAGCGGATCGGCCGGCCGTTCTTCGTGATGGTGCGCGAGCCGGAGTTCCTCGCCCCGATCGCCGCGGCCACCAGCGCCCCGGTCGTCTACTGCCCGACGCTGAAGGCGATGGACGAGGCGCTGGTGCCGAGCCTGAAGGTGGCGTTCTACGTCAACCACGGGGCGAAGAACAGCCACTGCATCCGGTTCTCGCAGCTCACCCACGTGCAGATCCACCACGGCGACAGCGACAAGGCCCCGAGCGCCAACCCGGTCACGGCGCTGTTCGACCGCAACTTCGTGGCCGGGCGGGCGGCGATCGACCGGTACGCCCGGGCCGGGGTGGACATCCCGGCGGAGAAGTTCGTCGTGGTCGGCCGCCCGCAGGTCGAGTCGATCGAGGTACGCCGCGTGCCGGCCACCGGCCTGGCGAACCCGACGGTGCTGTACACCCCGACCTGGACGGGGCACCACGCCGACGCCAACTACTGTTCGCTGCCGGTGGGCGAGACGATCGTGCGGGGGCTGCTGGCCCGGGGCGCGACGGTGATCCTGCGCGCCCACCCGTACACGGGGCAGAACCCGGCGTCGGCGCGGCAGCTCGCCCGGCTCACGGAGCTGCTGGCGGCGGACCGGGCCCGCACCGGGCGGCAGCACGTCTTCGGGGCGGCGGCCAGCAGGGAGCTGTCCCTGGTCGACTGCGTCAACCGCTCCGACGCGCTCGTCTCGGACGTCTCCGGCGTCATCTCCGACTACCTCTACTCCGGCAAGCCGTACGCGGTGACGGACATGGTCGGCGACGGCGACCGGTTCGTCGAGCGGTTCCCGCTGGCCGGCTCGGGTTACGTGCTGCGGCGCGACGCGGGCAACCTCGACGAGGTGCTCGGTCTGCTGCTGGACACCGACCCGAAGGCGGCGGCCCGCTGGGGCACCCGGGCCCACTACCTGGGCGACTTCCCGGCCGAGTCGTACGCCGAGGCGTTCCTTTCGGCGGCCCGCCGGGAGCTGGAGCCGGGCTGGAACCCCCCGGCCCCGCGCGCCGCCGACGCGATGAGCCACTCCCCCACCGCCTGATCGTCCCGCCTCCGATTCTTGGACAGGTGCTGTTCGCCCTGAACCGCAACTGTCCAAGAATCGAGGCCGCCCCCGCCTGCCCGGAGACGGCACCAGCCCCGGCTCTCTGCGCAGGAGAGCCGGGGCCGGTGGGGGGAGGGTGATGTCAGGCCGAGTAGCCCCGCGTCGCCGCCCAGTGGGCCAGCGCGGCGGTGCTGATCCAGTACGCCGGGACGGCCGGGTCCGCCGAGTCGGCGATGCGCACGGTCCGCCCGGAGTCGCGGTAGCCGACGACGGCGATGTAGTGGCCGCCGGGGAACGAGTGCCAGCCGCCGTCGACGTCGGTGGCGTCGCCGGCGATGTTGACCACGACGCCGCGACCGGCGCTGACCGCCTTCACCACGTCGGCCCGGAGCCGCTCCGTCTCCGCCGAGGTGGCGGCACCGCCGGGGATCAGCCGGGTCCGGTACGGCTCGCCCTTGACCATCTCGTTGAGCACGCGGGTGGTGTCGTAGGCCGAGTTGGTGCCCATCTCGGTGGTGCCGAGGCGGGCGGCCAGGTCGTCCTGGGTGCCGTCGACGCCGGTGGCGGAGAGCGCGTTGCGCACCGCAGCCGGGCCGCAGTAGTAGTAGGTGGTCTGGGCCTCGTAGTCGTAGTCGAGGACCTTCGACGACGGCGGCTTCGGCGCCGCGGGCTTCGCCGTGGTCTTCTTCGGCGTCGCCGAGGCCGTCAGGTCGGGGTTCGGGGCGGCCGAGGTGGCGCTCGGCGACGGCGCGGCGCTGCTCGGGGAGGCGAGCGGCGCGGCGATCCGGGCCTGGGCGCGGCTGGCCGCGCCGTCGAGGCGGGGTGCCACCTCGGCCACGGCGGCGTTGGTGGTCCGCTGCGGGGCGGGGGCGTCGTCGTCGACGGCGGCGAGCAGCGCGCCGGTGCCGGAGGCCAGCAGCAGCGCCGCGGCGGAGCCGGCGACGACCTGGTACGGGCGTTCTGTGGCGAGTCGCCGCAGGTGCCGCTTGAGCTGATCGTTCACGTGTTCCTCCACGGGACGGGGGCGGAAGCGGAGGCACCCGGGCGCGCGTCGGCGCACGGCAGCGCGGACGTGTCCGCGGCCGGGTGGGGTCCGCTTTCTGGGGCGCCCGCTCAGGCGGGCGTACGCAGGGGTGCGACGGTCAGTGCGCCGGCTCGGCGGCGGCGGACACGGGCACCGGGCTCCGTGGTGGAGGAACAACCCGGGGGGTGGGGTCAAACTGCACGAGGATGGAACTCCTTCCGACACCGCCTACCGGGTTAGCTGACGGATTCGGGCGGGAAGATCGCCCTACCGCAGGCCGTGGCCCGCGGATTCACCCCGGACGTGCAATGGGTCCCCGGTTCGTGATCGTCACGATTGAGCGGGTCGGCGCGGCGTCGCCTCTTGCGATCGGGTACCGCACCGGACGGGCCGACACTACTGGCCGACGAAAGCCCTGCCAACCCCACGCTACCTGCTTAAACGTCCCCTGGCCGACCTATTTACGGGGCATTCGGAGACTGACGTGACTCAATGGTACTGCCGACCCATCCGACGCCAACGAACCCGCAACGGGACGACGCGGCCCGAATCTCGGCGAATACCGCCCCGGATCAAACCGAATAGCCCCGCCTGCCCGATCCCACCCCACCATGACCCGCCTCACACCCACCCAACCCGCCCCCGCCGCGTCCCGCCTCGGTGATCAAGAGAAAAAGCGTCAGGGTTGATCTCCGCGATGACTCAAACCTCTTGATCACCGCGATCACCGCGATCACCGTGGTCGCCGCGATCACCACCACCGCGGTGTCCGCGGTTACCGGGCCGGGGCGGGGCGGGGTGGGCGCCAGCCGGTGATCCCGAGGACCCTGCCGGAGGCCGTTGCGCTGGTCGTCGGCGCGTGGGCGGGCCGGGCGCGCTCGGCGGCGGCGTACGCCTCGGCGGCCAGCGCCCGGGCGGCCTCGGCCGCCAGTTCGGCATCGCCCCACGCGGCCCGCTCGCGCGCGGCGGCGGCACGGTAGCGGGCCAGCCTGCCGTCCCGGACGGCCCGGGCCAGGACGACCTCCTGCTCCACCGGGTGCAGCCGGGGGTCCCAGCCGCCCCGGCGGGCGAAGACGTCGCAGAGCTGCCCGATGGACAACTCGCCCCGCAGGTGGGCCGCCGTGGCGGCGTGGTGCAGCCAGCGCTCCCGGGCCGCGTACTCGGCGGGGGTACGCGGGGTGTGCGGCGTCGGCAGCGCGCCCGCGTCGCGGAAGCGTCGGGCGGCGGTCTCCGCCTCGTCGTACGCCTGCCAGGCCCGCTCGGCGGCGTCCTGGGCGGCCGTCCAGGCGGCCCGTCGGCGGCGGGCGTTCTGCGCCGCCCCGGCGGCGGCCACCGCCACCTCCTCGGCGTACCGGCGCAGGTCGGCGGCGGCCGGGGCGGGCGGGGCGGCGGGCCGGGCCGGGGGCTCGACGGCGGCAGGGCGGTCCCGCTCGGGGCGGGCGACCAGCACGGCGAGCACGGTGAGCGCCAGCACGAGCAGCACGGACCAGATGGCGGCGGCCAGCGGCACCTCGGTCAGGAACTGGTAGAGAACGATGTCCATGGTCGGCACCTCGCGGGCAGGGAGGCGGAAAGGGATCCGGGCCGCCGCCGGGCGGGACGCCTGCGGCGTACGGGCCCGGCGGCTGGGGCGGCGGTGGGTGAGGGTCGTCGGCGACGGTGGTGGCGGGCGCGGCCCGCCGCGTGGCTCAGGCGGCCGGCGGCGCGCGGGGGCCGACGGCGGCGGGGACGAGCCCGGTCGGCACCCGCTGCGGGGCCGGCGCGGCGACCTGCGGGGGCCCGGCCTCGGCGGGCGGCGGTGCGTCGGCGGGCGGCCACGGGCCGGCGGCACCCGCTGCGGCGGTGGAGCCGGCGGCGATGGACCCGGTGGCGGCGGATGCCGCGACGGTGCGGGCCTCCGCGACGGCGGCGGACCCCGCAACGGAGGCGGCGGCGACGGCAGGGCCGGAGCCGGCCTGGCCGGGGTCGACGCCGGCGGGGAGCATCGTGCCCGGCGGCAGCGACGCGGCACCGAGGGAGAACGCGACCACGACGGCGAGGGTCGCCAGCGTCCGCGCCGTCCAGCGCGCGACCCACCACAGGGGACAGGTCAGCGCGACGGGAAGCACCCGTCCACGCTACCGCCACCGGCCGCGCCACGCACCGCCGGCGAGCGTGTCACCTGCTGAACGCGGCGTGGCGCACCACGGGCGATGCACCACTGGCCACGCGCCCGCCGGCCACCCGCCACCGGCGGCGGGGTCAGGGGCCGGGTCGGCGGCGGAGCGGGCGGCGGGTCAGGCGGCGGCCGGGGCGCGGGGTCGGCGCGGCGGCCCGAGCCGGCGGGTCAGCGGCATCTCCACCCACCGGTGCAACAGCGCGGCCAGGCCGAGGTTGACCAGCAGGAAGCCGAGCGCCGCCAGCGGGCCCCACCAGCCGGGCAGCCCCGTGCCGAGCCGGTCGGCCAGCCGCAGGACGGTGATCATGACGAAGACGTGCACCAGGTAGAAGGCGAAGGAGACCTCGCCGAGCCAGACCATCGGCCGGGACCGCCACGGCGTCCGCGCGCCGCGCACGTCCGCGTCGGCGGCGGCCACGATGACCAGCAGGTACGCCGCCGCGAGCAGCGCCGCCCACAGCTCGGCGCGGATCCACTGGGCGGCGACCACCCAGGTGACGACGAACATGACGCTGGCGGCGGTGAGCCCCGGGCCGCGCCAGCGCCCCCGGCGCAGCAGCTCGGCGGCGGCCACCCCCATCCAGAACTCCAGGGACCGCACGACCGGGAAGATCTGGGTGAACCACCAGGTGCTCTCCTGCGGCACCAGGCGCTGCCCCGGCCAGAGCGCCACGATCAGCAGCGGCACGGCCGCCACCACCGCCCACAGCGCCCCGACCGGGGCCCGGCGCACCAGCGGCAGCGCGAACGGCAGGCAGACGTAGAAGAACAGCTCGCAGGAGAGCGACCAGCTCACCGAGTTGACGCTGTAGAAGTAGCCGGGCGTCGGGTCCCACGCCTGGACCAGGAACAGGTTCTCCACAGCGGCGCGGACGTTGACCGGGTCGGCGAAGACCCACACCCCGGTCACCAGCACCACCGCCCACATCAGCAGGTGGTTCGGGTAGATCTTGGCGAGCCGGCGGCGCAGGAAGTCGCGTCGGCGGTCCCCGTCGCGGGCCGACCAGACCAGCACGAAGCCGCTGAGGATGAAGAAGAACTCGACGCCGGACAGGCCCAGCGTGAACAGCCAGTCGACGACGGCCTTGGCCTCGGGCTGGCCGACGATCCGCATGGTGCCGACGTGGTAGCCGAAGACGAGCAGGGCGGCGACCCAGCGCAGCCCGGTCAGCGAGGGCAGCCGGCTGGCCGAACGGGCCGGCGCGTCGGGGCGTACGACGGTCGGGGTGCCGGGGAGGCCGGCGGCCCGACCGGCCGCGGGGGTCACCAGCACCGCTCTCCTCCTCGCGGACGCCCCGGGTCGAGGCCGCCGCCCGGGTGGCGGCGGGCCGCGCGGTGCCGCCCCGCCGGCACCCTACCCGGTGCGGCCGGGCGCGCCGCCCGCCGTCGGCCGGCACGTGACGCGCCTGGCGGCGGCACGGGCGCGATGGCCTAATATCGCGGTCTCGGCCACGACGAGGGGACAACACGGATGCACCAGCGGATCCTGCTGCGGGCCAAGAAGGGGCCGTTCGACGTCAAGTCGCCGGAGGAGACGTTTGAGCGCAACTGGATCGGCGAGAACGCTGGCAACCTCGTGTTCAGCCACGCGGCGCACAAGCTGCTGCGGACGTCGACGGCGGAGGTCACCTCCTCGGAGTTCCGGGTCAACCCGCGCGAGGCCGACGAGATCAACGAGCGGTACGACGTGTTCGTGGTGCCGCTGGCGAACGCGTTCCGGCGCAGCTACGCCCACCGCCTGGTCGCCATGACCCGGCTGATCGAGCGGCTGAAGATCCCGGTGGTGGTGTTCGGGGTCGGCGCGCAGACCAACGTCGACGGCGACCGGGAGTACCTGCGGCCGATCGACGACGCGGTGAAGGCGTTCGTCTCGGCCGTGCTGGACCGGTCGCACAGCATCGGGGTGCGGGGCGAGATCACCGAGGGGTACCTGCGGACCCTGGGCTTCTCCGCCGTCGACGTGATCGGCTGCCCGTCGATGTTCCTGCACGGCGACAGCCTGCGGGTCGACAAGCGCAAGACCACGCTCACCGTCGAGGACCGGGTGGCGCTGACCGTCTCCCCGTACGTGAAGTCGATGGCGAAGGTCATCGCCTCGCACCACCGGCGGTACCCGAACCTGCGCTACCTGCCGCAGGACCTGAAGACGCTGGGCACCCTGCTCTTCGGCGACGCCCCGGAGGACCGGGGCAAGAAGGCGGCCATCCCGATCCACACCTCCCACCCGCTGTTCACCGAGGACAAGGTGCGGATGTTCGTCGACCCGTGGACGTGGATGGACTACCTGTCGCGGTTCGACTTCAACTTCGGCACCCGCATCCACGGCACCATCACGGCGCTGGTGGCGGGGACGCCGGGCTACCTCTTCGCGCACGACTCGCGGACGCTGGAGCTGGCCCGGTACTTCGACATCCCGCACCGGCTGATGAAGGACGTCCCGCCGGACGTGGACGCCATAGAGCTCTACGACGAGGCCGACTACAGCGCGCTCAACAACGGGCACAAGGCCCGGTACGCGACGATGACGGCGTTCCTGGCCAAGCACGACCTCGGGGTCTCCTTCGCCGACGGCGACAGCGCCGCCCGGTTCGACCGGCAGGTCGCCGAGACGACGTTCCCCCCGGCGGTACGCGCGCAGTCGGCCACCGACCCGGCCGAGCTGATCGCCCGCATCCAGTGGCTGCACGACCGCAACCAGGAGCTGAAGGAGACCGTCGCGGGGTTCGAGTCGCACCGGCTGCGGGCCCGGATGCGGGCGGCCGGCGGCCGGATGAAGCGGATGCTCAACCGTTAACCCTCCGTAGGGGGTCTGTTCAGCGAGCCCACCCCCGGCGGATACGTCAGGTTCCGGGGCCGTCCATCCGGGCGGTCGAAGGTGTCGGGCGTGGTCAATGAGCCGACGCGGAGCCCGCTGCTGAGCATCGTCGTCCCGGTGCACGGCGTCGAGGCGTACCTGTACCAGTGCCTGGAGTCGATCCTCGGCGGCCTGTCCGCCGCCGAGGCCGCCGAGGTCGAGCTGGTCGCCGTCGACGACGCCTCCCCGGACCGGTGCGGGGAGATGCTGCGCTCGTACGCGGCCGGGCGGCCCCAGGTGCGGGTGGTGTCCCTGACCCGCAACGTCGGGCTGGGGCTGGCCCGCAACGCGGGGCTGGCGGAGGCGACCGGCCGGTACGTGTGGTTCGTCGACAGCGACGACTGGCTGCCCCCGGGCGCCCTGCCGGTGGTGCTGGCGCGGCTGCGCCGCGACGAGCCGGACGTGCTGCTGGTGGACCACCTGCGGGTGCACGAGGGCGGCCGGCTGGAGGTCGACGCGAGCAGCCACCTGCTGCGCGGGGTCGACGGGTGCGTCCGGCTGGCCGACCGGCCCGAGCTGCTGCGGGTGCAGCACACCGCCTGGAACAAGGTGGTCCGCCGGGCGTTCCTCGACGAGTTGGAGCTGCGCTTCCACCCCGGCTGGTACGAGGACATCCCGTTCAGCCACCCGCTGCTCATCGCCGCGGACCGGATCGGGGTGCTGGACCACGTCTGCTACCACTACCGGCAGGGCCGGCTCGGCGCGATCACCTCGACGCGCAGCGGCCGGCACTTCGACGCGTTCGTCCAGTACGAGCGCCTCCAGCAGTGGGTGGCCGAGCACGTCACCGAGGACTGGATCCGCACGGACCTGTTCGGCCTGATGATCAACCACTATCTGGTGGTGGTGGGCAACGACGGCCGGGTGCACCCGAGGCTGCGGCGGGGGTTCTTCCGCCGGGTCGCCGAGCACTACCGCCGCTACCTGCCCTCGGGCGGGTACGCCCGGCCGGGCGGCGTGGCCGGGCTGAAGCACCGCCTCGTCGCCCGGGACAGCTACCTCGCGTACAAGACGTTGCGGCGGGCGCACCGGCTGGCCGGCTCGCTGCGGCCGGCGTCGCCCGCCGGGGCGGCGGCCCCCGACGCGGCGTCCGGCGGGAGCGGGCCGCTGGCCGCCGAGGGCACGCCGGCGGGGGCGGAACAGGGCAGCGCCATGGCGGGACGCGGATGACCGGGACGGGGACGAGCGGGACGACCGCCACCCGGGCCGGCGGGGCGCTGCGGCCCGCCCGCGACGGCGACCTGGCGACGATCCTGCGCTGGCGCAACCACCCGCAGGTCCGCGAGGTCAGCCTCACCCGGCACGAGATCGGCGCGGCCGAGCACGCCGCCTGGTGGGCGGGCGTACGCGTCGACCCGGACCGGCGGGTGCTGGTGCACGAGCACCTCGGGCAGCCCTGCGGCGTGGTGACCTTCTCCGGCGTGACCAGCCCGGACAGGGCGCTGACCTGGGGCTTCTATCTCGACGTCGAGGGGCTGGACGCGCGGCGGGCGCTCATGCCGGCCTGGCTGTCGCTGGAGCAGGCGGCGATCGCGTACGCGTTCGACACCCTCGGCGCGCGCACCCTCGGCGGCGAGACGCTGGCCACCAACCGGCCGGTGCTGGCGCTGCACCGGCGCTTCGGTTTCACGATCGTCCGGCGCTACGAGCGGGACGTCGACGGCACGCCGCACCAGGTGGTGTGGACGCAACTGAGCAGGGGAACATGACGACAGTCAAGATCGGCCCGCACGCGGTGGGCACCGGCGAGCGGCCCTTCGTGGTCGCCGAGATGTCCGGCAACCACAACGGCAGCCTCGACCGGGCCCTGGCCATCGTGGACGCGGTGGCGGCCAGCGGCGCGCACGCGCTCAAGCTCCAGACGTACACCCCGGACACGCTGACCATCGACGTGGACACGCCGGAGTTCCGCATCTCCGGCGGCCACGAGCTGTGGGGCGGCGAGCGGCTCTACCAGCTCTTCGAGCGGGCGCACACCCCGTACGAGTGGCACGGGCCGATCTTCGAGCGGGCCCGCCGGCACGGCCTGACGGTCTTCTCGTCGCCGTTCGACGCCACGGCGGTGGAGCTGCTGGAGGAGCTGGACGTCCCGGCGTACAAGATCGCCTCGTCGGAGCTGGTGGACCTGCCGCTGATCCGGCTCGTGGCCGCCACCGGCAAGCCGATGGTGATCTCCACCGGCATGGCCACGGTCGGCGAGATCGACGCCGCGGTGACCGCCGCCCGCGAGGGCGGGGCGGGCGGCATCGTGCTGCTGGCCTGCACCGCGTCCTACCCGGCCCCGCCGCAGGACAGCAACCTGCGCCGGCTGCCGGTGCTGGCCGACACGTTCGGCGTGCCGGTCGGGATCTCCGACCACACCCCCGGCATCGGGGTGCCGGTGGCGGCGGTGGCGCTGGGCGCCTGCCTGATCGAGAAGCACGTGACGCTGCGCCGCGCCGACGGCGGGGTGGACTCGGACTTCTCGCTGGAGCCGACGGAGCTGGCGGACCTGCGCGTCGAGTCCGAGCGGGCCTGGGCGGCGCTGGGCGTCACCACGATCGGCCCGACCCCCACCGAGCGGGAGGGGCTGCGGTTCCGCCGGTCGCTGTACGTGGTGGCCGACGTCCGCGCGGGCGAGCCGGTGACCCGGGACAACGTGCGCTCGATCCGCCCGGCCGGCGGGCTGCCCCCGGCCGACCTGGACCGGGTGCTCGGCCGCACGTTCCGCCGCGACGTGCCCCGGGGCACCGCGCTGGGCTGGGACCTGGTCTGACCGGCGGACACGTCCCGTTCACCTGGCGGCCCGCTGTCGACGCGGGACGGGCATGACGCATTCACCGCCCGCGTCGCGCCCGTTCACCGTCCGGCGTGGGGCCGTTAACTCTGCCGGCTTAGCGTCACGAACCGTCCGCCGGCCGGCACCGTCCCCGGCCGGGAGATCAACCGACCTTGGGAGCACCAGTTGAGCGAGTTGAATGGGTCCTCCATTCTGATCACCGGGGGCACCGGGTCCTTCGGCCGCACCTTCCTGCGGCACGTCCTGGCCGAGGCCGACCCGGCCCGGGTGGTGGTGTTCTCCCGCGACGAGCTCAAGCAGTACGAGCTGCGCCAGCAGCTCGGCGACGACCCCCGGCTGCGCTGGTTCATCGGCGACATCCGGGACCGCCACCGGCTCACCCGGGCCATGCACGGCGTCGACCACGTCGTGCACGCCGCCGCGCTCAAGCAGGTGGACACCGCCGAGTACAACCCGTCGGAGTTCATCGCCACCAACATCACCGGCTCGCAGCACGTCGTCGACGCGGCCATCGAGGCCGGGGTGAAGAAGGTCATCGCGCTCTCCACCGACAAGGCGTCCAGCCCGATCAACCTGTACGGGGCGACGAAGCTGGTCGGCGACAAGCTGTTCGTCTCGGCGAACCACTACGCCGCCCACCACCCGACCCGGTTCGCCGTGGTGCGCTACGGCAACGTGGTGGGCAGCCGGGGCTCGGTGGTGCCGCTGTTCCGCCGGCTCGCCGCCGAGGGCAAGAGCCTGCCCGTCACCGACAAGCGGATGACCCGGTTCTGGATCACCCTGGACCAGGCCGTGCAGTTCGTCATGGACTCGTTCGACCAGATGCAGGGCGGCGAGCTGTTCGTGCCGCGCATCCCGAGCATGCGCATCCTCGACCTGGTGGAGGCCGTCGCCCCGGACGCCACCACCCACGAGATCGGCATCCGGCCCGGCGAGAAGCTGCACGAGGAGATGATCGCCCCGGACGACAGCCGGCGGACCCTGCGTACCCCCGACCGGTTCATCGTGCAGCCGACCATCGCCACCTGGGGCTACCAGCCGCCCGCGCACTGCGAGCCGGTGCCGGACGGGTTCGCCTACCAGTCGGACAGCAACGACGAGTGGCTCGGCGTGGAGCAGCTGCGCGGCATGCTCGGCATCGCCGCGTGATGGCGATGCTCCCGTACGGGCGGCAGTCCGTCACCGACGACGACGTCGCCGCCGTGGTCGCCGTGCTGCGCAGCGACTGGCTCACCACCGGCCCGCAGGTCGACGCGTTCGAGGCGGACCTGGCCGGCTGGACCGGCGGGGTCGGCTGCGCGGCCGTGTCCAACGGCACGGCCGCCCTGCACGTGGCGTACGCGGCGGCCGGCGTCGGCCCCGGCGACGAGGTGATCGTGCCGCCGATGACGTTCGCGGCCACCGCCAGCACCGCCGTCGCGCTCGGCGCGCGGGTCGTCTTCGCCGACGTCGAGCCGGAGACGTACACCCTGGACCCGGCGGCGGTCGGCGCGGCGCTGACCGGCCGGACGAAGGTGGTGGCGGCGGTCGACTACGCCGGCCACCCCGCCGACTACGACGCGCTGCGCGCGGTGCTCGGCGGCGGCGACCCGCTGCTGCTCGCCGACGCCGCCCACTCGATCGGCGCGGCCTACCACGGCCGGCCGGTCGGGTCGCTCGCCGACCTGACCACGTTCTCGTTCTTCCCGACGAAGAACCTCACCACCGCCGAGGGCGGCGCGGTCGCCGCCGTCAGTCCGGCCCTGCTGGAGCGGGCCCGCCGGTTCCGCAACCACGGCCTCGTGCGGGACCGCGCCGCGCAGCGCTGGCCGGACGAGGGCGGCTGGCACCAGGAGATCCACGAGTTCGGGCTCAACTACCGGCTGCCGGACGTGCTCTGCGCGCTGGGCCGCAGCCAGCTGCGCCGGCTGCCCCGGTTCCTGGCCCGCCGCGCCGAGCTGGTCGCCCGCTACGACGAGGCCCTGGCCGACCTGCCCGGCGTGTCGGTTCCCGGCCGGCGGTCCTGGGCCGAGCCGGCCTGGCACCTGTACCCGATCCGGGTGCACGAGGGCCGCCGCCGCGCCGTCTACGACGCGATGCGGGCCGCCGGGATCGGCGTGCAGGTCAACTACGTCCCCGTGCACTGGCATCCGGCGTTCGCGGAGCTGGGCTACCGGCGCGGCTCCTGCCCGGTGGCCGAGGGGTTCTACGCCGAGCAGCTCTCCCTGCCGCTGTTCCCCGACCTCACCGACGCCGACCAGGACCGCGTCGTCGACGCCCTGGCCGCCGCCCTGCACGCCGCCCCGGCGCGCGCCGCCGCCTGAGGGGACCGGGATGCACCACGCGAACCACTTCTACGGCCACGCGCACGTGCTGGCCCGCTACTGCGGCCTGGGCGACGGGCACCCGCCCCGGATCAACGGGTACGTCCAGCACGGCTGGAACATCGGCGACGGCCTCGCCCCCGGCCACCCGTACGTCGAGGGCACGCCGAGCCTGCTGTGGTCGGAGCAGACCCGGCGGCGGGCCTGGTCGGTGGGACGGCGCAACGTCGTGGTGACCGGCGCGCCGTTCGCGTACCTGCTGGCGTTGCGCGCCGACGACCCGCCCCAGGCGCAGCGGGAGGGCACCATCTGGTATCCGTTCCACGGCTGGGAGGGCCAGCACGTGCGCGGCGACCACCGGGAGCTGATCGCCCGCATCCGCGCCACCGAGCCGGGCCCGGTCACCGTGTGCCTCTACTGGCACGAGTACGGCATGCGCCGGGTCCGCCGCCTCTACGAGCAGGCCGGGTTCCGGGTGATCTGCCACGGCTACCGGGGGCACTGGTGGAAGGACACGGACCCGCTCTTCCTCGACAAGCAGCTCACCGAGCTGCGCCGGCACCGCCGGGTGGCGTCCAACCGGCTGACCAGCGCCATCTTCTACGGCATCGCGGCCGGTTGCGAGCCCGCCGTCTACGGCGACCCGATGATCCTCGCCGACGAGGACCCGACGTTCGGCGGCACCGCCCGCATCCGCCGGCAGTGGCCGGACCTGCACGGCGAGTCGGTGCACCTGCCGACGGCGGTCGAGATCGCCCGCGCCGAACTGGGCACCGACCACCGCTGCACGCCGGCCGAGCTGCGGGAGCTGCTGGGTTGGGCGACCCTCCAGGAGGAACACGTTGACCACTGACACCTCGACCCGCATCGCCCTGCCCGGCGGGGAGATGCTGGCCTGGTCGGACCTGACCGGCCGGCGGCTGCCCGGCGGCGGGCCCCTCGCGGCGCTCGCCGCCCGGGTCACCCCGGCCGGTGCGCGGGTGCTGCTGGCCGGGCCGCACGACCCCGAGCTGGTCGACCGGCTGGCCCACGCCGACGTCACCTGCCTGCTGCGCAGCTGGCCGGACGGGTCGGCGCTGGCCGAGGACCGGCCCGTGCGGGTGGTCGTCGGCGGCCCCGGCGGGCTGCCGGCCGACGAGACGTTCGACGTGGTGATCGCCGCGGCAGGGCTGGACGCGGTGGAGTCGGTGGAGGGGACCCCGGTCGGCTGGGACGGGCTGCTGCGCCGGCTCGCCGCCGTGCTCGCCCCGGGCGGGACCCTGCTGCTGCGGCTGGACAACCCGGTGGGGCTGACCCGGATGGTCGACACCGCGCCCTGGTACGCCGGCCGCGACGACGCCGACTGGGCGGTCGGCGGGGCGCTGGACGCCGGCCGTCCCGTCAACCTGGAGCAGGCGCGGGAGCGGCTGGCCGGGGCGGGGCTGCGCCCCGGCGGCTGCTTCGCCGCGTACCCCGAACCGGCCGCGCCGACCGCGCTGGTCGACGCCGGCGCGCTGGCCGCGCGCCCCGGCAGCGGGTTGTTGGACGCGGTGCTGCACGGCGCGTGCGCGCCGGGCCACGGCGACCGTCCCGTGCTCCAGGACCCGGCCCGGCTGGCGGTCGACGCGCTGCACGCGGGGCTGGGCGCTGCGCTCGCCCCGGGCTGGCTGGTGCTGGCCCACCGCGCGGCCCCGGCCGTCCCCGCGGCGGGCGACCCGCCGAACCCGGCCGGCGCAGCCCCGCCCGCGCCGACCGCAGAGGCCGGACCCGGCGGGCTGCCGATGCTGTGGGTGCAGACCGGGCCGCCCGGGATCGGCGTGGTGGAGGTGACGGCGGCGGCGGACGGCTGGCGGTGGCGGGTGCCCGGCCCGGTCGCGGCGGCCACCGACGCCCCGTTCGCCACCCGCGCGGCGGCCTGGCGGGACCCGGCCGTGCTCACCGGTGCGGTGCCCGAGGGCCGGCTGCTGCGCACCGTCCTACTCGACGCCTGCCTGCGCCGCGACCTGGCCGCCCTGCGCCGGCTGCTGCGCGGGTACGCGGCCTGGCTCGACGCGCACGCCGACGACATCGGCCGGCTCACCGGCGCGACGGCCCTGGCCAGCCTCGACAACGTGGTGCTCGCCGACGGCGGGGCCTGCACGGCCCGGGACGCCACCGGTGCTGCCCCGGCGTTCGCGGTGCTCGACCCGAGCTGGCGGGCCAGCGACCCGTGGCCGGTGGACGTGACGCTGGCCCGGGGCCTGTGGCGGTTCGCCGCCGCCCTGGCCACCGGCGGGTACGCCCACCCCTGGTCGTCCACCCTCGACGTGGCCGGGCTGACCGTGGTGCTGGCCGGCACCGCCGGACGCGACCTGGACCGGGCGACGGTGACGGCCGCCGTCGACGCGGAGGTCGCGGTCACCGCGGCGCTGCGCGGGTTGGACAACGCCGACCGCGTCGCCCTCGCCGACGAGCTGCGCGCGGTGGAGCCCACCGCGCCCCCGACCGGCCTGGACAGCCACCAGCAGCTCCGCGAGGCGTGGCTGCGGCAGAAGGCGGAGCTGACCCGGGTGACGGCCCTGCTGCGCTGGACAGAGGAGCTGCTCACCTCCCGGGAGCGGGCGCTGCGCCGGGCCGAGGCGACCATCAACCTGCTCAGCGGCTCGCTCAGCTACCGGGTCGGCCGGCTGGCGATCACCCCGGCCCGGCTGGCCAAGCGGGGCGCCCGCGCGGCGAAGCGGCGGGCCAAGGACGCGCTCGCGCCCCGGCGCGACGAACAGGAGCAGCAGTGACGCGGATCGTGGGGATCGTGCAGGCCCGGATGGGCTCGTCGCGGCTGCCCGGCAAGGTGCTGCGGCCACTGGCCGGGCGCTCGGTGCTCGGCCGGGTGGTCCGGGCCGCCGCCGACGGCGGGGTGCTCGCCGACCTGGTGGTCGCCACCAGCACCGAGGCCGCCGACGACGCGGTGGTCGCCGAGTGCGCCCGGCTCGGCGTGGCCTGCCACCGGGGGCCCGTCGACGACGTGCTCGACCGGTTCGTGGGCGCGCTCGACGCGCACCCCGGCGACGCGGTCATGCGGTTCACCGCCGACTGCCCGCTGCTCGACCCGGACATCGTCCGGCTGGTCGCCGACGTGTACCGGGCCGTGCCGGGGCTGGACTACGCGAGCACGTCGATCGCGCGTACGCTGCCGCGCGGGCTGGACGTGGAGATCATCCGGGCGGACACGCTGCGTACGCTGCACCGCATCGCCACCGACCACCACCGGGTGCACGTAACCTCGTACGCGTACACCCATCCGGAGCTGTTCCGGGTGCTCGGGGTGACGCTCACCCCCGACCGGTCGGCCCTGCGGCTCACCCTCGACACCGAGCAGGACTGGGCGCTGGTGCGGGCGGTGACCGACCATTTCGGCGACGTCAGCGTCCCGCTGGCGAAGCTCGCCGACTGGCTGGCGGGCCAGCCGGCCCTGCGCGCCCTGAACGCCTCGGTGCGGCAGAAGCGGCTGGAGGAGTCCTGAGCACCGTACGCGTCGGGGTCCGCTGCGACGCCGGGCCCACCCGGGGGGTGGGGCACCTGGTGCGCTGCCTCGCCCTGGCCGAGGAGTTCCTCGCCCGGGGCCACCGCGTCGAGTTCTTCGGCACCGTCGAGGGGGTCGGCTGGGCGGGCCGGCAGCTCGCCGCCCGGGGCATCCCGCTGCACCCCGGGCCGCAGCGCCCCGCCGACCTCGTGGCGACGGCCCGCCGGCACGGCCTCGACGTGGTGGTGCTCGACTCGTACGAGCTGGACCCGGCCGGGGCGGGGGCGCTGCGCGCGGCGGGGGTGGTGACCCTCGCCGTCGTCGACGGCGACACCCGGGGGCAGGACGCCGACGTCTACCTGGACCAGAACCTGGGCGCGGCGCACGGGCCGCTGCCCGGCCGGCTGCTCGCCGGGACGGCGTACCCGCTGCTGCGCGACGCGGTGGTGGCCGCCCGGCCGGCGGCGCCCCGCCCCGCGACGCCGGCGGCCCGGCCCCGGGTGCTCGCCTTCTTCGGCGGCACCGACGCGTTCGGGGCCGCCCCCGTGCTGGCCCGGGTGCTGCTGGCCACCGGGCACCCGATGGACCTGACCGTGGTCGTCGGCCGCGCCGACGTCGAGGCGGAACTGGCGGCGCTGGCCCCCGGCCGGGGGCAGGCCGTGCGGCCCGTGCCGCCGACCGACGACCTGCCCGCCCTGGTCACCGCCGCCGACCTGGTGGTCAGTGCCGCCGGCACGTCCACCTGGGAGCTGTGCTGCCTCGGCGCGCCGGCCGCGCTGGTGTGCGTGGTGGACAACCAGCGCGAGTCGTACGGCCGGGTGGTGGACGCGGGGCTCGTGGCCGGCCTCGGCGAGCTGCCCGCGCTGGCCGCCGCCGGGCTGCCCGGCCGGACGGCCCGCGCCGGGGCCGCGCGGACGCTGCGCGCCCTGCTCGACTCCCCCGAGCGCCGGGCCGCCCTGGCCGCCCGCGCCTGGGCCACGGTCGACGGGCGCGGCCGGGCCCGGGTCGCCGACGCGGTGCTCGCCCTCGTCGGCACGCCCACCCGCGGCTAGGGGACCGCCCCGCGCCGCCGCCTGCCGGGCAGCCGCTCCAGCTCAGGGCAGCCGCTCGAGGCTGACCCGGGCGCGCAGCTCGGGCCGGGCGGCGAGCAGGTCCTCGACGATCCTGGCCGCCGCCGCGTCGGCGGCCAGGAAGCGGATCGGCCCCGGCACCGCCGCCACCACGGCGGCGCTGCGGGCCGGCTCGGCCAGCGGCAGCCGGTACACCGCCGGCCCCGACGCGCCGGCGGTGCCCTGGAGGGTGGAGACGAACAGGGTGACCAGGTAGCCCTCGCGGCGGCGGTCACTCACCACCACCGTCACGGTGCCCGGCGCGGCCGGCGGCCGGGCCAGCGCGCGGACCGTCAGCGCGGCCGGGCCCGGGCGGGCCAGCGACCCCGACCACCAGGCCGCCGCCCAGGTGGTGACCCGGTCGCCGAACGGCTGGGCGAAGAGCCCGGTGCCGCGCGGCAACCCGGCCGCCCCGACGCAGGCCAGCACCACCGCGACCGCCACCGCCCACCGCGCGCCGGCCCGCTGTCCTTCGGCCCGCCGGCCCGCTCCGCCGCCGGCCCGGGTGCCGGGCACGGTCCGCCCCGGTGCCGGCAGCAGCAGGGTCAGCGCGCCCGCGCCGACGAGCAGCACCGCCAGCAGCAGGTGCAGCGTCTTGCCGTAGTAGTAGCGCGGGTCGGTGCCCAGCGCCCGGAAGTAGAGCAGGAACCCGGCCGCGAACACGCCCGCCGCGGCGAGCGCGCCCGCGTAGCGCCGCCACACCGGCAGCCGCCGGCCGGCGACCAGGCCCGCGCCGACCAGGCCCGCGAGGGCCAGGAACGCGTCGTAGCGGGGGAACACGCCGCCGCCGGTGGCCACGTTGTCGACCTGGTCGGTGCGCAGCAGGCCCGCGACGGCCGGCAGCGGCGTCAGCACCGCCGCCACCAGCGCCACCACCGCCAACAGCCGCGGCCGGCGACGCAGCCGCCGACGGTCACGGACCAGCCACGCCGCCACCAGCGCCGCGACCACCGGCAGGAACATCAGGTACGCGAAGCCGACCGTCACGCACAGCGCGCCGACCACGGCCACCTGGGTGCCGGTGCGGGCCACCGGACGGCAGGTCACCGCCACCAGCAGCACCGTCGCCGCCAGCCCGAGGCTCTCGCCCGGGTAGCCGTAGACGACGAAGCGGGCCAGCTCGGAGCCGAGGCAGGCGGCCGTGACCGCGCCGGTCAGGGCCAGCGTGCGGGGCGGGTCGAGCTGCGGGCCGGCGAGCCGGCACGCCGCCCACGTCACGGCGAGCACCAGCAGCCCCCACGCCCCGACCGACCAGCCGAGGTAGTGGTCGAGGGCGTCGGCCGGCCCGGCGGGGGCCGTCGAGGACCGCAGGAACGTGTCCAGCAGCGCGGCGGTGAGGTGGAAGCCCTGCGGATACCAGACCATGCCCTCCGGGGCGATCCGCGCCGCCGCCTGCGGGTCGGTGAACAGGTACCCGCCGACGGCCCGGATGCCCTCCACCGTGGCCAGGTGCCGGCTGTTGTCCTCGCCCGTCATCGCGTACGCGAGGCGGCCGGCGAGGTCACCGGCGCGCAGGTACGGCCACGCCATGGCGACGGCGGCCAGCAGCGCCGCCCCCACCGGCGGCAGGTCGGCGGCGACCGGGCGGGGCAGCCTCGGCCGGCGACCGGTGGCCGCCGCGATCCCCAGCAGGCCCGTCAACGCGGTCCCCGCCACCGGCACCGGGTGCAGCCCCCACGGCCAGGCCGAGAAGAGCAGCCCGGCGGCGCACGTCGCGCCGGCCAGCAGCGCGCCGGCCAGCACCAGCCGGTCCAGCAGGGTCCGGCCGCCGCGCAGCAGCCCGGCCGTCAGGCCGAGCAGCACCAGCGGCAGCAGCCCGGCCAGCCCCGCCGCGTACGCCAGCAGGGGCCCGACCCACGCGGCGGCGAGCCAGCCGACCAGCCGGCGGGCGTGGCGGGCCGGGTGGCCCGGCGGCGGCTGCGGCGGACCGGCCGGCGCGACGACGGTGGCGGACTGGCTCTGCACCCGGTCACGCTAGGCCCGGCCCGGCGACGGGCGGCGACGTCCACGTGTGCGGCAGGTGACCGGCGGGTGACGGACCGGACCACGCTCGCACACACGTACGAAAGGCCAGGTAGGCTGCGGGGCATGTCCGGTGCCGCCTACCAGCCGTCGATGCTCGACCTCGCCGCCGACGGGCCGTCGCCGGGCCCGCTCGCCGGGCTGCGCCGGCACCCGCTGACCCGGGGCGCCTGGGTCGACCACCTGCCCGGCTGGGTGCGCGGCTCCGACGCGGTCCTCGACGTGCTGCTCGCCGACGTGCCCTGGCGGGCCGAGCGCCGCACGATGTACGACGCGCGGGTCGACGTCCCCCGGCTGCTCTGCTGGTATTCCGGCCACCGGGAGCTGCCCCACCCGGTGCTCACCCGGGCGCGGGCGGCGCTGACCGCCCACTACGCCCCCGAGCTGGGCGAGCCGTTCGTCACCGCCGGCATGTGCCTCTACCGCGACGGGCGCGACAGCGTCGCCTGGCACGGCGACACCCTGGGCCGCTCCGCGCACACCGACACCATGGTCGCCATCGTCTCGTTCGGCGCGCCCCGGCCGCTGCTGCTGCGCCCGCGCGGCGGCGGCCCCGGCCTGCGCTTCCCCCTCGGCCACGGCGACCTCGTGGTGATGGGCGGTTCCTGCCAACGCACCTGGGAGCACGCGATCCCGAAGACCGCGCGCCCGGTCGGCCCCCGGGTCAGCGTCCAGTTCCGCCCCGCCGGGGTCGCCTGAGCGCCGAGCCCGGCTCCTCTGCTAGAAACGACTTCCAGGGTCTCCGCCCCGCACCGCCGTCGACGCGAAAGGGCACCGCGATGACCGAGACCCCCACCGAACCGCGCTCCCGCTGGTCCCCCTGGTCCCTGCACGGCGACGGACGCTCCGTCACCCCCGGCGACGTCGTCCACCCCGGCGAACGGCTCTCCTGGCCGCGCACCCTCGGCATCGGCGTGCAGCACGTCGTGGCCATGTTCGGCGCCACCTTCACCGTGCCGCTGATCACCGGCTTCCCGCCGGCCACCACGCTGTTCTTCTCCGGCGTCGGCACCCTGCTCTTCCTGCTGATCACCGGCAACCGGCTGCCGTCGTACCTCGGGTCGTCGTTCGCGTTCATCGCCCCCGTGCTGGCCGCGAAAGCCGGCGGCGACATCGGCCCCGCGCTCGGCGGCATCGTCGTGGCCGGCGCCGCCCTGGCCGCCGTCGGCCTCGTCGTCCAGCTC
Source organism: Micromonospora sp. DH13 (assembly GCF_020873825.1). Classification (NCBI taxonomy): domain Bacteria; kingdom Bacillati; phylum Actinomycetota; class Actinomycetes; order Micromonosporales; family Micromonosporaceae; genus Micromonospora; species Micromonospora sp. DH13. The sequence continues at coordinate 229,944 of NZ_JAHWGR010000003.1, forward strand.
GCCGGGACGCGCTGGATCGACGCGCTGATGCCACCCGTGGTCACCGGCGCCATCGTGGCGCTGATCGGGCTCAACCTCGCCCCCGTCGCCTGGGACGGCGGCGGCAGCGGCACCGGCGTCAAGGCCCAGCCGCTGATCGCCGTGGTCACCCTGGTCGCGATCCTGCTCGCCACCGTCGCGTTCCGGGGCTTCGCGGCCCGGCTGTCCATCCTGCTCGGCGTCGTCGCCGGCTGGCTGTTCGCCGCCGCCCTCGGCGGCCTCGACCCGAAGGTCGTCGACGGGCTGCGCGAGGCGGCGTGGGTCGGCCTGCCCGAGTTCCACGCGCCCAGCTTCAGCCTGCGCGCGACCGTGCTGGTGATCCCCGTGATCCTCGTGCTGATCGCCGAGAACGCCGGGCACGTCAAGGCCGTCGCCGCGATGACCGGCCGCAACCTCGACCGGGACATGGGCCGGGCGTTCCTCGGCGACGGCCTGGCCACCATGCTCGCCGGCGCAGGCGGCGGCTCCGGCACCACCACCTACGCGGAGAACATCGGCGTGATGGCGGCGACCCGCGTCTATTCCACCGCCGCGTACTGGGTGGCCGGGCTGGCCGCCGTGCTCCTCGGGCTCAGCCCCAAGTTCGGCGCGCTGATCCTCACCGTGCCGGCCGGGGTGCTCGGCGGCGCGACCACCGCCCTGTACGGCCTCATCGCCGTCCTCGGCGCCCGGATCTGGATCGAGAACCGGGTCGACTTCCACGACCCGGTCAACCTGATGACCGCCGCCGTCGCCCTGATCGTCGGCGCGGCCAACTACACCCTGACCACCGGCGACCTCTCGTTCAACGGCATCGCCCTCGGCACCGCCGCCGCCCTGGCCACCTACCACGGCATGCGCCTCGTCGCCCGCCTGCGCGCCCCCACCCCGGCACGCTGACCGGGGCGGGGGCGCGGACGGCTCAGTCGCGTTCGATCTGGTGACCGACCACCGTGGGGCCCAGCATCACGGCGAAGCCGCTGCCGTCGCGGCGCGGGTCCGCCGGGGGCAGCTCCACGGGGTCGCCGGTCGCCGTCGCGCCGACCGGCCGGGAGCCGACCCACGCCACCACCAGATCCGTCTCGCCCTTGAGGAACCGCTGCGCGCGCACCCCGCCGGTCGCCCGCCCCTTCGCCGGGTACGCCCCGAACGGCGTCACCTTCACCGTCGCCCCGGTGGACGTCACCACCATCGGCTCGCCGTGGGCCGGATCGTCCTCCCGGACCGCGCCGAAGAAGACCACCCGCGCCCCCGCCGGCAGGTTGATGCCGGCCATGCCGCCGCCCTTCGTCCCCTGCGGACGCACCGCCGACGCCGGGAAGCGCAGCAGCGACGCCTCGGAGGAGACGAACGCCAGCGTCTCCGCCCCGTCGGCCAGCCAGGTCGCCCCGACCACCTCGTCGCCCTCGCGCAGCCCGATCACCTCGAACTCGTCGGAGCGCACCGGCCAGTCCGGGGCGCACACCTTCACCACGCCCTGCCGCGTGCCCAGCGCCAGCCCCGGCGAGCCCTCCCCGGTCGCGCCCAACGGCGCCAGCCCCACCACCGACTCCCCCGGCTCCAGCGGCACCAGCTCGGCGGCGGACATGCCGCCGCGCAGCGACACCGTGCCGGCCTGCTCCGGCAGCACCGGCAGCGGCAGAACGTCGATCTTGAACGCCCGGCCGGCGCTGGTCACCAGCAGCACCCGCCCCCGGGCCGTGGAGTGCACCAGCGCGCGTACGGCGTCGTGTTTGACCCGACCGCTGCGCCGACGCCCCTCGGACGCCTCCTCCGACTCGGCCGCGGTGCGGGCGACCAGCCCGGTGGCCGAGAGGATCACCTGGCACGGGTCGTCGGCCACCTCCAGGGGACCCGCCGGCGCGGACGCGGCCAGCACCTCCTTCAGGTCCCCGTCGACCAGGGTGGTGCGCCGCTCGGTGCCGAACTTCTTCACCACGGTGGCCAGCTCGTCGGAGACGACCTTCCGCAGCACCTTCTCGTCGTCGAGGATCGTGGAGAGCTGCGCGATCTCCTTGCGCAACTGCTCCTGCTCGGCCTCCAGCTCGATCCGGTCGAACTTCGTCAACCGGCGCAGCGGGGTGTCCAGAATGTAACTGGCCTGGATGTCCGAGAGCTTGAACTGACGCATCAGGCCGTCCTTGGCGGCCTGCGCGTCGTCGCTGCCCCGGATCAGCCGGACCACCTTGTCGATGTCGAGCAGGGCGATCAGCAGGCCGTCGACCAGGTGCAGCCGCTCCTCCCGCTTACGCCGCCGGTAGGCGCTGCGCCGGGTCACCACGTCGTAGCGGTGCCGCAGGAAGACCTCCAGCAGCGCCTTCAGCCCCAACGTCTGCGGCTGCCCGTCGACCAGGACCAGGTTGTTGACGCCGAACGACTGCTCCAGCGGGGTCAGCCGGTAGAGGTCGGCCAGCAACGCCTGCGGGTTGACCCCCACCTTGCACTCGACGACCAGGCGGGTGCCGTTCTCGCGGTCGGTGAGGTCCTTGACGTCGGCGATGCCCGTGAGCCGCTTGGTCTTGTTGACCTCGTTGGTGATCGCGGCGATGACCTTCTCCGCGCCCACGCCGTACGGCAGCTCGACCACGGTGATCGCCTGCCGGCCCCGGCTGCCCTCCAGCGGGCCGATCTCCACCCGCCCGCGCATCCGCACCACACCGCGCCCCGTCTCGTACGCCCGGCGCACCTCGTCGAGGCCGAGCAGCACCCCGCCGGTGGGCAGGTCGGGGCCGGGGACGAACTCCATCAGCTTGTCCAGGTCGGCGTCCGGGTGGTTGATCAGCCACCGGGCGGCGGAGACGACCTCGGCCAGGTTGTGCGGGATCATGTTGGTCGCCATCCCGACCGCGATCCCGGACGCGCCGTTGACCAGCAGGTTGGGGAACGCCGCCGGCAGCACCGTCGGCTGCGTGAGCGAGCCGTCGTAGTTGGGCTCGACGTCGACCGTGTCCTCGCCCAGCTCGCCGACCAGCAGCATCGCCTCGTGCGACATCCGCGCTTCGGTGTAGCGCGCCGCGGCCGGGCCGTCGTCCGGGCTCCCGAAGTTTCCATGCCCGTCGATGAGCGGGACGTTGAGCGAGAAGTCCTGGGCGAGCCGGACCATCGCGTCGTAGATCGCGGTGTCGCCGTGCGGGTGGTAGCGGCCCATCACGTCGCCGACCACCCGGGCCGACTTCACGTGCGCCCGGTCGGGGCGGTGCCCCGCCTCGTGCATCGAGTAGAGGATGCGCCGGTGCACCGGCTTGAGGCCGTCGCGCGCGTCGGGCAGGGCGCGGGAGTGGATGACCGAGAACGCGTACTCCAGGTAGGAGTCGGAGACCTCGGTGACCAGCGGGTTGTCGAAGACCCGCGCGCCGGCCTGGTCGAAGGCGGCCAGGTCCGCCCGGGGACCGGTGTTCTTACGGCGTGCCATGGTTCAGCTCTCTCCTCGGCGGGCCACGGTCGGGCGGCAGTCTGCCCGGCGGGCCGGGGCGGGGCAGGGGCGGATGGTCGTCATGCGTCGATCGCGTCCCGGTCGACCCGGTCGGCGGACTCGATCAGCCAGTTGCGGCGTGGCTCGACCTTCTCCCCCATCAGCAGCTCCAGGATCCGCTCGGCGGCGTCGACGTCGTCGAGGGTGATCCGGCGCACCGCCCGGGTCGCCGGGTTCATCGTGGTGTCCCACAGCTCGTCGGCGTCCATCTCGCCGAGGCCCTTGAACCGGGGGATCGGGGTGACGATCTGCTTGCCGGCCTTCTCCAGCTTGCGGACCGTCGCCTCCATCTCCGCCTGGGTGTACGTGTAGATCGTCTGCGGGTTGCGCCCCTTGGTGGTGATCTTGTGCAGGGGCGGCATCGCGGCGTAGAGCCGGCCGGCCTCGATCAGCGGGCGCATGTACCGGGCGAACAGGGTGATCAGCAGGGTGCGGATGTGCGCACCGTCCACGTCTGCGTCGGCCATGATCAGCACCCGGCCGTACCGCATGGACGACAGGTCGAAGGTGCGGCCGGAGCCGGCGCCGAGCACCTGGACGATCGCGGCGCACTCGGCGTTGTCCAGCACCTGCTGGAGGTTGGCCTTCTGCACGTTGAGGATCTTGCCGCGGATCGGCAGAAGCGCCTGATATTCGGCAGATCGGGCAAGTCGCCCTGTCCCCAAGGCGCTGTCGCCCTCCACGATAAATAATTCACTTCTATCGATGCCTGCCGCGCGGCAGTCGACCAGCTTCGGCGGCATCGACGCGCCCTCCAGGGCGGTCTTGCGGCGGGCCGCGTCCTTCTGCTGCTTCTGGGTGAGCCGGACCCGGGCCGCGTCGACGATCTTCTGGAGCACCGTGCGGGCCTCGGCCTTGGTGCGGCGGTCCTCCAGCCACGCCTTGACGTGCGCCTCCACCAGGCCCTGGAGCACCTTCGTGATGCCGGCGGTGGACAGCTCGTCCTTGGTCTGCGAGGTGAACTGGGGCTCGGGGATGCGCACGTGCACCACGGCCGTCATGCCCTCCAGGACGTCGTCCAGGGTGGGCGCGTCCTCCTTGGGCCGCAGCAGGCCCCGGGCGGAGCGGGCCGCCTCGGCGAGGGTGCGGGCCAGGGCCCGCTCGAAGCCCTTGCGGTGGGTGCCGCCGTGGGCGTTGCGGATGGTGTTGGTGAAGCACTCGACGGTGCGGTCGTAGCCGGTGCCCCAGCGGAACGCGATCTCGACCTCGGCCCGGCGCTGCACGTTGGACTGCATGACACCGTTGGCGTCGGCGGCGTTCTCCCGGTAGGTGCCCTCGCCGGCGACCAGCAGCGTGCCGGAGACCGGCCGGTCGCCGGCCGGGGCGAGGAACTCGACCATGTCGGTGAGGCCGTTGGGGAAGTGGAAGGTCTCCTCGACCGGCTCCTCGCCGGTCTCGTCGCGCAGCAGGTAGCTCACGCCGGGGACCAGGAACGCGGTGTTGCGCACCTTGAGCCGGACGGCCTCGACGTCGAGCGTGGCACCGGTCTCGAAGTAGCGGGCGTCGTGCCAGTAGCGGATCGAGGTGCCGGTGCGCTGGCCGCGCTTCATCGCGCCGAGGACCTGGAGGCCGGGGCCGGGGGTGAAGGCGGCGTCGGGGCCGGGGCCGGCGAAGACGCCGGGCACGCCGTGCCGGAACGACATGGCGTGCACCTTGCCGCCCCGCCGCACGGTGACGTCGAAGCGCCGGGAGAGGGCGTTGACGGCGGACGCGCCGACGCCGTGCAGGCCGCCGGAGGTCTTGTAGCCGGAGCCGCCGAACTTGCCGCCGGCGTGCAGCCGGGTGAGCACCAGCTCGACGCCGGAGATGCCGGACTTGGCGTGCACGTCGGTGGGGATGCCCCGGCCGTCGTCGTCGACCTGCACCGAGCCGTCGGCGTGCAGGATCACCTCGACGCGCGTGGCGTGACCGGCGACACCCTCGTCGGTGGAGTTGTCGAGGATCTCGTTGACGAGGTGACCCACGCCACGGCTGTCGGTCGAGCCGATGTACATGCCGGGGCGCTTGCGGACGGCGTCCAGCCCCTCGAGGTGCGTCAGGTCGTCGGCCCCGTAGAGCGTCTCAGGCTGTGCGGTCAACTGGTCGTACTCCCAGGTCTCGGCGGTGGTGGTGCCGCTCACCGGCTCGATCACCTCGCGCGGCGCGCCGCAGCGAGCCTAACGGGCAGGTGGGACAGGACGCCGGCACCCCGCACCTCGGGCCGCGCCGCCTGCGGTGCGGGCCGTCCGGCGGCGGGCCCGCGGACTCCCCGACACCCGGGGTCAACGCCGCCGGGTCCGCGGTTCATCCCGCTCCCCGACGGTACGCCGGCCGCCCGCCGGCCCTCGGCCGGCGAACCCCTGATCCGGTCACCGGTCGTTGACGCCCGTCACGCGCCCGTGATGTGATCACCGTCTCGTAGAAACTTTCATATTTCCATGGATGGATGGAGGACGCGCATGTCCGTGTTCCGTCGTACCGCGCTCGCGGCGGTGCTGACCGTCGCGGCGGCGGCGCTGTCGACCGCCGTCGCGCCAGTCGCCCCGGCGGCGGCCGGCCTCCCCACCGCGGCCGTGGCGCTCGGCGACAGCTTCATCAGCGGCGAGGGGGCCGGGTCGTACTCCCCGGTCGTGGACGTCAACGGCGTCAGCCAGGGCTTCCCCGGCTGGGACGCGCCGAACAGCAACGCGTACTTCTGCCACCGCTCGCCCAACGCGTCGCTGTTCCAGGCCGACCTGCCGGGCATCACCGACCGGTTCAACCTGGCCTGCTCGGGCGGCCAGCCGTACGACATCGCCGGGGCCTCGGTCAACCGGGCCAAGGGCCGCTCGGTGGCCTCGCAGCTCGACCAGCTCCGCGCGGTCGCCCAGACCCACGACATCGACCTGGTGCTGGTCGGCCTCGGCTCGAACAACAGCTCGTTCACCTTCGGCAGCGTGGCGGAGAAGTGCGCCAACCGGTTCATCGCCGACGCGTGGACGGGCTGGTGGGAGTTCTGGGCGTACCTGGGCGGGCCGGTGCCGCAGGAGCCGTGCAGCGACGCCGACCTGGCCACCTCGGCGCAGTTCAGCGCGGCCACGGCGGAGACCACGGCCGCCGTACGGCAGCTGCTGGCCACCCTCGACCAGGTCGACGCCGACGGCCAGCACCGGGTCGTGTTCCAGGACTACACCAACCCGCTGCCGTTCGACCTGGCCTCGAACTACTGGGAGGAGGACGGCCGGGAAGACGACCGGGACAAGTTCCGTGACCTGGGCGCGGAGCGGTACGCGGCCGGCTGCCCGATCCACCGCGCGAGCCTCGCGCCGGGGCACCGCTTCTCCACCGGCCTGGGCACGATGGTCCGTTCGGTGCGCGACAGCCTGGCCACCGAGTTCCCGGCCGACGACCTGGTCTACCTGAACGTGCAGCGGGCGTTCGACGGCGCCCGGCTGTGCGAGCAGCCGACCAGCCCGTCGGGGGCGCTCGCCACGCCGATCCGGCTGATGGACGGCCCGAGCGGCAGCTTCGTGACCAGCCTCTCGGGCAAGGACAAGATCGACATTCAGCGGATCGCCAACACCTGCGTCTCGTACTTCCAGACCTGCCAGGAGTCGTGGCACCCGAACGTGGCCGGGCACAAGGCGCTGGGGCGCTGCCTGGCCGGCGCGGCCGTCGCCGCCAACCGGGCCGTCGCCTGCGTCCGCGCGGCCGACGGCACGATCACCGTCAGCTGAGGCGCAAGGAAGGGCCCCTTGTTAACGCATTCTGTTGTACAGGGGGCCCTTCCTAACCGTCGCTAACCACGGCGGGCGGTGCCGAGGACGTGCGGAGAGGGCGGCAGCGGGATCGGGGTGTCGGGGAAGCGGAACCGATGCAGGTCGGTCAGCGTGAAGCCGGCCGCCTCGATCGCGGCGACGGTGTCCCGCCCCGTGTGGCAGCCGCCGCAGACCAGCGGCCAGCAGGTGGCGTCGACGAGGCGCTGCGCCCAGCGCAGGGCGCCGGGCCGCTCGGCGCGTACGTGCTCGAAGAAGCGCAGCTGCCCACCGGGGCGCAGCACCCGGTGGGCCTCGCGCAGCGCGGCGGCCTGGTCCGGCACCGAGCAGAGCACCAGGGAGAACACGACGGCGTCGGCGTGGCCGTCGGCGACGGGCAGCGCCTCGGCCACCCCGGCCGCCACGGTGACCGGCACCGGCGCGGCGGTGGCGGCGTCCCGCGCGGCCCGGCGCAGCAGGGGTTCCGGCTCGACGGCGAGCACGGCGGCGACCGTCGGCGGGTAGTGCGCGAAGGCCCGGCCGTTGCCGGCGCCCACCTCGACCACCCGGCCGCGCAGGCCGGCCGCGAGCCGGCTGCGGTGCGCGCCGACCCCGAGCCGGTCCAGCACGTCGGTGGCCCGCCCGTAGCGCCGGGCGAAGATCGGACGGGAGACCCCGGACATCGCATCCCCCTCTCGCTCGTTCGAGCCTAGCCCGGGTCGCGGGCGGGTCGCTCAGAGCGGCACGGCGGCCGGCGGGGTCGGCCGGGGGCCGAGGGTGAGCAGCAGCGGGCCCGCCGGTCCGTCGACCAGGTCGGCCAGCCGCGTCTCGTCGAGTACGGCGAGGAACGCGGCCTGCGCGCGGCGCAACTGCCCGCGCAGCCGGCAGTCCACCGCCAGCGGGCAGGCCGGCTGCTCGCAGGAGACCACCTCGTCGTCGCCCTCGAAGGCGCGGACGACGGCGCCCACGGTGAGCTGACCGGCCGCCTCGGCGATGGCCACCCCACCCGAGCGGCCCCGGATGGTCACCAGCACCCCGAGGCGTTGCAAGCGCTGGACGACCTTGGCGACGTGGCTGCGGGGCAGCGCGAGCCGCTCGGCGAGCTCGTCCACCGTCGTGCGCGCCGGGGCGACGGCGGCCAGCATGGCGATGCGCAGCGCCATGTCGGTGGACCGGTTGAGCTTCACGCACCGACCCTAGCCAGCGGATCCGTCCTGCGGCACGGGCCGGAAGGCCGGTGCCCGCTGTGATCCGGACGACCCCCGACCCGGGACCTTCGACCCTGAAGAGGAATCTCTGATTCCTGTTTATTGGGCACATCGGGAGCCCGGCGGGACGAAGCCGGCCCAACCGCAGGAGGAAGCGTGCTCACGGAATCTTCGGCAGCAGTGGTACGGGCGACCCTGCCCGCGGTGCAGGCGCACGGCGCGGCGATCACCGGCCGGTTCTACCAGCGGATGTTCGCCGCCCATCCGGAGCTGCTGGACCTGTTCAACCGGGGCAACCAGGCCACCGGGGCGCAGCAGGCCGCGCTGGCCGCCGCCGTCGTCGCGTACGCGGAGCACCTGGTCGGCCTCAGCGACGTGCCGTGGGGGCCGATCCTGGACCGGATCGCGCACAAGCACGCCTCGCTCGGCATCACGCCGGCCCAGTACACCATCGTGGGGCGGCACCTGCTCGCCGCCGTCGGCGAGGTGCTCGGGGACGCGGTCACCCCGGAGGTCGTCGCGGCGTGGGACGAGACGTACTGGCTGCTGGCCTGCGAGCTGGTGGCCCGGGAGGCGCGGCTCTACCAGGGCGCGGGGGTCGCCGAGGGCGGGTCGGTCTGGCGGGCGTGGCGGGTGGTCGAACGGACCCGGGAGACCGCGGACGTGGTCTCCTTCGGCCTGGCGCCGGCCGACGGCGGCGACGTGCCCGGCTTCGTCCCCGGCCAGTACGTCTCCGTCGCGGTCGACCTCGACGGAGACCGGGGTCAGCAGATCCGGCAGTACAGCCTCTCCGGCCGCCCGGGGGCGGCGCGCTGGCGGATCACCGTCAAGCGGGTACGCGGCGTGGCCGGCGCGCCCGACGGGATGGTCTCCACCTTCCTGCACGACCGGGTCGCCGTGGGTGACACGCTGCGGCTGAGCCCACCGTTCGGTGAGGTCAGCGCGGTGGCCGGGGACGGGCCGCTGGTGCTGGTCAGCGCCGGCATCGGGCTCACCCCGGCGATGTCCGCGCTGGAGCACCTGGCGGTCACGGCGCCGCAGCGGCCGGTGACCCTGGTGCACGCCGACCGGGCCGGCACCGCGCACGCGCTGCGCGACGAGCTGCCCCGGCTGCACCACGCCCTGCCCAACCTGCGGACCGCGCTCTGGTACGAGGACCCGGACGGGGCCGACGGCTCCCTCACCGAGCTGCCCGTGCGGGTCACCCCGGGGCGGGTCGACCCGGAGCTGATCCCGCTCGCCGCCGACGCCCACGTGCACCTGTGCGGGCCGCTGCCGTTCATGAACCAGGTCCGGGGCGGCCTGCTGCGCCGGGGCTTCCCGCGTGACCGGATCGCCTACGAGGTGTTCGGCCCCGGCATGCTCCGCGACGCGGACTGACGCTGCGGCCGGGACCGGCATCGCGAGAAGTCGGCGGTGCGCCGGTTAGGCGGCGGGGGCGAGGGTAGGGACTCTGCCATGCGCATCGCGATGATCTCGGAGCACGCCAGCCCGCTCGCCGTGCTCGGGGAGCAGGGCGCCGGAGGGCAGGGCGCCGGAGACAGGGCCACCGGCGGGGAGGGCGCCGGCGGGCAGCACGCCCACGTGGCGGAGCTGGCCGCCGAGCTGGTCGGCCAGGGCCACGACGTGCGCGTCTACACCCGCCGCGACTCCCCCGCCCTGCCCGACGCGGTGCCCACCGGCGACGGCTACCAGGTGTGGCACGTGCCGGCGGGCCCGGCCCGCCGGCTGCCCTCGGACGAGCTGCTGCCGCACCTGGGCGAGTTCGGCCGGTGGCTGGCCGGCCAGTGGCGCGACGGCGGCTGGCTGCCCGACGTCGCGCACGCCCACTTCTGGACGAGCGGGCTGGCCACCGTGCACGCGGGACGTCGCGCCGGGGTTCCGGTGGTGCTGACGTACCACGCGTTGGGCGCGGCGGCGGCCCGGCGGCAGCGGGACCCCCGGCACGCCGGCCCACCGGGGCGGCTCGGCTACGAGCGCGCCCTCGGCCGGGCGGTGGACCGGGTGGTCGTGCAGTCCCAGGAGGAGGTCGGCGAGCTGGTCCGCCTCGGCGTTCCCCGGTCCCGGATGGCGCTGGTCCCGGCCGGGGTCAACGAGCGGATCTTCCGCCCGGACGGCCCGGTCGCCCCGCGCGACCCGGCCCGCCCGCGCGTGCTCACCGTAGGGCGGCTGGCGGAGCGCATGGGCCTCCAGGAGGTCGTCCGGGCGATGCCGGCCGTGCCGGACGCCGAGTGCGTGATCGTCGGCGGCCCGCCGGCGGGGCTGCTGCCCGCTGACGGCTTCGCCCGCCGGCTGACCGCGCTCGCCGAGTCGTGCGGGGTGGCCGACCGGGTCCGGCTGGTCGGTGCGGTCCCCCGCGCGGAGCTGGCCGCCTGGTACCGCTCGGCGGACGTGCTGGTCGCCGCCAGCTGGCACGAGCCGTTCGGGGTGACCCCGCTGGAGGGCATGGCCTGCGGGGTGCCGGTGATCGGCACCGACGTGGGCGGCATCGCCGACACCGTCGTCGACGGGCTCACCGGCGACCTGGTGCCGCCGCGCGACCCGCGCGCGCTGGGCGTGGCGATCCGCCGGCTGCTCGCCGACAACGTGCGCCGCTTCGCGTACGCGACGGCGGCGCTGGACCGGATCCGCAGCCGGTACTCCTGGCGGCGCTGCGCCGAACAGCTCGGCGCCGTGTACGCGTCGGTGGGCGCCGCCGCCCGGCCGGCGCCGGCGATGGCCTGACGGGTCCGCACCACCCACCCTGGCTACCCGCCGGTAGCTTACGGCCGTAGGCTGGGCCGGTGAGCGCGCCCGGGGAGTACACGCAGGAGTACGTCGACGTCGATGGGGCCCGGCTCGGGGTGCAGGTCTACCCCGAGCCCGACGGGGCCCCCGGCGCCCCGGTCGTGGTGATCTGGCCCGCCATGGGGGTGCGCGCCCGCTACTACCGCCCCTTCGCCGCGCACCTGCGGGCCGCCGGCCTCGCCGTGGTCGTCGCCGACCTGCGCGGGAGCGGGGAGAGCACGCCCGCGCCGAGCCGCGCCTGCCGGTACGGCTACGCCGAGCTGGCCGCCGACGTGGGCGCGGTGCTGGCCGCGCTGAAGCCCCGGCTGGACGGCCGGCCCACGATCCTGCTCGGGCATTCCCTCGGCGGCCAGGCCGCCCTGCTGCACCTGGCCCTGCACGGCACCGGCGCGGTGGACGGGCTGGCCCTGGTCGCCGTCGGCGTCCCCTACTGGCGCAACTATCCCGGCCCACGCCGGTTCGGGGTCCTGCCGTACACCCAGGGGATCGCCGCCACCGCCCGGCTGCTCGGCGTCTGGCCGGGCTGGGGGTTCGGCGGCCGGCAGGCGCGCGGGGTGATCCGGGACTGGGCGCACACCGCGCGCACCGGCCGCTTCCCCGCCCTGGACGGCGTGGACGTCGAGGCGGCGCTGCGCACGCTGGACGTACCGGTCCTCGCGGTGAGCGTCGACGACGACCAGTACACCCCGCACGGCACGGTGGACCACCTCTGCGGCAAGCTCGCCGCGGCCACCGTCGTGCGCGAGCGCCTCACGGCGGCGCGGGCGGGCGCCCCGCTGGACCACTTCACCTGGGTACGCGCCAGCGGGCCGGTCGCCGCCCGGGTGGCGGCGTGGGCGGCCGACCTGCCCGGGGCCTGACATCCCGCTTCCCGTCCCGGGGCGTACTCCCGCGATCGGCGGGTATGCCGCTGCGCCCGTACGGTGGAAGGGGATCAGATGTCCGAACGACACACCGCCCTGCGCTCGATGCACGACCTCGGCCTCGCCGCCTGGTTCGGCGGCTCGCTGATGGGGGCGCTCGGCGTCAACGGCGCGGCGGCACAGATCGACGACTCGACCCAGCGGCTCCCGGTGGCCGCCGCCGGATGGTCCCGGTGGACGCCGGTCAACGCGGCGGCGATCGGGGCCCACCTGGCCGGCGCGGTCGGCGAACTGGCGACCGAGAGCCCCCGCATGCTCGCCCAGTCCGGGGTGGGCCGGATGAGCGCCGTGAAGACGGCCCTCACGGTCGGCGCGCTGGCGGTCACCGGCTACAGCCGGCTGCTCGGCATGCGGCTGCAACGGGCCGGCGGCCCCTCGGTCGAGGGGATCACCGAACCGAACCCGCAGACGCCGGCCGACGTGGCCTCCTACCAGCGGCAGATGCGGCTGCTCCAGTGGACCATTCCCGCGCTCACCGGCGCGCTGGTGGTGGTCACCGCCTACATGAGCGAGCAGCAGAAGCCCGGCCAGGTGTTCCGGGGGATGATCGGCCGGGTCGGCGGGCTGGCGAGCGCGCCGAAGACCATCGGCAAGGTGGCCGCGATGGGCGCGGCCAAGCGCCAGATGGCCATGTCCGGCCGCTGACCGTCCGCCGCGCGCCGCCCCTGCCCCGCCCAGCCACGGGCAGGGCAGGGGCGGCGCCCTGGCGGAGACGACCGGCATGCACCCGGAGGGGATCAGCCGCCGCGGCTGACCCCGGTGGGCGCGAGGGCCGCCCGGCCGAGGAGTTCGGCCAGCCGGGCGGCATCGCGCTGGGCCTGGTCGCCGCAGCAGTTGTTGAACAACACGTGCAGCTCGTCGACGCCGTCGGCCAGCCCGGTCAGCAGCTCCGCCCAGGTGCGCAGCTCCCGCTCGCCGTAGGCGTACCGGAACTTGTCCTGCTTGTCGCCGCTCTCCCACGCCGCGCTGTGGCCGTGGAACCGGACCACGGCCGGGTTCGCGGTGGCGACCAGGATCGGCGGCACCGACGAGGCGAACCCCTGCGGCATGTCCACGCAGACGAAGGAGAGGTCGTGCTCGCGCAGGAGGGTCAACGTGCGCAGCGCGGTGGCCTCGTCGGCGAACCAGGAGCCGTGCCGCAGCTCGACGCTCACCCGCCAGGGGCGCAGCCGCGCGGCGGTCTCGACGATGCGCCGCTCGGCGGCGGCGCTGCGCGCCAGCCACGGTGGAAACTGCAACAGCACCGCGCCGAGCCGGTCGGCCGCCGCGATCGGCTCCAGCGCCGCGCGGAACCGGCTCCACAGCTCGTCGTACGCCCCGGCGGGCAGGTCCCGGCGGCGCACGCGCGACGGGCCGCCGGCCGGGCGCAGGTCCCGGGGCAGCACCGAGACCGGCGTCGGGTGGCCGGTGAAGAGGCTGAACGCCTTGACGTCGAAGGTGAAGCCGGGCGGGGTGGCGGCCACCCACCCGGTGGTGGTCTCCGGCACGGGCACCGCGTAGTACGAGGTGTCCACCTCGACCAGCCCGAACCGTTCGGCATAGAAGCCGAGGCGGCCGGCGGGGGTGTTGACGGCGCGCGGATACCACCCGGAGCGCAGCAGCAGCTGGTCGGCCCACGAGGACGTGCCCACCCTGATCTCACCCATGTGGATCAGTGGACCGCGCCCCGGGCGGATCGGCAACCGGAGCGGCGGCAGGGCCGGGCGCGGCGGAAGTGTCGGTGGGTCTGCATAGGTTGGTCGGGACGTGACCAGGAAGGACGGTGGCATGACCAGTCCCGAGCAGCTCCGCACCGGCGAGCGGGCCGACCTCTTGCAGGCGCTGCGCCAGCAGCGCGCGTTCCTGCGCAGGACCGTGGACGGCCTCACCGACGAGCAGGCCGCGCTGCGCAGCACCGTCAGCGAGCTCTGCCTCGGCGGCCTGATCAAGCACGTCGCCCTCATCGAGCAGACGTGGCTGCGGTTCGCCGTGCACGGCGCCGAGGCGATGCAGGCCGGCCAGGATGACTGGGCCGACGGCTTCCGGATGGGCGACGACAGCCTGGCCACCCTGCTCGACCGCTACGCCCGGGTGGCCTCGGCGACCGACGAGCTGGTCGCCACGCTCGACCTGGACGCCGCCCACCCGTTGCCCGCCGCCCCCTGGTTCGAGCCCGGGGCGAGCTGGTCGGTGCGCCGGGTGCTGCTGCACGTGATCGCCGAGACGTCCCAGCACGCCGGGCACGCCGACATCCTCCGTGAGGCCATCGACGGCGCGAAGACGATGGGCTGAGCTGGTCCGTTCCGGTGGCGATGTGACACCCGCGCGCCCGATGGCGCTGAGGGACACGAGATGAACGCACACCGGATGGACCAGGAGACCGTCGAGCGCCTGCTGGCCGGCTCCGTCGGCGGCCCCGTCGCCGGCGCCGTCGGCAGCCCCCGGGGCGGCCTGGAGCCGCTGGTCCGGCTCCTGGCGGCGGTCCGCGCCGCCCCCCGCCCCGACGAGCTACGCGGCGAGGGCGCGGCCCTGCACGCCTACCGCCTGGCCCGCGCCGGTGCGACCGCGCCGGTCACCGCAGCCCGCGCCCGGCCCTCGCTCCTCGCCGGCCTGTTGAGCGCGAAGGCCGCGCTCGCGGCCCTGGCCATCGCCGCGACCGGCGGAGTCGCGCTCGCCGCCGCCCACGGCGCGCTGCCCCAGCCGCTGGGTGGAGCGGGCGAGCCGGCAGGGGCGTCGGCGAGCGGGCAGGCCGCGCCGAGCGGGTCGGCGGGGCGGACGGCCGGCTCGCCCGGGGGGATCCGCGACCCCCGGGTCCCGCCGGCCCCACTGGTCGTGCTCTGCCACCGGCTGCGCGCCGAGGCCACGGCGGACCGCGCCCTGGCCGAGCCGCGCTACGCGGACCTGGTCTCCGCCGCCGGCGGCCGGGACCGCGTGCTGAACTGGTGCGCCGAGGCGCTCGCGGCGTCGTCCGGCCCGGCCGCCCCGACGCCGACCCCGATGCCCACGCCCACGCCCACCCCGACGGGCCGGTCGGGCGGCGACAGCGGGCCGGACGGGCGGCCCGGCCGGTCCCCGGCCACCCCCTCGCTGCCGGTGGGGCCACCGCCGGGGGTCCCGGCGTCGCCGGGGAACCCGTCGCTGCCGACAGCCCCGTCGGTCCCGGTGACCCCGTCGGGGCCGGCGATCCCGTCGGCACCGGGAGCCCCGTCGGCACCGGCAGGCCGACCGGCCCCGGCCGACCCGTCCGCGTCCTTGCCTACCGCCCGCTGACCGCAGCTGGGCCAGGGGCGGGGGCGGGCCGGGGCGAGGCCAGGGCCCCGACAGCTGCTTCCCAGGTGATCGCTGGCACGGCCGGCCGTGCTGCCTCCGCGCCCGGCACCCACCATTCACCCGTTACTTAGAGCGACGCGTCAGCCAGGCAAGCCCACCATTGCAGCCAACCCCTTTGCTCTGCACACACATACGCATCGGGCACACAGCGCAAAGATGGAGCAAACCCTCAAACATCCATTCACCTTAATTCAAGCAGCTTGTTGCAGGTGTCGCGGATATGGGTGCAGAGCAAAGGGAGCGTGAGGTTGTTAGGCGGGCCGGAGCGGCGTGACGGAGGGTCAGGCGGCCGGCAGCGTCGCAGCCAACTCGGGGATATCACCGAGAGTGGTCGACGCGGGCAGCCGGCCCGCGTCACGGCGCGGCACAACGCAGCGCGGCGCGGCGCGGCTCAGCGGAGGCGGGGGCGGGGGCCCCGGTCTCCCGGCGCGCGGTCCCGGCCGTACGCGTCGGCGTGCCCCCAGCGGCCCGGGATGTCGAGCAGCTCAATCCGCCCGGCGCCCTTCGGCAGTGCCGGGTTGACCAGCAGGTTCTCGCCGCAGGGCGACAGCCCGAGGACGGTGCCGAGCAGCATCAGCAGCGCGCCCGACGACCACGACTGGGGCCGGCCGGCGTGCGGGAGCTGGACCGGGAAGCGGGTGAGGTCGCGGTGGTAGCCGGCGATCACCTCCGGCACCGGGTTGCCCAGCATCTGCACGACGTCGAAGATGCCGGCCGCGATCTGGGCCGCCGCCTCGTCGCAGCCGTACCGGCGCAGCCCGGCCGCGATGATCGCGTTGTCCGACGGCCACACGGAGCCGAGGTGCGCGCCGACCGGGTTGTAGGCCCGCTGCCCGTCGGCCAGGGTCCGCACCCCCCAGCCGGAGAAGAGCCGTGGCCCGAGGAGGTGCTGGGCCACCGCCTCGGCGCGCTTCTCGTCGACGATGCCGCTCCACAGCAGGTGCCCCATGTTGGAGGCGAGCGCGTCGACCGGCTCGCCGTCGGGCCCCAGGGCCAGCGCGTAGTAGTCCCGGTGGGGCAGCCAGAAGTCCCGGTTGAACCGCGCCTTCAGCTCCGCCGCCTCCCGTTCCAGCCGGTCGGCGTACGCGGGGTCGTCCCAGAACTCGCGGGCCAGGCGCGCGCCGCGCCGCTTCGCGTCGTACGCGTACCCCTGCACCTCGCAGACGGCGCGGGGCAGCGCCGGCGCGCGTCCCTCGGCGTCGACGATCGCGCCCGGCGAGTTCTTCCAGCACTGGTTCTCCAGCCCGGTGCGGGTGTTGCGCCGCTGGTAGCGCACGTAGCCGTCGCCGAGGATGTCGCCGTACTCGTCGATCCAGTCCAGTGCCATCCGGGCGGGGTGGCGCAGCTCGCGGACCAGATCGGCGTCGCCGGACCAGCGCTCGTACTCGTCGAGCAGGATCACGAACAGCGGGGTGGTGTCGGCCGCGCTGTAGTGCAGGTAGGTGGGTGACTCGCCGAAGACCGCGTTCTCGCCGTAGCGGTACTCGGCAACGATCTTGCCGGGTTCCTCCTCGCGGTGGTCGTCGAGCCGGCCGCCCTGGCCGAGGGCGAGCAGCCGCAGGGTGGGCGGGGCCAGCTCCGGGGTGAACGGCAGCGTCTCCAGGCAGGTGATCATGGCGTCCCGGCCGTACAGCGCCATCGCCCACGGCAGGCCGCCCACCGGCAGCTTGCCCCGGATCGACAACGGCGTGTACCGCAGCGCGGCGAGGTCGTCGAGGCTCCCCTCGTACGCCGCGCGGAGCCCGTCGTGCTCGGCGACCAGCTTCGGGGCGCGCTCGTGCCAACGGCGCAGGTCCTCCCGCATGTCCCGGCGGATCTGCTCGCGGTGGGCCTCCAGGCTGGACCGCAGGTCCCGGGCCCCCGCCCCCCGCATGATCATGCCGATGTGCAGGTCGGTCGTCCACGAGCCGTTCGGGGGGACCCGGATCCGGAAGGTCATCCCGCCGGGGTCCACCTCCACCGGGGCGGTGGACGACACGACGGTCTCGCGGGCGAACCGCTCCCGCTGGTAGAACAGCCGGAGCTGCCCCTCGGCCGGCATCGGGACGGCGACGATCCGCCGCTCCCTCGGCTTCTTGATCTCGGCGGTGTCGGCGAAGTCCGAGGCGATCTCCATCCGCACCGTGTAGTCCGCCGGTTCGGCCGAGTGGTTGAGCACGACGAGCCGCTCGTTGAAGCTGTCGTCGATCGACCGGTGCCGGATCACCGAGACGTCGGCGTCGACATAGTGGCTCGCCGCGCCGGGAACCAGCACGAACCTCGTCTCGAAGTACGTCATCTCGTCGCGGGACAGGGCCTTCAGCCGCTTGCCGTCGATGGTGAGCACCCAGCGGGACAGGAACCGGGTGTCGAACGAGAAGAGGCCGATGGGCGCGAGCGGATCGGGCGTCATGTCGCCCTGCGCGTCACTGACCGCGAAGGAGTTGCCGGTCAGCACGTTGACCAGTTCCTGCTTCACTGCCGCTCACCCCCGTGCGACTCCGACGTACGGTGCGTGGCGACCGCCCTGACCGCCACCTCCCGGGGGTGACGGGCGTCGGGCGGGCCGGGGAACAGCCGGCGCAGCAGCATCAGCAGCCGCAGGTCCCCCTGGGCGGTGACGTCGTTGCGGACCAGCGCCGCGCCGATGTGGGTGCCCTCGGCGACGAGCCGGTCGAACACCTCCCGGTCCCCCGCGACGACGAGGTCCGCCTCCTCCGCCGACCGGCTCACCCCGACCTGCTGGTCACCGATCGTGAGGAACCAGTGGTCGGTGCTGCCGTCGTCGCGGATGTCGAGGCGCACCGTGCCGCGGACGTTCTCCGGCAGGTCCTCGTGGCGACCCCCGACCCAGCAGGCCAGGTAGTCCGCGGCGGACGCGGTCATCAGCCCTCCCCTCCCGGACGACACAGGTCGTTTCCGGAGCATCCCCGCCCGGCGGGTGACCCCGGCTCACCCGGTCCGGGTGAATCCCGGGCGGGGCCGTCCGGGCCGGGCGCGGCGGCGACCGTTTGTCCGGACGCCGAACGGGCACGCCGGCAGCAAGAGCCGAGCGACGGAACAGGAGAGAGCCATGCGCGCGCTGCGGTTGCCGGGCTGGAAGTCCGAACCCGAGCTGGTCGAGGTGGCCGAGCCCACCGCCGGCCCCGGCCAGGTGGTGGTGCGGATCGGCGGGGCGGGGGCCTGCCACTCCGATCTGCACCTGATGCACGATTTCGACGCCGGGGCGGTGCCCTGGAACCCGCCGTTCACCCTCGGCCACGAGAACGCCGGCTGGGTGCACGACCTCGGTGCGGGGGTGACCGGCCTGGAGGTCGGCCAGCCCGTGGCCGTCTACGGCCCGTGGGGCTGCGGCACCTGCGACCGCTGCCGGGTGGGCGTCGACCCGTACTGCGAGAACCCCGCCGCCGCGCCGGTGCCCGGCGGGGGCGGCGGCCTCGGCCTGGACGGCGGCATGGCCGAGTACGAGCTGGTTCCCGACGCCCGGCACATCGTGCCGCTGCCCGAGGGGCTCGACCCGGTGCAGGCCGCGCCGCTGACCGACGCGGGCCTCACCCCGTACCACGCGATCCGCCGGTCGTGGCACAAGCTCGCGCCCGGCAGCACCGCGGTGGTGATCGGCGTCGGCGGCCTCGGCCACGTCGGGGTGCAGATCCTCAAGGCCACGACGGCGGCCCGGGTCATCGCCGTGGACACCCGCCCCGAGGCGCTCAAGCTGGCCGAGGAGTACGGGGCCGACCTGACGCTGCGTTCCGGCGAGGAAACCGCGCAGGAGATCCGTGCAGCCACCCCCGGCGGGCGGGGCGCGGACGTCGTCCTCGACTTCGTCGGCGCCGACGCCACGCTGCGGCTCGGCGCGGCGGCCGCCCGTACGCTCGGGGACCTCACCATCGTCGGCATCGCCGGCGGCACGCTGCCGGTGTCGTTCTTCGCCGTGCCGTACGAGGTGAGCATCCAGACCACCTACTGGGGCAGCCGGCCGGAGCTGATCGAGGTGCTCGACCTGGGCGCCCGGGGCCTGGTCCGCCCGAAGATCACCACGTTCCCGCTGGACCGGGCGGTCGACGCCTACCGGAGGCTGCAGGACGGCTCGGTGGAGGGCCGCGCGGTCATCGTCCCGTGAGCAGCAGCCCGCGCACGTAGGCGGCCTGGCCGACGTGCTGGAGGTCGTCCTCGGCGACGCTGACCAGCCGGACCCCGAGGGTCACCGGCGGGTCCCACGCCTCGTCGACCACCCGGTCCAGGTCCGCCGGCCGCAGCCCGGCCAGGAATCCCCGGGTCCGTTCCGCGACCGCGTCGTGGTAGTCGACGAGGACCCGGGGACCCTCCGGCGCGACGGCGGCGACCTGGTCCGGGGTGTGCGCGTAGCCGGTGTCGTCCGGGTCGGCGGACAGCCCGAACCGGGCCGCCCAGTCGCCGGTGACCCAGAGCTGCTCGGTGTCGAGCAGGTCGGCGACGTGGTGGTCCTGCACCCGGGTCAGGTGCCACACCAGCCAGCCCACCGGGTTCGCGCCGGGCGCGGGCGCGCGCCGCAGCTGCTCCGGGGACAGGCCGTCGACCGCGGCGCGGACCAGCGCGGGCAGTCGGCCGTAGGTCTCGGTCAGTACGTCGCTGATCTCCACGCGTTCCTCCTCGGCCGGGGCCTGCGGTCTCCTCGCCAGTACCGCACGGGCGGGCGACCAAATCTGCTCGCGGCAACGGCGCGGCCCCGCCCTAGGGTGGGCGGGTGGTCGCCGCGCTGGAGCTGTATCTCGACACCGACGCCACCCGGCGGATCCGGGTGCTGTGGGACGCGTTGGAGTCCGAGGGCGTGCAGAGCATGCGCAGCCTGCTGGAGCAGCGGCACCGGCCGCACGTGTCGCTCGCGGTGGCCCCGCGACTGGACCCGGACCAGGTGGCCGACGCCCTGGCCGGGACGACGGTGGCGGTGCCGCTGCGGCTGTCGTTCCAGCACGCCGGGCAGTTCGTCGGCCGGGTGCTCTGGCTGGGGCCGTCGCCCACGGCCGACCTGCTGGCCCACCAGGCGCTCGTGCACGACCGGCTCGCCGCCGCCGGGGTCGGGTTGGCCGAGCACTACCGACCGGGGCGCTGGGTGCCGCACTGCACGCTGTCGATGCGCGTGCCCAACGCCCTGATGGCCGCCGCGGTGCGGCGCTGCCTGGAGGTGCTGCCGCTGGAGGCGACGGTGGTCGGCGCGGCGGTCACCGACCACGCCCGGGGCATCTGCCGGCCGCTGCCCTGACCCGTGGCGCAACGACGCCGGGCTATGCGAGGAATCCTCACGGACCGTGCGCGGCCGACCAAGTCCAGCACTTAAGGATGATTCAGGGGTCGATTCTGGGGTCGAATGATCCCACCTCGCACGAAACCCAAATTACGGGTTATCTAATGTGTAGTTTCCTTGCCTAAATCGCAATTCGCTACTTACATTTCACGGAGTTTACGCTCAGCCTGTGCGGAGGAGAGCACGTGGAACTCACATTGACCTTCGACGCCGCGTACGCGGCCCACGCGGCGGTCGTCATGGCGTCCGTCGCCGAATCGAACCCGGGCCAGGCGGTCCGCTACTGGCTCATCGCGGCCGACGACGTCAGCCCCTCGGCGCGCGCCGCCCTGACCCGGGCGGCCGGGCCGGACGCCACAGTGGAGTACCTGCGGGTGGACACCTCCGTGGTGAACCTGCCGAAGGGCAGCGACCCGGTGATGGCGTACCTGTCCCCGGCGATGTACCTGCGCCTGCTGGTCCCCGCCGCGCTTCCCGACGAGGTGCGGCGGGTGCTCTACCTGGACTGCGACACGATGTGCACGAACAGCCTCGCCCCGCTGTTCGACGTGGACATGGGCGGCGCCCCGCTGGGCGCGGTCCGGGACCCGTTCAACCGGCGGCTGCTCGACATGGGCGGCATCCCCGGCCTGGCCGAATACCGCGACCTGGACCCGTACGCCCTCTACTTCAACTCCGGGGTGCTGCTCATCGACGTGGCCCGGTGGAAGGAGTGCGAGGTGACCGAGAAATCGCTGGCGTACCTCGCCCGGCACGCCCACGAGTCGCGGTACCCGGACCAGGACGCCCTCAACTACGCCGTGTACGGCAACTGGCTGCGGCTGCCCCGGCAGTGGAACGACCTGATGGCCTGGCGGCTGGAGCCCGAGTTCGGCGGGAAGCTCTCCGACTCGGCGGTCATCCACCCGGCCGGGCCGATCAAGCCGTGGCAGCCCGGCTTCCCGAAGGGGGCCCGCCGGGACCTGTACTGGCGGCACCGCCGCCGCAACGGCGGGCTGGTCGCCACCACGCGCCGCTGACCCCGGGAACCGGGCCGCCGCGTCGCTGACCCGAAGCACCGGGCCGCCGCGTGGCCGGCCCCGGGCCCCGAACCGCCGGACCGGACCGCAACCCGGCCCGGCGGGGCGGGGCACGGCGGGCGTTCTGCCATCATCGTCACGATGTCCGCCACCCCACCCGCGCCGACCGCCACCCCGGTCGCCGCCCGCGCAGCCGCACCCACGGCCGGCCCCGGCGCCCCCGCGCGCGGCGCCGTGCTCGAGGCGGTGCTGGAACGCGTCACGTACGTCAACGAGGAGACCGGGTACACCATCGCCCGCGTCGCCACCGACCGCTCCGGCGACGACCTGCTCACCGTCGTCGGCACGCTGCCCGGCGCGCAGCCCGGCGAGCGGCTGCGGCTGGTCGGCCGGTGGGGCTCGCACCCGAAGTACGGGCGGCAGTTCGAGGTGCACCAGTGCACCACCGTCCTGCCGGCGACCGTGCAGGGCATCGAGCGCTACCTGGGGTCGGGCCTGATCAAGGGCATCGGTCCGAAGATGGCGGCCCGCATCGTGGCCGCCTTCGGCGTGGACACGCTGCGGATCATCGAGGAGGAGCCGGGCCGGCTGGTCGAGGTGCACGGCCTCGGCCGCAAGCGCACCGCCGCGATCGGCGCGGCCTGGCAGGAGCAGAAGGCCATCAAGGAGGTCATGGTCTTCCTCCAGGGCGTCGGCGTCTCCACCTCGCACGCCGTGCGCATCTTCAAGCAGTACGGCGACGAGTCCATCGCCGTCGTGCGCGACGACCCGTACCGGCTCGCCGCCGACGTGTGGGGCATCGGGTTCCGCACCGCCGACAGCATCGCCAAGGCGGTGGGCATCCCGCACGACAGCCCGCAGCGGGTGCGCGCCGGCATCCGGTACACCCTCTCCGAGGCCGCCGACGGCGGGCACTGCTACCTGCCCGAGCCGAACCTGGTCGCCGACGCCGCGACGATCCTGGAGGTCCCGGCGGACCTGGTCGCCGCCTGCCTGGCCGACCTCGTGGCGACCGAGGACGGCGTGGTCGGCGAGGCGGTGCCGAACCCGACCAACGAGAGGGCGGTCATCCCGGCCGTCTACCTGGTGCCGTTCCACCGGGCCGAGTCGGCCCTCGCGGCGAGCCTGGTCCGGCTGCTGACCGACCGGCTGGACCGGATGCCGGCCTTCGCGGACGTGGACTGGGGCCGGGCGCTGGCCTGGCTGAAGGCCCGCACCGGGGCGGAGCTGGCCCCCGAGCAGGAGCAGGCCGTACGGCTGGCGCTGACCTCGAAGGTCGCCGTGCTGACCGGCGGCCCCGGCTGCGGCAAGTCGTTCACCGTCCGGTCGATCATCGAGCTGGCCGCGGCGAAGAAGGCGAAGATCGTGCTGGCCGCGCCGACCGGCCGCGCGGCGAAGCGGCTCACCGAGCTGACCGGCCACCCGGCGACCACCGTGCACCGGCTGCTGCAGCTACGCCCCGGCGGGGACGCCACCTTCGACCGGGACAACCCGGTCGACGCCGACCTGATGGTGGTCGACGAGGCGTCCATGCTGGACCTGATCCTCGCCAACAAGCTGGTCAAGGCGGTGCCGCCCGGCGCGCACCTGCTGCTGGTCGGCGACGTCGACCAGTTGCCCTCGGTCGGCGCGGGCGAGGTGCTGCGCGACGTGCTCGCCGCCGAGACGGTGCCCCGGGTCCGGCTGACCCGCATCTTCCGGCAGGCGCAGGAGTCGGGCGTGGTGGTCAACGCGCACCGGATCAACGCCGGCCAGGCCCCGGTGTTCGGCGAGCACCCCGACTTCTTCCTCTTCCCCAGCGACGAACCGGAGGTCACCGCCGAGCAGGTGGTCGACATCGTGACCCGGCGGATCCCGCGCCGGTTCGGGCTGCGCGCCCGCGACGTGCAGGTGCTCACTCCGATGCTGCGCGGGCCGGCCGGCGCCGGCAACCTGAACACCCTGCTCCAGCAGGCGATCGCCCCGCACCGCGAGGACGCGCCGGAGCGGCGGCACGGCGGGCGGGTCTTCCGGGTCGGCGACAAGGTCATCCAGGTCCGCAACAACTACGACAAGGGCGCGGCCGGGGTGTTCAACGGCACCGTCGGCGTGGTCACGGCCCTGGACCCCGACGAGCAGACCCTGACCGTGCGCACCGACGAGGACGAGGACATCGGGTACGAGTTCCACGAGCTCGACGAGCTGCAGCACGCGTACGCCATCACGGTGCACCGGTCGCAGGGCAGCGAGTATCCGGCGGTGGTGGTGCCGGTGACCATGGGCGCGTACACGATGTTGCAGCGCAACCTGCTCTACACCGCCGTCACCCGGGCCCGGAAGCTGGTCGTGCTGGCCGGTTCGCGCAAGGCGCTGGCCATCGCGGTGCGTACGGCCGGCACGGGTCGCCGGCACACGGCGCTGACCCACCGGCTCTCCCCCGACCGGCCCTGACCCGCCGGTGGTCGGCGCGGTCCGCCCCGCCGGTGTGTCGGCGCGGCGGTCGACGCGGTCCGCCGGGGACCGCGCCGACCGCCGGGCCGCTGCCTGGCCTACTCGGCGATCCGGGTCCGGCCGGTCCAGCGGAAGACGACCGGCGCCTCGCCGCCGCCGGAGTCCCGCTCGAAGTGCTCGTAGCCCCCGTAGTGACGTACCTTGATCTTGTGTTCCACCGGGGAGACCCGGTGGCTGCGCAGCTCGGTCGGCAGGTTGGCGGGCCCGCCCTCCAGCACGACGTCGATGATGCCGGCGGCCTCGCTGCTGATGGTCATGGCCGGCACCGTCCAGGCGATCCGGTCGTCGTCGTTGACGATGGGGTTCGCCGTCCGGGCGGTGGGGGCGGATTCGGAAACTGTCATCGCACGACCTCCGTCGTTCGTCGCTCCGCCACGAACGTAATCCAGGTCACACTCGGCGGGCACCCCTTAGCGACCCCCCAGCGCGCCGGTGCCGGCGTGGGCCGCCGGTGAGAAGGGAACCCTTCTCTACCGGAGACGTTAAGAGGGGGCCCTTCCTTTCACTCCCAGCGGAAGAAGCGGGTGGCCAGGACGCTGCCGGCGACGGCGGTGACGGCCAGGGCGAGCAGCTGCGGCCACGCCGGACTGTCGCCGGCCCAGGCCGCCGCGAGGGTGTCCACGGTGGCCCCGAGCGGCGAGTAGTCGCCGATGCGGGCCAGCACGGTCGGCATCTGGTCGCGCGGCAGCCAGGCGCCGGCGAGGAAGAGCAGCGGGAAGAACAGCGCCGGCCCGATGGACTGGGCCGCCCGCGCCGACGGGGCGAGCGCGGCGATGAGCAGGCCGACGGCGAAGAGGCAGGCCACGCCGAGCAGGAACGCCAGCACGAAGGCGGGCACGTTGGCCGGGGCCGGCTGGTCCAGCAGGAACCGTACGCCGATCGCGGTGACCACCGCGCCGGCCACGCCCATCACCAGGTTGACCACCACCTGTGCCACGAGCAGCAGGGCCGGGTTGACCGGGGTGGTGGCCAGGCGGCGCAGCACCCGCCGCTCCCGGTAGATGCCCAGCGCCATCGGCAGGGTGAACAGCGCGAGCATGCCGATGGTGAGGGCCAGCGCGAGGGCCGGCAGGAAGGTCAGCTCGCCGTGCTGCCCGGCGTCCGCGCCGGAGGCGCCGCGCTGCGGCAGCCCGAAGACCAGCATGAGGCCGAGCGGCAGGGCGAAGACGAAGAACAGCGACACCGGCTCGCGCAGGAACAGCTTCGCCTCGACGGCGATCAGCTTGGACAGGGCGTTCACGAGGACCTCTCGTCGGTCGACGGCGGGGTGGTGGCCCGGGCGGCGCGGCCGGTCAGCGAGACGAAGGCGTCGTCCAGGGTGGGCTGCTCGACGCGCAGGCCGGCGTAGCGGACCTTCTGCTCGGCCAGGGCCGACAGCACCGTCTGCAGGACCTGTTCCGGGCCGGTGACGGTGACCTCGTCGCCGGAGCGGCGCACCCCGGTCACCTCGGGCAGCGCGGCGAGCAGCGCGTCGTCCACCGGGTCGAGCGGCCGGAAGTGCACCCGGTGCTCGGTGCCGACCCGGGAGAGCAGGCCGGACGGGGTGTCGATGGCCACGACCCGGCCGGTGTCGATGATGGCCAGCCGGTCGCAGAGCCGCTCGGCCTCCTCCATGAAGTGGGTGACCAGCACGACCGTCACCCCCCGGTCGCGGATGCGCTCGACCAGGTCCCAGGTGTCCCGCCGGCCCTGCGGGTCCAGCCCGGTGGTCAGCTCGTCGAGGATCGCGATCTCGGGGCGGCCGACCAGGGCGAGGGCCACGGAGAGCCGCTGCTTCTGCCCGCCGGACAGCTTGTGGAAGGCGGTGTCGCGCTGCGCGGCCAGGCCGAGGTCGTCGAGCAGCTCGTCGATGTCGGCCCGGTTGCGGTAGAAGGACCGGTAGAGGTCCAGCGCCTCACGCACGCGCAGCTTGTCGGGCAGCTGGCTCTCCTGCAACTGGGCGCCGACGCGCTGCCGCACCTCGGTGCGGTCGCGGACCGGGTCGAGCCCGAGGACGCGGACGGTGCCGCCGTCGGCGCGGCGCAGCCCCTGCACGCACTCGACCGTGGTGGTCTTGCCCGCCCCGTTGGGGCCGAGCACGCCGAAGATCTCGCCCTGGTCGACGGTGAAGGAGACGTCGTCGACGGCGATCTTGTCGCCGTACCGCTTGTGCAGGTGCTCGACCTCGATGACCGGCATGGGCGTGGTCCTCCGTCAGGTGCGGACTGCCGCCGGCGAGGGCGGGCCCTCGGGGGAATCGCGGCGTCTGGGTGCTGGGTGGTGTCGCGGTGCTGGGGATGGGAGTGCGGTGCTGGGGTATGTGGTGCTGCGGGTGCGTCGTGGCCACGGTCGGACGACGACCGGCGCACGGGCGGTCGACGCCGGATATCATCCGGCCAACCGAGGCACGAATCAACTCATCGGCTGACGAACCGGGGTGCCGACCGGGATCGGGACCGGCCGGCAGGGGTGCGGGGCGGTCACCCGGCGTGTCCGTCCACCCCGGCCGGTCCCCGGCCGGGGGCCGCAGGCCCGTCGCCGCCGGCCACGGGTCGGTCGCCGGGCGGCGTGGCGCCGGGGGCTGGGCACGGGTCGCAGAGCGGCAGCAGCTCCCCCAGCCCGGCCAGGACGACGTCCGGGCCGGCGGCGAGCAGGGTCGCCGGGTCGGACTCCCCCCACAGCGCCGCGACCGCGAGGACCCCGGCGGCACGGGCGCTGGCCAGGTCGCTGGGCGCGTCGCCGACCATCAGCGCGTCGGCGGGCGCGACGTCGAGCAGCTCCAGCGCCCGGCGCACGATGTCCGGGGCCGGCTTCGGGCGGGCCACCTCGTCGGAGCCCACCACGTGGTCGACCAGGCGCAGCAGGTCCAGCCGGCCCAGCAGGTCGCGGGCGCGCACCCCGCTGCGGCCGGTCGCCACGGCCAGCCCGATCCCCCGCCCGCGCAGCACGCCGAGCAGGTCGGCCGCCCCGGGCACCGGCGTGACCAGGTGGGCCAGCCGGTTGCTCTCCCGCACGAAGGGGTCGGCCATGGCCGCCGGGAGGCCCATCAGCCGCAGCACGTCGGGCAGGTAGCGGCCCGGGTGGCGGCAGTATTCGTCGACGGGTGCGACGCCGCCGCCGACCACCTCGGCGTACGCGAGGGCGAACGCCTCCCGGGCCACGGCGAGGCTGTCGACCAGCACACCGTCGAGGTCCAGGACGACCGCCCGGACTCCCCCGGGCACCCCGGACCGGCGCACCGCCACACCGGCCACCGGCGTCACCTCCCCGCCCACGCGCACGACACGCCGACGCCGGCCCGTAGGGGTGGCCCGCTCCGGGCACCCCGACTAGCGTCGGGTCGCCGGGACCCGCCGGGCCGGGTCGACCGCGACGACCCGACCGGCCGGCGTCCCCGCGAACCCTACCGGTGGAGAGGTGCGTCCACATGCCGCTGCTGAGCTGGCTGTCCGAGTCCGCCGACGACCGACCGGACGCGGTCCGGGTCGACGACCGGGCCGTGTCCTGGGTGGAGCTGCGCCGGCTCGCCACGGCGGTCGCCGACGACCTGGGCGGCGTGGACCGGGTCGCCGTCGAGGCGACGCCCACCCTGGAGACGGTGGTCGGGGTGGTCGGGGCGCTGCTGGCCGGCGCGGCGGTCGTGCCGGTGCCGCCGGACGCGGGGCCGATGGAGCGGGAGCACATCCTGCGCGACTCCGGCGCGACGGCGCTGCTGGCCCCGGCGGGCGGCACCGCTCCGGCCGGCGACGGGGGCCCGCCGGTGATCCCGGTCGACCTGGCGCGGCGGTCGGACACCGTCCACCCCGAGCCGGACCCGGCCGCCACCGCGCTGATCCTCTACACCAGCGGCACGACCGGGGCGCCGAAGGGCGCGGTGATCGGCCGGGGGGCGGTCGCCGCCTGCCTCGACGGGCTCGCCGACGCCTGGGCGTGGACGCCCGAGGACCTGCTGGTGCACGGGCTGCCACTGTTCCACGTGCACGGCCTCGTGCTGGGGGTGCTGGGGCCGCTGCGGCTGGGCAGCCGGCTGCACCACGTGGGCCGGCCGCGCCCCGAGCGGTACGCGGCGGCCGGCGGCACGGTCTACTTCGGCGTACCCACGGTGTGGTCCCGGATCGCGGCGGACCCGGAGTCGGCGCGGGCGCTGCGCCCGGCGCGGCTGCTCGTCTCGGGCAGCGCGGCCCTGCCTGCGGCGGTCTTCGCGGACCTGGCCGCCCTCACCGGCCACGAGGTCGTCGAGCGGTACGGGATGACGGAGACCCTGATCACGGTGAGCGCGCGGGCGGACGGGCCGCGCCGGCCGGGGACGGTCGGCGTCCCGCTGCCCGGGGTGCGGACCCGGCTGGTCGACGAGCACGGCGCGGCGCTGCCCGCCGACGGGGAGGCGATGGGCGAGCTCCAGGTCGCCGGCCCGACCCTCTTCGACGGCTACCTCGGCCGGCCGGACGCCGACGCGGCCACCCGCACCCCGGACGGCTGGTTCCGCACCGGCGACGTCGCCACGATCGGCCCGGACGGGTGGCACCGGATCGTCGGCCGCGCCGCCACGGATCTGATCAAGAGCGGCGGGTACCGGATCGGGGCCGGCGAGGTGGAGGACGCCCTGCTGGCCCACCCGGGGGTCCGGGAGGCCGCCGTGGTCGGCACCCCGCACCCGGACCTCGGCCAGCAGGTCACCGCGTACGTGGTGGGCGACGGGGTGGACGGCCCGGAGCTGATCGACTTCGTGGCCCGCCAACTGTCGGCGCACAAGCGGCCCCGCGAGGTGCGGCTGGTCGAGGCGCTGCCCCGCAACGCCCTCGGCAAGGTGCAGAAGACCAGGCTGGCGGCGGACTGAGCCGGGGGCGGACGCCGGGCCGCGCCGGGGGTGGACGCCGGCCCGGCGCGGTCAGCCGGTGACCGCCGGGATGCCGATGGCGGTGAGCACCAGGCCCCGCTCGACCAGGAACCGGCCGCGGAAGGCGGTCACCGGGGCGCCGCCGAGGACCGGGCCGGGCACCAGCAGGTGCGCGACGAACGTCCCGCCGGCGTCGACGACGATGTCCGCCTCGGCGAAGTCCAGCCACCGGCCCGTCAGCGGGAACCACGCCTTGTAGACCGACTCCTTGGCGCTGAACAGCAGGCGGTCCCAGCAGACCGTGGGGTGGGCGGCGGCCAGCGAGGCGGTGCGGGTCCGCTCGGCCGGCAGCGCGATCGCGTCGAGCACCCCCTCGGGCAGCGGCGCGTGCGGCTCGGCGTCGACGCCGAGGGTGGCCAGCGCGGTGGCGCGGCCGAGGACGGCCGCCCGGTAGCCCTCGCAGTGCGTCATGCTGCCGACCACCCCGGCGGGCCAGACGGGGGCGCCGCGCGCGCCGGAGACGATCGGCGTCTCGGCGATGCCCAGCTCGCGGAGCGCGCGGCGGGCGCAGTGCCGCACGGTGGTGAACTCCCGGCGGCGTTTGTCGACGGCGTTGGCGACGAGCCGCTCCTCCTCGGGGAACAGGGTCAGGCCGGCGGGGTCGGTGAACGCTTCGGCCACCACCGCGGCCGCAGGGAGGATCTGCTCGATCACAGCCGCCGATGCTAGGCCGCCCCGGCGGCCCGCGCCGTCCCTCGATCGGGCGCGACGCGCCGATAGGGGTG
The DNA here is from genome assembly GCF_020873825.1 of Micromonospora sp. DH13. NCBI lineage: Bacteria > Bacillati > Actinomycetota > Actinomycetes > Micromonosporales > Micromonosporaceae > Micromonospora > Micromonospora sp. DH13. The sequence goes on from NZ_JAHWGR010000003.1 coordinate 259,747, forward strand.
GGTACGGGTGGAGGGCGGCGGGGGCGGATGTCACCCTGAGGGGTGCCCCGGCCTGGTCGGTCGGGGGTGTGTAGTGGTCTTGGTCTGAGGAATGCGGGTGGCGATGCTGACTGGCAGGGTGGTCCGGTTCGACGAGGTGCGGGGTTACGGCTTCATCGCTCCGGACGGCGGCGGGGACGACGTGTTCGTGCACGCCAACACGGTCGACGGCGACAAGTGGGCGCTGGGGCCGGGCGTCCCGGTGGAGTACGAGGCGGTGGAGAACGAGCGCGGCCCGAAGGCGCTGACCGTACGCGTGCTCGGGCCCGCCGTGGCGGGCGAGCGCACCGCCCCGGTCCGGACGGTCGCACCGTCGACGGGGCGCGGCCACGAGTCGGGCCAGGGCGGGCTCGAGGACGAGGAGGGGCTCTGTGACGTGCTGTCCGAGCGGTCCTTCGTCACGGAGACCACCGAGGCGCTGCTGATCTCCGTGCCGGACCTGACCGGGGCGCAGATCGTGGCGGTGCGCGCCCGGATGCTGGCGCTGGCGCGGCGGCACGGCTGGGTGGAGGGCTGAGGCTGCCGCCTCCCCCGCTGCGCGTGGGGTCGAGCGGCCGGTGCGGCCCCGTCGCGCGGCGGGTTCGGCACGGTCTGCCGGTGCGGCGGGTGCTGCTCGGCGACGCCGACCCGGTCGACCGGTTGGCGGTCAGCCGGCCGCGATGAGCAGCGACTTCCTGATCCGGCCCTGCGCGCTGCGGGGCAGTTCGTCGACGAAGTGCACCCGGCGGGGCCGCTGGCCGGCCGACAGGTGGCGGCCCACGTGGTCGATGAGCACCTGGGCGGTGAGCCCCTCGGCGGCGACGACGTACGCGGTGACCTGCTCGCCCTGCCCGGCGTGCGGGGTGCCGACCACGGCGGCGTCGCGGACCCCGGGATAGCTGAGGAGCACCTCCTCGACCTGCCCGGCGTGGACCCGGCGGGTGCGGCCGTGCACCACGTCGGTCCGTCGCCGCCCGATGATCCGGTGCGAGCCGTCGGCCGCCACGGTGGCGAGGTCGCCGGTGGCGTGCCAGCCGGCGGCGTCGGCGCACCGCCCGCGCCCGTCGACGTAGCCGCTGGACAGCGTGGGGCCCCGGATGCTCAGCTCCCCGACGGACTCGCCGTCGGCCGGCACCGGCCGGTCGTCGCGGTCGAGGATCCGGGTCTGCACGCCGGGCAGGGGCGTCCCGGCGGTGCCGGCGGCGCAGGGCGCGTCGACCCGCCCGGTCACCGCGATCAGGGTCTCGGTGGTGCCGTAACCCTGGATGAGGGAGTGGGAGGTGAGCAGGCGGAGCCGTTCGGTCACGGCGGGGGCCAGCGGGGCGTCGGCGGAGACCAGGATCCGGGCCCCGGACAGCGACCGGGCCCAGGGGTGGTCCCGCGAGATGCGCGCCCACTGGCCGGGGACGGCCAGGTACATGGTGCCGACCGGGCCGGCGGCCGCGTCCCGGTCGAGGTGGACGAAGCGGCTGCCCGTGCGCAGCGCGCCGAGCAGGCCCACCACCAGGCCGTACGCCCGGAACAGCGGGGCGCCCTGGACGAGGACGTCCTCGCCGTTCCACCGCCACGCGTCGGCCAGCAGGTCCAGGTCGGCGGCGATGGCCCGGCGGGAGACGCGGACGCCCCTCGGTGGCCCGCTCGCGCCGCCGGTGTAGAGGATCACCGCGTCGGCGTCGGGGTGCGGCTCGGGTTGGTGGGCCGAGGAGCGTCGGCTCAGGTCGACGGGGACGGTGGCCAGCCCGGCGGCGACGACCCGGTCGGGGGCGTCGGAGGGGTCGCGGCCGAGGAGCACGGTCGCGCCGGACTCCCGCAGGATGCGGCCGCGCTCCCGCGCGTCGGCCCGGGGCGGCAGGGGCACCAGCGGCACGCCGGCCTGGACGGCCCCGACCATGGCGACGACGGTCTCCAGGCTGGGGGTGGCGTCGACGGCGACCGCGGCGGCGCCCCGGATCCGGTCGGCGACCGCGTTCACGCAGCCGAGCAGGGCTTCGCTGGAGAGCGTCCGCCCGGCCACCCGGACGGCGTCGGGGCGGTCCGCGCCGGAGGCGCGTAATGCCTGCAGCAGTGTCATCCGCCCTAACCTCTGTCGAGGGCGCCGACGAGGCTCGGCAGTGGCAGGGACATCGCGGCCACAGAACCCTTCGCGTCATGGGTGCGGTAGCCCCATATCCGGCCATCCCCGCGTGCTGCGGGTGCCCCGAAATTAGGCTGCGCTATCGCCGGACACAACCCCTAGCCGTGGCGCGCGAGGCCCGCCACGACGCGGGGTCGCGCCGCCACCGGCGGGCGGGCGGGCCAGGCAGGACCCCCGCCGGGGCTAGGGCTGGTCGCCTTGGGCGGGGCGATGCTGTTCCGCGAACCGGCGGCCCGTCGTCGGCACTCCGCAACCGGGGCGGAATTGGAATCGCGGCGCGGGCCGTACGGATTGCGCAACCCGCCCGAAACGGAATTCCGATACATTGATTCCGACCACGCGTTCTGATTTGCCCTTGATTGACTTCAGCCACTGCAAGGGCCGCACTCCGTCGCCAGCCAATCGCGTATAACCCGCATTTAACGGCAAAGGCGTCTTTTGTTTTTGAAGCGGCCCTAATCGGGCAAGCGGGCGTCGATGCCATCGAAGGGGACGCGACCTTCCCGCGCTCCCGCCAGCCACCGCCGGCCGAGCCCGCCCCGGCGGGCAGCCCGCCCGGCCGAAATGCCGCAGGCATCGATCCCCGCCGCTCGCGCGCGGCAGCACGCCGGGCCGGCCGCCGCCCGCCGGCACCGCCGGGCCGTCACGCAGCGACATCGTCCCGCCCCTCGGGACGGGGTCGAACGCCCCGGCTCCGCACCGCCGGACATGGCCGCCCCGCCGCCGACACCCCCACCCACCACCCCACTCCCAGGACGAACGGCCCGCTCCGGCCGGGGTCGCGCCGCGACGGGCCCGGCCGCCGGGGCGGCAGACCCGCCGGACGCCGACGCGGCGCCGAGCGCGCGGATACCACGCAGCGCCACCGTCGCCGGAGGCCGGGCGCGGGCCGGCGCCGGCGGGACCGGCGACTCTCCGCACCGCGTCACGGGGAGCGCTCCCTTGGGGTCAACGGGGCCGCACAGCCCTTTCCACCCAATTGTCGGCAAGCCCCGAAAACGGCATCAACCGACCGGAGAAACGCTCACGTATCACTTTGTGAATTCACCCGGCGACGGTCCGCTGTCAGTTCCGCCGACGCGCCCAGCGCCGCCCGAAGGCACCAAACCGATGTTTGCCTATCCTTTACAACCTTCGGCTTGCCGCCCAATTGCCGGACTGCCATACTCCCAGCATGCACGGCGGTCGATAGCGGGGGGATGCGTCCGGACGGGCCCTAGAATTGTCGAAGGTGCTGGTAGAACCCTGGTCCGGGAACATCAGCCAGTCAAGCTAATCGATGGCCCGCCGCGAACGCGTGACGGCCGTCTATATTCGCCAATACGGGAATGGGTCGAAAATTGCCGGTCTCCGATTTCGTCAGGCTCGATGGCAGACCAGGGAAGGTGGCGGGCCCCGTGACGGCTGACCCCGCGCGCCTTCCGAGGCTACGCCCATGGAGCTGAGCGAACGGTCCCACCAGCTCGACCTCCTGGCCCGCCGGCTCGGCGACCTGGGCAGCCCCGCCGGTCCGCCCGCCGACGCCCGACCGGTGATCGCGCTGACCGGACCCGTCGGCTCCGGCAAGACCACCCTGTTGCAGGCCTTCGCCCGGCGGGCCGCCGACGCCGACGCCCGCTTCCTCGGGGCGAGCGCCTCCCGGGCCGAACGCGCCGTCCCGCTGGAGGTCGTCCGCCAACTCGTCCGGGCGGCTCCGCCGGACGACGCCCGCGCCCGCCTCGAACGGCTGCTCGACCAGGGCGCCCTCACCTGGCCCGACCTCGACGACGACCAGGAGGGGGCGGCCCGGACCATCGCGGCGATCGGCGGCGCCCTGCTGGAGCTGGCCGCCCGGGGTCCCCTGGTGATCGGGGTCGACGACGTCCACCACGCCGACGTGCCGTCGCTGCGCTGCCTGGACTACGTGGCCCGGCGCATTCCCGGCCTGCCCGTGCTGATCGTGCTGACCGAGGCGCCCCGCACCCGGCCGTGGCACCCCGAGGTCTACGCCGAGCTGCTGCAACCCGCCCGGCTGCACCGGATCCGGATCCCCCTGCTCACCCCGGACGGGACCTACCAGGCCCTGGCCGACCGGCTCGGCGTGCCGACGGCGCGGAGCGTCGCCGAGGAGGTGCACCGGATCAGCGGCGGAAACCCCCTGCTGGTGCAGGCGCTCGCCGACGACCACCTGACCGCCGCGCCGCGCGGCGCGGCCCGCCCGGAGGCGGGCGAGGCGTTCCGGGAGGCCGTGCTGAGCTGCCTCTACCGGTGCGAGCACCTGGTGCTCAAGGCCGCCCGGGCGCTCGCGGTGACCGGCGAACCGCTGCACGGCGCCCTGCTGCCGCAGCTCGTCGGCGTACGCGCGGAGTCCGCCCTGCTCGCGATCGACGCCTCCACCAGCGCCGGCCTGATCACCGAGGGCGGGCTCCGGCACGCCGCCGTCGGCCGGGCCGTGCTCGACGGGACCACCGCCGAGGAACGCGCCCGGCTGCACCGGCTGGCCGCCTGCCTGCTGCACGAGGACGGCGCGTCGCCGGTCCTGGTCGCCGGGCATCTGCTGCGCACCGACGAGCTGGCTGAGCCGTGGATGGCCCGGACCCTGCTCGACGCCGGTGAACAGGCGCTGCTGGACGGTGAGGTGGACGCGGCCCTGCGGTTCCTGCGCCGCGCCAACCGGGACTGCGCCGACGAGTGCCTGCGGGCGCGCGCCCGCTCCGCCCTCGCCCGCGCCGAGTGGCGCCTCGACCCGCAGGCCGCGATGCCCCACCTCCAGGGGGTGGCCAGCGCCGTCCGGGCCGGGCACCTGGGCAGCACGCAGGCCGCCGGGCCGATCCAGTATTTGCTCTGGCACGGCCAGATCGAGAAGGCCGTCGAGCTGGTCCAGCACCTGGGCGAGCGCGCCGACAGCAGCGACCCGCGCTCCGCCGCCGAACTGCTGGTCACCAAGGGCTGGATGGCCACCCTCTACCCCGGGGTGACGATCGACCACACGGCCCCCGCCGCGGCCCGGCGGGACCCGCTGACCGTCGCGAAGGTGAAGCAGCGGCTCCAGGGCGTGACCATGCTGGCCTCCGTGCTGGAGCGGGGCGACGGCGGTGCCGTCGAGGAGGCGGACCGGGTGCTGTCCACCATCGGGCTGGACGACGAGCGGGACATGTGGACCGCCATCTGCGCCCTGATCACCATGATCTACGCCGACCGGCTGGACCTCGCCGGCGACTGGTGCGGCCGGCTGGGCCGCAGCGCCACCGTCAGCCGGCATCCCACCCCGGCGGCGATGCTGACCGCCCTCGACGCCGCGATCGCCGGCCGGCGCGGCGACCTGCTCCGGGCGCAGAAGCTGGCCGACACCGCGCTGACCCAGCTCTCCCCGAAGGGCTGGGGCGTGGTGATCGGCATACCGCTGGCCATCCGGCTGCGGGCCCTGACGTTCCTGGGCGAGCTCGACGCGGCGGCGGCCTGCCTCCAGGTTCCCGTGCCCCAGGTGCTCTTCGAGACCCCGTTCGGGCTGCACTACCTGCACGCCCGGGGGCTGCACGCGCTGGCCGCCGGCAGCCCGGAGAGCGCCCTGGCCGACTTCCAGCTCTGCGGGCAGCTGATGACGGCCTGGCGGCTGGACCTGCCGGCGCTCATCCCGTGGCGCACCGAGTCGGCCCGGGCCCTGCTGCAGATCGGCCGCCGGCAGCAGGCCGAGAAGCTGGTCCGGGAGGAACTGGGCCGGCTGCGGCCCGGCCACGTGCGCTACCGGGCCGCCGCGCTGCGGGTGCTGGCGGCGGCGCAGGACGGGCCGGACCCGATCCCGCACCTGCGCGGCTCCGTGCGGCTGCTGCGCCAGTGCGGCGACCGGATGGAGCTCGCGCACAGCCTCACCGACCTGGGCCACGCCTACCAGCAGGCGGGCGACCTGCGGCAGGCCCGCAAGGCGGCACGGGCCGCCCGGACGCTGGCCCAGGAGTGCGGCCTGCCGCTGCTGCGGCCGGCCGCCGGCACCACCCGGGGCGGACCGGTCGGCGCCGACCCCGACGTGACGGTGCTGGTGGAAGGGCTCAGCGACACCGAGTCGCGGGTGGCCACCCTGGCCGCGCAGGGCCACACCAACCGGGAGATCGCCGAGAAGCTGTTCCTGACGGTCAGCGCGATCGAGCAGCGGCTGACGCGCATCTACCGCAAGCTCGACGTCGACTCGCGCCGGCAGTTGGCCGTTCGGCTGCGGTTGGACCGGCCCGGCGCGCTGCCGGCCGAACGCCTGGGCACGCCCCGCACGCCCCCCGGCCGCGACGACGACGCCCGGCGCTGACCCCGCCGCATTCACCGTCCCACCGACCACCCGGAACACCCGAACGCCGACGTCCGACCGCCGGACGTCCCGCCGTCGTGCCCTGGTGGAGGTGCGCCGGGACCCGAGCGTGTGACACCATCACCCCGCTGCGTCGACACCCGCCGTACGTCCCGTCGACACGTGCCGCCGCCCGGCCGTCACCGACCCCCCTTACGGCGTCGCTGGCAACCCCTAACGGCCACCCGGATCCGCAGGTTTGCGCGCGAAACGATGGGGTCTCGCGCCCGTTGTCGCACACCCGACCCGGTGCCAAACTCGCCTGGACATCCGGATCGCTCGCTGGGGAGCGCGGTCCGGTCAGGGGACAGTTCAGGTCCACCCGGCATGGCGGCCCGGTGCGCTCCACCCCTACCCGGTGCGACGGGTGGGTGTGGTGGAGGGGCGGCTGTCCGGCTTGGGGGGGCGGTGTCGGTCAGCGCCGGTGTTCCCGGCCCGGCACCGCGTACGAGAAGGGCTGACACGAGTGGTGCTGGTGCAGCGGGAGGAACAACTGGACCGGCTCCGGAGGGCGTTCGACGCCTGCGCGGAGCACCAACGCGGACACGTCGCGCTCGTGACGGGCGCGGTGGGCAGCGGCAAGACGAGTCTGTTGGAGACGTTCAGCGAGTGGGCCGCGGCCGCCGGGGGGCGGGTGCTCGGCGCGGCCGGGTCGCGGGCGGAACGCGGGCTCCACCTCGGAGTCCTGGGGCAGCTGTTCCACAGTGCAAGGCTGGAGCAGCAGGCGGCCACCCGGATCGAGAACCTGATGCGGGACGCCGCCTTCGCCGTGCCCCTGCCGGAGCCCGGTGGGGACGCGGCCGACGGGGCGGCCGACGGCGACCGGGTCTGGGCGCCCCTGCTGCACGGCCTGTTCACGGCCCTGCTCGACCTCGCCGACGCCGGGCCGCTGGTCCTCGCCGTCGACGACGTGCACCACGCCGACCCGGCGTCGCTGCACTGCCTGCTCTACGTCACCCGGCGGCTGCGGCACGCCCGGATCATGGTGGTGCTCGCCGAGGCGTCGACGCTGCGCCCGCCGCACCCGCTGTTCCGCGCCGAGCTGCTCAGCCAGCCGTACTTCTCGCGGATCAACCTGCCGCCGTTGACCGTCGACGGGATCGCCCGGCTGGTCGACGCCGACGGCGGGGCCGCCGCCCGGGAGACGGCCGAACGCTGCCTCAGCATGACCGGCGGCAACCCGCTGCTCACCCGCGCCCTCATCGACGAGCGGGCCCCCGGCGGGGCGGCCGACGAGCGGGGGGCCGACCCGACCGGCGGCGACCCCTTCGACCAGGCCGTCCTCGGCTGCCTCTACCGGCACGAGCCCGGGGTACGGCGCGTCGCGCAGGCCCTCGCCGTGCTGAACCGCCCCGTCCCGGCCGAGCTGCTCGGCCACGTCCTCGACGTGGTGCCCGAGTCGGCCGCCCCGGCGGTGCGGGTGCTGCGCACCTCCGGGCTGATGGACTCCGACCAGCTGCGCCACCCCCGCATCCTGCGGTCCATCCTGACCGACATGTCCCCCGAGGAGCGCCGCGGCCTGCACCAGCGGGTCGCCGAGGTGCTGCACGAGCACGGCGCGGAGCCGGGCGCGGTGGCCGAGCACCTGGTCGCCGCCGCGTGGGCGGACGCCCCCTGGGTGGTGCCCGTGCTCTCCGACGCCGCCGCGCAGGCCCTGGCGTCGGGCCGGCCCGACGTGGCCGCGGCGTGCCTGCGCCTGGTCGCCCGCGCCGACGTCGACGAGCGCCAGCGCACCGCCGCCACCGCGATGCTGGTCAACGCCCGCTGGCAGGTCAACCCGCTCGCCGTCAACGGGCACCTGACCGAGCTGGTGGAGACCGCGCGGGCCACCGGCTGGTCCACCGGGGCCGCCCTGTCCACCGTGCCGTTCCTGCTCTGGCAGGGGCGGGCGGAGGAGGCCACCGAGGCCGTCAGCGGCTTCTCCGGAGACGACGACCCCGGCCCCGCCGCCGGCCACGCCGGCCGGCTGCGGGCCATGCAGCTGCTGGTCTCCCTCTCCCACCCCGACCAGTTGGCCTCCGTGCGGGAGACGCCCAGCACGTGGAGCCGGGCGGCGACCGCGCCGACGTCGATCAGCCCCCAGTTGCAGGCGGTCACGGTGCTCGGCACGGCGCTGCTGCCGAACGCCGACAACGACACCGTGGCCACCGCCGAGCAACTGCTGCAACGGCACCACACCGACGACGGGGCGTTGGGGCTGCTCACCGCCCCGCTGCTCGCGCTGCTCTGGTCGGGCCGCTGCGACCGGGTCGTGGCCTGGGCCGAGATCCTGCTCAACCGGCCGGCGGTCCGGCACGCCCCGGTGTGGCGGGCCGTCGTGCGGGCGGTCCGCGCCGAGGCCGCGCTGCGGCTGGGCGACCTGCCGGGCGCGGAGCACCACGCCCGCGCGGCGCTGGAGGACATCCCCGCCCCCGCGTGGGGGGTGGCCATCGCCGGGCCGCTGGCCACGCTGATCGCCTGCGCGACCGAGGCGGGCCGGTTCGCCGAGGCCGACCGGTGGCTGGCCCATCCCGTCCCGGCCGGCATGTTCCGCACCCCGCTGGGCGTGCACTACCTGGCCGCCCGGGGCCGGCACCACCTGGCCATGGGCCGGCCGCACGCGGCGACCGCCGACCTGCGCCGCTGCGGGGAGCTGATGCGCGGCTGGGGCATCGACGTGGCCGGGCTGGTGCCGTGGCGGCTGGAGCTGGCCCGGGTGCAGCTCAGCGTCGGCAACAAGACCCACGCCACCCAGCTCCTGCAGGAGCAGCTGCGCGTCGCGCACGGCGTCGACGACCGGACCCGGGGTCGGTCGCTGCGGCTGCTCGCCACCACCGCCGCCCCGGACCACCGGCGCAAGCTGCTCGGCGAGGCGGTCAACCTGCTCCAGGGCTGCGGCGACCGGCTGGAGCTGGTGCGGGCCCTCGGCGACACCGGCCAGAGCCTGCAGCGGGCCGGCGACTCGGCGCGCGCCCGGCTGCTGGTGCGCCGGGCCTACCAGCTGGCCCAGGACTGCGGGGCGTCGGTGCTGGCCCAGCGGCTGATCCGGCGCGACGCGGGCGGCGGGCTGCCGGCGTACCCGGCCGGGGCCGAGGCGCACGAGCCGGACGACGGGCTCAGCGAAGCCGAGCGCCGGGTCGCCGCGCTGGCCGCGCAGGGGCACACCAACCGGCAGATCTCCAGCAAGCTGTTCATCACCGTCAGCACCGTGGAGCAGCACCTCACCCGGGTCTACCGGAAGCTGGACGTCAAGCGGCGCACCGACCTGCCGGCCCGGCTCGTCGCCTACGCGGAGCCGCTGGCCGAGGAGCCGCAGGGCGCGGCGTCCTGACCGACGACGCAGGGGCGGCGCGGTGGGTGACCACCGCGCCGCCCCTTTTCGCGTACGGGAGAAAGGGCTCAGCCGGCGGCGGGCGCGACGGCGCGACGCGACGCCGCCGCCTCGTCGCGGTGGCTCAGCACCAGGTCGGCGGCGGCGGTGACCCCGCCGGCCTGGCGCAGCCGGCGGCTCCACAGCGCCGCCCGGTCCCGGAAGGTCCGCTCGGTCAGCAGCCGGCGCAGCTTCGCCACGATGTCGTCGACGTCGAGGGTGTCGTCGTGCTCGACGGCCAGGGCGACGCCCGCGTCGACGACCCGGACCGCGCCGTCGTGGCAGTCGAACCAGAACGGCAGCACGAGTTGCGGCACGCCGAACCAGGCCGCCTCGTGGATCGCGTTGGCGGCGGCGTGGTTGAAGAAGACCCGCACGTGCGGGTGGGCCAGCACCTCCACCTGCGACGGCAGCCACGACTCGACGCGCAGGTTCGCCGGCAGCTCGGCGGCCGGCGGCAGGTGCCGCTGCCGGTCGGCGGGGAGCTTCCACAGCACGTGGTGGTCGGGGCCGAGCCGGGCGGCGACGTCAACGAGCGCGGCCACCTGGGCGGCGCTCGGGCGCATGATGGTGCCGAACCCGACGTAGACCACCGACTCGTGGGCGTCGAGCCAGCCGCGCAGCTCCGCGCCGTCGGGGCTCGGCACGATCTCGGTGGGCACCATCGAGCCGACCGTGCGCAGCGTCGCCGGCGCGGTGGCGAAGGGATATTCCAACCCGAAGACCGTGTACGCCAGCAGCGCCCGCGCCGCCTGCGCGTACAGCGAGGGCCGCAGCTCCACGTTGGGGATCCCGGCCGCCCTGCGGCGCTGGGCGGCGGCGGTGTTGCGGGCCAGCCGCTGCGGCTCCATCAGGGTCTTCAGCAGCGCCTCGCGGTGGCGGCCGTTGGCGGCCTGCTGGCTCGGGCTCATGTGCAGCGGCAGCCCCGACAGCGGCATCGGGTACGTCGGCGGCAGGCTGTCCTGGAGGAAGTTCGACGGCGGCACCGACACGCTGATCACGAACGGCACGCCCCGGACCGTCATCGCGTCCATCCCGAACGAGGCGAACGAGTCGACCACGGCCAGCGCCGGTGCCACCTCGTCGACCAGGGCCAGGCAGCGCTCGTACAGCTCGTGCAGGTAGTCGTAGTCGACGGAGGTGTCGACGTACGTCGCAAAGTTCTCCACCCGGCTGCCGGCGGACATCCGCCGGTGGGTCTCGTCGTCCCAGTGCTCGGGGCGCACCGCCAGGCGGGCCGGCCCGAGCGACAGGAAGGTCAGCTCCCCGCCGCCGGGCAGGCCCTCGACGTCGGCCCGCCGCTCGTCGGTGCAGGCGAAGAACACCCGGCGCGCCCCCCGGCGCCTCAGCTCGCCGGCCAGGGTGAGCAGCGGGTTGAACAGCCCGGAGCTGCCCGAGGTGACGATCAGCAGCGGGCTCTCGTCGGCCGTCGTCGCGCCGGCCGCCTGAGTCGTCATCGCGCCGGCCGCCTCAGTCCATCGCCCGGCGCATGAAGCCGCGGATGCCGATGGCGCTGAACAGCACGAACACCCCGGCCAGCACGATCAGGTCCAGCCACAGCGGCACCGACTGCACCCCGGGCGGGGCGACCAGCGACCGGGTGGCCTCGCTGACGTAGGTGAGCGGGTTGAGGGCGCAGATCACCTGGAACCAGGGCAGCTGGTCCAGGGCCCGCAGCGGGAACTGGGTGGCGCCGGTGAACATCAGCGGGGTCATCGTCACCGTGAACATGATCTGGATGCGGTGCGGCGGGACGAGCGTGCCGAACGTCAGGCCCATGGCCGCGCCCACCATCGCCCCGGTGGTGAGCACCCCGAGCACCGGCAGCAGCGTCGACAGCGGCCACGTGACGCCGAGCATCAGCATGCCGATGGGGATCAGCACCACCCCGGCGATGACGCCCCGGATCGCCCCGAAGACGATCTTCTCGAACGCGACCAGCGGGATCGCCATCGGCGACAGCAGCCGGTCCTCGATCTCGCGGGTGAAGGAGAAGTCCATCACCATCGGCAGGGCGGTGTTCTCCAGGCCGATGAGGAACGCGTTGAGCGCGATGACGCCGGGCAGCAGCACGTTGGCGAAGTCGTTGCTGGCGTAGCCGAGGCTGGTGAGGACCTTGCCGAAGATCAGCAGCATGAACAGCGGCTGGAGGAACACCTGGGCGAAGAACGCGCCCAGCTCCCGGCTGGTGACGAACATGTCGCGCCAGAGCACCGCCCGGAAGGTGGCGAGCTGGTCCAGCCCGCGCACCGGCGCGGCCGGCGCCACGGCGGTCGACGGGGTGGCGGGTGCGGTGACGCTCACCGAAGTTCCCTTCCGGTCAGGTGGATGAAGACGTCTTCGAGGCTCGGCTGGCCGATGCTGAGGTCGCGGACCTCGCAGCGCAGGTCGGTGAGGATCTTCAGCGCCATCGGCACGGCGTTGGCCGGCGCGGTGCCGGTGTAGAGGCGGAACGACAGCGTGGCGTCCGGGTCGGCGGGGGCGTCCGGCACCGGCATCGGCGGCATCCCGGGGAACATCGGCATCCCGCCGGGCGGGCCGCCGGCACGCAGCCGCTCGACGCGCTCCACGTCGGCGACGTTGCCCAGCGCCGCCTGCACGTCCTCGGCGGGGGCACCGGCGGCCACCACCAGGGTCAGCGTGCTGCTGCCCGGCAGGGTGCGGGTCAGCGCCGCCGGGGTGTCCAGGGTGAGCAGCTTGCCGTGGTCGACGATGCCGACCCGGTCGCAGAGCTTCTCCGCCTCGTCCATGTCGTGGGTGGTCACCACGACGGTCACGCCGGCCTGCTTCAGCTCGGCGATCCGGTCGTGCACGAACAGCCGCGACTGCGGGTCGAGGCCGCCGGACGGCTCGTCGAGGAAGAGCACCTTCGGCGCGTGCATCAGCGCCCGCGCGATCATCGTGCGCTGGGCCAGGCCGCCGGAGAGGAAGTCCGTGCGGGCGTTCGCGAAGTCCTTCAGGCCCATCTGCTCCAGCAGCTCGTCGGCCCGCTTCGTGCGCACCGACCGGGACACCCGGTGGTACGCCGAGTGGAACAGCAGGTTCTGCCGGACGGTCAGCGCCCGGTCCAGGTTGACCCGCTGCGGCACCACCGCCAGCAGTTGCCGGGCCGCGGCCGGCGAGCGGACGACGTCCGCCCCGCACACGACCGCCCGCCCCGAGGTGGCCCGCACCCGGGTCGTCAGCACCCCGATCGTCGTGGTCTTGCCCGCGCCGTTCGGCCCGAGCAGACCGAAGACCTCACCGGCGGCGACGGAGAAGCTCAGCCCGTCCACCGCCGGCGGCATGTTGGGCTGGTAGCGCTTGACCAGCTCCTCGACCACCACTGCCTCGTCCACGTCGCCATGCTCCCGTCCTGGTCCCTGCTGGGACAGATGTCAATCGCTTCGTTAGGGGGTGCTAGGGGCAGGCCAGGGGCGGTGTCACAGGCCCCGGTCGGCCAGCCACCGCTGCACGGTGGCGGCCAGGTCGGTGCCCCGCTCGCCGACCATGGTGAAGTGGTCGCCGTCGGCGTCCACCGCCTCGTGCGGGTACGGCCACCGCGACCGCCACCCGTCGGGTTCGCCGTGCCACTGCCCCAGCGGCCGGGTGGCCCGCACCAGCAGCGTCGCCGACTCCAGCGGGGCGGGCTGCCAGGTGAGGAACAGCGGCAGGTAGCCGGCCCAGGCGGTGGTGCGGTAGTCGTCCATCGGCGTGTACGCGCTGTCCCGCTCGACCATCCCGTCGAGCAGTTGCCCCGTCCAGCCGCCGAGCACCTCGCTGTCGGCCGGGTAGGTGTCCATCAGCACCACCGCGGCGGGCGGCCGGCCCTGCCGTTCCAGCTCCCGGGCGAGCACGTTGGCGACCATCGCGCCGCCGGAGTGTCCGGCGAGGACGAACGGGCCGCCGCCGACCGTCCGCAGCACCGTGTCGGCGTGCACCCGCAGCAGCGCGTCCAGGTCGGCGGGGAGTTCCTCGCCGACGGCGAAGCCGGGGTTGGGCAGCGCCCACACGTCGCGGTGGCCCCGGAAGCCGGCGGCGACGCGGGCGTACTCGTGCGGGCCGGAGAGCAGCGACATGGTGCAGCAGAACACGATCGGGGCCGCGCCGGTGCCGCCCTCGGCGAGCCGCAGGATCGCCGCCGGGCGGCTGAGCTGGCCGGGCTCGGTGAAGCTGGGGCGGAACTGGGCGAGCTTGACCAGCAGCTCGGCGTATCCGGCGGCGTCCTCGCGGGCCTTGGGCTCGCGGAACAGCCCGCCGAGGATGCCGCCGGCCCCCTCCGGCGTGCCGTCGCCGGCCGCCGCGTCGCCGGCCGCGCCGAGCAGCTGGCCGAGCAGGTGCCGGGCCAGCGCCGTCGGGGTGGGGTGGTCGAACAGCAGGGTGGCCGACAGGTCCGCCCCGGTCTCCTGGCGCAGCGCGTCGCGCAGCTCCAGCGCGGTCAGCGAGTCGAAGCCCAGCTCCAGGAAGTCCCGGTCGGCCTCGATCGCCCCGGGCGAGGCGTGCCCGAGCACGGTCGCCACCTGCGCCCGGACCAGGTCGAGCAGGATCCGGTGCCGGTCGCCGACCGCGCTGGCGACGAGCCGGTCCCGCAGCAGCCGCGCGGGGTCGACCACCGGCTCGTCGGCCGGAGCCTCCTCGGCGGCGTCGGACTCCGGTCGGGTCGCGAGGTGCAGCGCCGGCGGCTCCGGCCAGTACCGCTCGTGGTGGAACGCGTAGGTGGGCAGGTCCACCCGGACGGCGTCGGTGCCGGCGAAGGGCGCGGCCCAGTCGACGCCCGCCCCGCGCAGGTCGACGGCGGCGAGCGCGGCGAGCAGGGTGGCCGCCTCCGGCTGGTCCCGGCGGCCGATGGGCGCGAACGCCGCCGCGTCGGCGTCCGGCAGGCACTCCCGGCCCAGGGCGGTGAGCGCGCCGTCGGGGCCCAGCTCCAGGAAGGCGCCGACCCCGGCGGCGGCGAGGGTGGTCATGCCGGCGTGGAAGCGGACGGTGTCCCGGACGTGGTCGACCCAGTAGCCGGGGTCAGTGGCCTCGGCGGCGCTCAGCGGGGCCCCGGTGCGGTCGGAGACCAGCGGCACGGCCGGCGGATGCCAGGTGACCTTCTCGGCGACCACCCGGAAGTCGGCCAGCATCGCGTCCATCCGGGCGGAGTGGAAGGCGTGGCTGACCCGCAGCGGGCGGGTCCGGTGGCCCTGCGCGGCGAGCCGTTCGCCGGCCGCCGCCACCGCGTCGGCGTCGCCGGAGAGCACCACCGACGCGGGGCCGTTCACGGCGGCCAGGGCGACCCGGCCGTCGAGCAGCGGGGCCACCTCGGCCTCGGACGCCCGCACCGCCAGCATCGCCCCGCCGTCGGGCAGGGCCTGCATGAGCCGGCCCCGGGCGGCCACCAGCGCGGCGGCGTCGGCCAGCGACAGCACCCCGGCGACGTGCGCGGCGGCCAGCCCGCCGACGGAGTGCCCGAGGAGCTGCTGCGGGCGCAGCCCGAAGGCGGTGACCAGCCGGTACGCGGCCACCTCGTACGCGAACAGCGCGGGCTGGGTGAACTCGGTGCGGTCCAGCAGGGCCGCCTCGGGGGTGTCCGGCGCGGCGAAGACGACCTCGCGCAGCGGGCGGGGCAGGTGCCGGTCGAGTTCGGCGGCCACCTCGTCGAGGGCGGCGGCGAAGACGGGGAACCGGCGGTGCAGCTGCGCGCCCATGCCGGGGCGCTGCGCGCCCTGCCCGGTGAACAGGAAGGCGAGCTTGCCGGCGGGGCGGGCCACACCGCGTACGACGTGGGGGGCGGGCCGGTCCTCGGCGACCGCGCGCAGGCCGGCGCGCAGCGCGTCGGCGTCGTCGCCGGTGACGGCGGCCCGGTGCGGCAGGGCGGCCCGGGTGGTGACCAGCGTGTACGCCACGTCGGCCGGGGCCAGGTCGGGGTGGGCGGCGAGGTGGTCGAGCAGGCGGCGGGCCTGCCCGGCGAGGGCCGGGGCGGAGCGGGCGGAGACGATCCACGGCACCGGCGGGGCGGGCGTCCCGGCCGGCCGGGTGGGCTGGGCGTCGGCGGGGTCGGCCTGCTCGACGATGGTGTGCGCGTTGGTGCCGCTGACGCCGAACGCGGACACCCCGGCGCGGCGCGGGCGGCCGGTGTCCGGCCACGGGGTGGTCTCGGTCAGCAGGGTCACCGCCCCGGCGGACCAGTCGACGTGCGGGGTGGGCTCGTCGACGTGCAGGGTCGGCGGCAGCACCCCGTGCCGC
Organism: Micromonospora sp. DH13; assembly: GCF_020873825.1. NCBI lineage: Bacteria > Bacillati > Actinomycetota > Actinomycetes > Micromonosporales > Micromonosporaceae > Micromonospora > Micromonospora sp. DH13. The sequence continues at coordinate 275,770 of NZ_JAHWGR010000003.1, forward strand.
ATCGCGAGCACCATCTTGATCACCCCGGCGACGCCGGCGGCGGCCTGGGTGTGGCCGATGTTCGACTTCACCGAGCCGAGCAGCAGCGGCGCGGCATCGCCCCGGCCCTGCCCGTACGTGGCGAGCAGCGCCTGCGCCTCGATCGGGTCGCCGAGGGTGGTGCCGGTGCCGTGCGCCTCGACGACGTCCACGTCGGCGGCGGTGAGGCCGGCGTTGGCGAGGGCCTGCCGGATGACCCGGCGCTGCGAGGGGCCGTTGGGGGCGGTGAGACCGCTGCTGGCCCCGTCCTGGTTGACGGCGCTGCCCCGGATCACGGCGAGGACCCGGTGGCCGTTGCGGCGGGCGTCGGAGAGCCGCTCGACGAGCAGCATGCCGACGCCCTCGGACCAGCCGGTGCCGTCGGCGGCGGCGGCGAACGACTTGCACCGCCCGTCGGTGGACAGGCCGCGCTGGCGGGAGAACTCGACGAAGACCGTCGGGGTGGCCATCACCGACACCCCGCCGGCCAGGGCGAGGGTGCACTCGCCGAGCCGCAGCGCCTGGCAGGCCAGGTGCAGCGCCACCAGCGACGACGAGCAGGCCGTGTCGACGGTGACGGCCGGGCCCTCCAGGCCGAGGGCGTAGGAGATGCGGCCGCTGGCCACGGCGGCGGCGCTGCCGGTGCCGAGGTAGCCCTCGACGCCGCCGCCGACCCCGGACAGCAGGGCCGCGTAGTCGCCCTGGCTGCTGGTGGCCGCGTACACGCCGGTGGGCGCGCCGCGCAGCGTCGTCGGGTCGATCCCGGCCCGCTCGAACGACTCCCACGCGGCCTCCAGCAGCAGCCGCTGCTGCGGGTCCATGGCGAGGGCCTCGCGGGGGCTGATGCCGAAGAACGCGGCGTCGAAGTCCCCGGCGTCGTAGAGGAACCCGCCGTCGCGCACGTACGAGGTGCCCCGGCTGGCCGGGTCGGCGTCGTAGAGCGCGTCCATGTTCCAGCCCCGGTCGCCGGGGAACGGGGCCATGGCGTCGCCGCCGGCGGCGACGAGGTCCCACAGCCGCTCCGGCGAGTCGACCCCGCCGGGGAACCGGCAGCTCATCCCGATGATCGCCACCGGTTCGCCGAGCGTGGCGGCGAGCTGCTGGTTCTGCTGGCGCAGCTTCTGGTTGTCGAGCAGGGACGCGCGCAGCGCGCTGACGACCTCGTCCAGCGAGATGCTCATTCGGGGCTCCTTGGGGCGGGCCGGGTCACGAGTCGGTGCCTTCCAGGGCCATCCGGACCAGGCCGGCGACGTCGAGTTCGCGGATCTGGGCCTCGGGGGCGGCCGGGACGGTCGGCGTGGCCGGGCCGGTGACCGTGTGCGCGAGCTGGAGAAGCTGGTCGAGCAGTCCGGCCTGGCGCAGCTGGTCCAGCGGGATCGCGGCGAGGACCCGCCGCACCTGCTCCTCGTCGCCGGAGCCGGCTGCGCCGGGGCCACCCGGCCCGTCGGCGTCCGGCCCGGCCTCGGCGCCGAACAGCTCCTCGTGCAGGTGGTCGGCGAGGCCCGCCGGGGTCGGGTAGTCGAACACGACCGTGGTGGGCAGGTCGTGACCGGTCGCGGCGGTGAGCAGGTTGCGCAGCTCCACGGCGGTCAGCGAGTCGAAGCCGAGGTCGAGGAAGCCCCGGTCGGTCTCGATCGCGTCGGCGGAGGAGTGGCCGAGGACCTTCGCCGCGTCGACCCGCACCATCTCCAGCAGCGCGGCCCGCCGTTCCTGGCCGGGCAGCGACCGCAGCCCGGCGAGCAGGTCCCGGCCGGCGGGCGCGGCCGGGTCCGGCGCGGCGGCCGGGGCGGCGGTCAGCGCGTGCACGGCCGGCAGGTCGGCCAGCAGCGGGCTGGGCCGCAGCGCGGTGAACAGCGGGTGGAAGGTGGCCCAGTCGACGTCGGCGACGGTGACGCAGGTGTCCCCGGCGGCGAGGGCGTGCCGCAGCCCGGCCAGCGCCACGCCCGGCGGCATGACCCGCAGGCCGCGGCGGCGCAGCTGCTCCGGCGCGCCGTCGGAGAACATGCCCGACTCGGTCCACGGCCCCCACGCCACGGACGTGGCGGGCAGGCCCCGGCCGCGGCGGGCCTCGGCGAGCGCGTCGAGGTGGGCGTTGCCGGCGGCGTACGCGCCCTGCCCGCCGCTGCCCCACACCGCAGCGATCGACGAGAACAGCACGAACGCGTCCAGCTCGACGCCGTCGAGCAGCTCGTCGAGCAGCTCCGCGCCGACGAGCTTCGGGGCGATGACGTACGCGAGGTCTTCCAGCGTCGTGTCGGTCAGCGGCACCACCTCGCTGACCCCGGCGGCGTGCACCACGGCGCGCAGCGGCGGCCCGTCGCGGCGCAGGTCGGCGATCAGGTCGGTCATGCCGGCCCGGTCGGCGGCGTCGCACCGGGCGACCCGGCAGTCGACGCCGAGGGCGGTCAGCTCGGCCAGCAGCTCCGTCGCGCCGGGGGTGTCGGTGCCGCGGCGGCTGGTCAGCACCACCCGCTGCGCGCCGGCGGCGGCCACCCAGCGGGCCACGTGCCCGCCGAGCGCGCCGGTGCCGCCGGTGATCAGCACGGTGCCCCGGGGCTGCCACGGCTCCGGTTCCCCGGTGGTGACGGCCGGGGCGAGGCGGCGTACCAGCACGTCGGACTCGCGGACGGCGAGCTGGTCCTCGGCGACGCCGCCGGTGAGCACGTTGCCGAGCCGCATCGCGGCCCAGCTGTCGATCGTGGCGGGCAGGTCGACCAGCCCGCCCCAGCGGGCCGGCTGCTCCAGCGCCGCCACCCGGCCCAGCCCCCACAGCGTCGCCTGCCGGGGGTTGGCCGGCGCGTCGCCGGCGCCGGTGCCGACGGCACCCTGGGTGACGCACCACAGCCGGGCCGCCGCGTCGCGGTCGGCGAGTTCCTGGAGCAGTTGGACGGTCGCGGCGAGGCCGCGCGGCAGCGCCGGGTGCTCGGCGTGGCCGGCGTCGTCCAGGCCGAGGAAGGACAGCACCGACAGGGTCCCCTCGGCGGCGTCGAGGGCCTCGCCGAGCACGTCGGCGAGTTGCCCACCCAGCTCGTCGGGGTCGGCGGTGAGGTCGACGCCGACGGTGGTCACGTCGGTGCCGAGGGTCCAGGTGCAGGAGTCGAGGACGGGGTCGTCGACCCGGTCGGCGGGCAGCAGCACCAGCCAGTGGCCGGGCTCCTGCGGCTCCGGGGTGGCGGCGAGGGGCTCCCAGACCGCCCGGTAGCGGGAGGCGTCCACGAGGGACCGTTCCCGGCGGCGCCGCCGCCACGCCGACAGGGCCGGCAGCACCGCGCCGAACGGCTGGTCGCGGTCGACGTCCAGCTCGCGGGCCAGGGAGTCGAGGTCCTCGGCGTCCACGGCCGCCCAGAACCGCCGCTCGACCTCCGTGTCGTCGGCGTCCTCAGCGGCGGGGACGGCGGTGGCCCACGGCGGCGGCTCCGGCCAGTACCGCTGCCGGTCGAACACGTACGTGGGCAGGTCGACGCGTTGCGCGCCGGTTTCGGCGTACAGGGTGGGCCAGTCGGGGCTGACGCCGTGGGTGTGCAGGGCGGCGACGGCCCGCAGCAGGGCCGCCGGCTCGGGGCGGTCCCGGCGCAGGGTCGGCGCGACCAGCGGGGCCCGCCCGCCGGCCGGGGCGCCCTCGGCGAGGACGGCCTGGGTGAGCGCGGTGAGCACCCCGTCGGGGCCGATCTCGACGTACGCGGTGGTGCCCTGCTCGCGCAGGGCCGCGACGGCGTCGGCGAAGCGTACGGCGTCGCGGGCGTGCCGCGCCCAGTATGCCGGGTCGGCCAGCTCGTCCGCGCCGACGGGCGCGCCGGTGACCGTGGAGACCATCGGCACGGTCGGTACCTGCCAGTCCAGCCGCCCGGCGACGGCGGCGAGGTCGGCGAGCACCGGGTCCATCAGCGGGCTGTGGAAGGCGTGGCTGACGGTGAGCCGCCGCACGCGGACGCCCCGGGCGGCCCACTCGGCGGCCAGTTCCTCGACGGCGTCGCCGGCCCCGGAGAGCACCACGGCGGCGGGGCCGTTGACGGCGGCGACGGAGACCCGGTCGGCGCGGTCGCCGAGCGAGGCGAGCACGTCGGCCTCGGCCGCGGCGACGGCGAGCATCGCCCCGCCGTCGGGCAGGGCCTGCATGAGCCGGCCCCGGGCGGCGACCAGCGCGGCGGCGTCGGCCAGCGACAGCATCCCGGCGGCGTGGGCGGCGGCGAACTCGCCGATGGAGTGCCCGGCGACCGCGTCGGGCCGCAGCCCCCACGCGGCGAGGAGCCGGAACAGCGCCACCTCGACGGCGAACAGCGCGGGCTGGGTGTATTCGGTGCGGTCGAGCAGCGCCGCGTCGGCGGTGCCGGGCTCGGCGAACAGCACCGGCCGCAGCGGCCCGGGCAGGTGCGGGTCGCAGGCGGCGCAGACCTCGTCGAGGGCGGCGGCGAAGACGGGGAACGCCTCGGCCAGCTCGCGGCCCATCCCGGCCCGCTGCGCGCCCTGCCCGGAGAACAGGTACGCCACCTTCGGGCGGGGCGCGACGGCCCCGGTGACCAGCAGCGGCGAGTCGTCGCCGGTGGCGAGGGCGCGCAGCCCGGTGCGCAGGGCGATCCGGTCGGCGGCCAGGACGACGGCCCGGTGGTCCAGGTCGGCCCGGGTCACCGCCGACGACCAGCCGACGTCGACCATCGGCGGGGCCTCCGGCCCGGTGAGCTGGTCGGCCCACGGCCCGGCCTGGGCTGCGAGGGCCGCCGGGGTACGCGCCGACAGCAGCACCGGCACCACCGGCAGCCGGCCCGGGTCGCCGGCCGGCGTGACCGGGGCGGGCTCGTCGGGGGCCTGCTCCAGGATGGTGTGCGCGTTGGTGCCGCTGATGCCGAAGGAGGAGACGGCGGCCCGGCGCGGGTGGCCGGTGACCGGCCAGGGCCGGCCCTCGGTGAGCAGCTCGACCGCGCCGACGCTCCAGTCCACCTGGTCGGTGGGCTCGTCGACGTGCAGGGTCGCCGGCAGGAAGCCGTAGCGCAGCGCGAGGACCATCTTGATGATGCCGGCGACCCCGGCGGCGGCCTGGGTGTGGCCGATGTTCGACTTGATCGAGCCGAGCCACAGCGGCTGGTCGGCGGGGCGTTCCCGCCCGTACGTGGCGAGCAGCGCCTGCGCCTCGATCGGGTCGCCCAGCTTCGTGCCGGTGCCGTGCGCCTCGACGGCGTCCACGTCCGCCGGGGTGAGGCGGGCGTTGGCGAGGGCCTGCCGGATGACCCGCTGCTGCGACGGCCCGTTCGGGGCGGTCAGCCCGTTGGACGCGCCGTCCTGGTTGACGGCGGAGCCCCGGATCACCGCGAGCACGGGGTGGCCGTTGCGGCGGGCGTCGGACAGCCGCTCCACCAGCAGCACGCCCAGCCCCTCGCCCCAGCTCGTGCCGTCGGCGGCCGACGCGAACGCCTTGACCCGGCTGTCCGGGGCCAGCCCCCGCTGCCGGCTGAAGCCGACGAACACGCCGGGGGTGGACATGACGGTGACGCCGCCGACGAGGGCCATGGAGCACTCCGCCTGGCGCAGCGCCTGGCAGGCCCAGTGCAGGGCGACCAGCGACGACGAGCAGGCCGTGTCGACCGACACGGCGGGCCCCTCCAACCCGAGGGTGTACGACACCCGGCCGGAGAGCACGCTGCCGGCGTTGCCGGTCATCAGGTGCCCCTCGGCGCCCTCGGCGCTGAACATGAGGTTGCGGTAGTCCTGGTAGTTGGTGCCGACGAACACGCCGGTGGGGGTGCCCCGCAGGGCCTGCGGGTCGATGCCGGCCCGCTCGATGGCCTCCCAGGACGCCTCCAGCAGCAGCCGCTGCTGCGGGTCCATGGCGAGGGCCTCGCGGGGGCTGATGCCGAAGAAGACGGGGTCGAAGTCGGCGACGCCGGTGACGAAGCCGCCCTCCCGGGCGTAGCTGGTGCCCTCGTTCTCCGGGTCGGAGTCGAACAGCCGGTCGAGGTCCCAGCCCCGGTCGGTGGGGAACTCGCCGATCGCGTCGCCGCCGGCGGCGAGGAGCTGCCATAGCTGCTCCGGGTTGTCCGCGCCGCCGGGCAGCCGGCAGCTCATCGCGACGATCGCGATGGGCTCGTCGTCCACGGGCGCGGCGGCCGGCGCGGGGGTCGCCGGCTCGGGGTCGACGCCGGTGAGCAGCTCCGCCAGGTGCGCGGCGAGCGCCGTCGGGTTCGGGTAGTCGAAGGCGAGCGTGGCGGGCAGCCGCAGGTCGGTGGCGGTGGCCAGGAAGTTGCGCATGTCCACGGCGGTCAGCGAGTCCAGCCCCAGGTCCCGGAACGGGCGGGTGGCCGGCACGTCGTCGGCCGAGCCGTAGCCCAGCGCGGTCGCCGCGCACTGGCGGACCAGCTCCAGCAGCGCCTCGGCGCGGTCGGCCCGGGACAGCCCGGCGAGCCGGCGGGCGAGCGCACCCGACGGCGCGTCCGCCTCCTCCTCGGCGTCCGGCGCGGCTGCCGGCCGGGCCGCCTCGACCACCTCGGGCAGGTCGCCGATCAGGGGGCTGGGCCGGACCAGGGTGAACGCGGGCGCGAACCGGGCCCAGTCGATGTCGGCGATCAGCGTCGTCGTCTCGCCCCGGCGCAGCGCGCGGGCGAGGGCCTCGACGGCCAGGTCGGGGTCCATGCCGACCATGCCGCCCCGGCGCAGCCGCTGCTGGGCGCGCTCGTTGTCGGCGGGCAGGCCGGCCCCGCTCCACGCCCCCCACGCCACGGACAGGGCGGGCCGGCCCTGCGCGCGTCGCCGCTCGGCGAGGGCGTCGAGGTAGGCGTTCGCCGCCCCGTACGCGCCCTGGCCGGCGTTGCCGGTGGTGCCGGCGACGGAGGAGAACAGCACGAACGCGTCGAGGTCGAGGTCGCGGGTCAGCTCGTCGAGGTGGTCGGCGGCGACGCACTTGGGCGCGGCGACGGTGTGCAGGCGCAGCGGGGTGGCCGTGTCGACGATGCCGTCGTCGAGGACGGCGGCGGTGTGCAGCACGGCGCTCAGCGGCGCGTCGGCCGGCGCGGCGGCGAGCAGGGTGGCGAGCTGGGCGCGGTCGGTGACGTCGCAGGCGGCGACGGTGACCCGTACGCCCAGGTCGGTCAGCTCGGCCTCCAGCTCGGCCGCGCCCGGGGCGTCGGGGCCGCGCCGGCTGGCCAGCAGCAGGTGCGCCGCGCCGTGGCGGGCGGCCCAGCGGGCGAGGTGCCCACCGAGGCCACCGGTGCCGCCGGTGATCAGCACGGTGCCGCGCATCCGCCAGCCGCCGTCGGTCGACTCGTCGGTGGCGTGCGGGGTCGGGTCGTCGGAGACTGCCGCGTCCGGGCCGCCGGCCGCCTCGGACGAGGCCGGGTCGCCGGGGGTGGTCGGCTCGGGGTCGGTGATCCGGGTGAGCCGGCGGGCGTACACCCCGGAGTCGCGGACGGCGAGCTGGTCCTCGCCGCCGGTGTCGCCGAGCGCCGCGCAGAGCAGGGCACCGGCGTGCGCGTCGAGGCTGTCGGGCAGGTCGATCAGGCCGCCCCAGCGGCCGGGGTGTTCCAGGGCGACGGCGCGGCCGAGGCCCCAGACGGCGGCGGCCGTGGGGTGCGGCGGCTGGTCGTCGGCGGCGACGGCGACGGCCCCCCGGGTCGCGCACCACAGCGGGGCCTCGACGCCGAGCGTCCCGAGCGCCTGGACCAGCGCCACCGTCCCGGTGACGCCGAGGGTGGTGGCCGGGTGGTCGGGGTGCGCCCGCCCGTCGAGGCCGAGCAGGGACAGCACGGCCGCCGGACCGTCCGCCGGCAGCGCGGCGCGCAGCCCGTCGGCGAGGGTCGCGGCGTCTGCGGTGGCGTCCACCTCGACGGGTACGACGTCCGCGCCGAAGTTGCCGAGCGCGCCGAGCACCCCGGCGACCAGCGGGTCGTCGGCCGTGCCGGCGGGCAACGGGACCAGCCACGTCCCGGCGAGCCAGGTCAGCGGCAGGTCGGGCAGGGCGGGCCAGGTGATCCGGTACCGCCACCGGTCGATGTCGGGCGTGTCGTCGCCCTGGCTGAGGAACAGCGGCGGGGCGGGCCAGTAGCGGTGGTGGTCGAACGCGTACGTGGGCAGCGGCACCACCTCGGCCTCGCCGAGCACCTTCGTCAGGTCGACGGGCAGGCCGATCGCGTGCGCGGTGGCCAGATTGGTCAGCAGCCGCGTCGGGTCGTCGTCGCCCCGCCGCAGGCTGCCCAGGGTGTAACCGGTGACCCCGGCGTCGTCGAGGATCGCCGTCACCGGCATCGTCAGCACCGGATGCGGGGAGATCTCCACGAACGTGGTGTGCCCGGCCGCGACGGCGACCCGCACGGCGGCGTCGAACTGGACGGTCTGCCGCAGGTTGTCATACCAGTAGTCCGCCGTCATGGTGGCGGGGTCGACCCAGTCGCCGGTCAGCGTCGACACGAGCCGGACCCGACCCGACTGCGGGGTCACGTCGGCCAGGTCGGCACGCAGCCGCTCTGCCACGTCCTGCACGGCGGCGGAGTGCGACGCGTAGTCCACCGGGATCAGCCGCGCGCGGATCCCGTCGGCCTGGCAGGCGTCCACCAGGCCCGCGACGGGCTGCGGCGGCCCGGACACGACCACCGTGGCGGGACCGTTCACGGCGGCCACACCCACACCCGGGAACGCGGCGAGACGCTCGGTGACCGCATCGGCGGACAGGTCCACCGACGCCATCGCACCCGTCCCCCGCAACACCGCTAGCGCCCGCGACCGCAGGGCAACCGTCTTCGCCGCGTCGTCCAGGGACAGAATCCCCGCCACGCAGGCGGCGCCGATCTCACCCTGCGAGTGACCCACCACCGCCTGCGGGGACACGCCCGCGTGCTCCCACACCGCCGCCAAGGCAATGCCCACCGCCCACAGGACCGGCTGCACGACCTCGACCCGCTCCAGCCACGACTCGTCGTCCCCCGTCAGCACGGACACGAGATCCACGTCGAGATACGGGGCGAGAGCCCGCTGACACTCGGCCAGCTTCGCGTCGAACACCGGCGTACGACCGACCAGACCGGCCGCCATCCGCGCCGACTGCGCACCCTGACCCGGGAACACGAACACCGGACCCGCGCCGGGGGACGCGGCCACACCGGACACCACGGTGCCCGCCGGCACGCCGGCTGACAGGGCGTCCAGTCCGGACAGCAGCTCCTCCAGGCTCGACCCGACGACCGACGCCCGCTGGTCGAACGTCGACCGCGTCGTCGCCAGGGACCAGCCGACCGCCGCCGGGGCGAGGTCGCCGTGCTCCCGCACGTGGGCGGCCAGCCGGGCGGCCTGACCGGCGAGCGCCGCCTTCGACCGAGCCGACACCGGCCACACCGTCACGTCGGCGTCGACCAGCCCCGGCGCGGGGGCCCCGGCCGGAGCGTCGGCGGGCTCGCCGGGCTGTTCGAGGATGACGTGGGCGTTGGTGCCGGAGATGCCGAACGACGACACCGCCGACCGCCGCGCACGACCCGTCTGCGGCCACGGCGTCGCCTCGGTCGCCAGCTCCACCGCGCCCGCAGACCAGTCGATGTGCGGCGACGGGGCGTCCACGTGCAGCGTCGCCGGGACGACGCCGTGCCGCATCGCGAGGACCATCTTGATCACGCCGGCCACGCCGGCCGCCGCCTGGGCGTGCCCGATGTTGGACTTGACCGAGCCGAGCAGCAGCGGCGCGGCGTCGCCCCGGTCCTGCCCGTACGTGGCCAGCAGCGCCTGCGCCTCGATCGGGTCACCCAGGGTGGTGCCCGTGCCGTGGGCCTCCACCACGTCCACGTCGGCGGTGGACAGGCGGGCCGAGGCGAGGGCCTGGCTGATCACCCGCTGCTGCGCCGGCCCGTTCGGGGCGGTGAGCCCGTTGGACGCGCCGTCCTGGTTGACGGCGGAGCCGCGTACGACGGCGAGGACCTGGTGGCCGTGACGCCGCGCGTCCGACAGCCGCTCGACCAGCAGCCAGCCGACGCCCTCGGAGAACCCGGCGCCGTCGGCGGCGGCGGCGAACGACTTGCACCGCCCGTCCGGGGAGAGGGCGCGTTGCCGGCTGGACCCGATGTAGAGGCCGGGGGTGGCCATGACGGTCACGCCGCCGGCCAGGGCCAGGTCGCACTCCCCCGCCCGCAGCGCCTGCACGGCGAGGTGCAGCGCGACCAGCGACGACGAGCAGGCCGTGTCGATGGAGACGGCCGGCCCTTCGAGGCCGAGGGTGTACGACACCCGGCCGGACGCGACGGCCGCCGCGCCGCCGGTCATCGAGTGGCCCTCGTCGCCGTCGGGCGACATCATCAGCAGGGTCCCGTAGTCCTGCCCGTTGGTGCCGACGAACACGCCGGTGCGGCTGCCGCGCAGCGAGGCGGGGTCGATGCCGGCGGCCTCGACGGCCTCCCAGGACGTCTCCAGCAGCAGCCGCTGCTGCGGGTCCATGGTCAGCGCCTCGCGGGGCGAGATGCCGAAGAACGCGGAGTCGAAGTCTCCGGCCCCGTCGATGAACCCGCCCTCGCGGGCGTACGAGGTGCCGGGGTGGTCGGGGTCGGGGTGGTAGAGCCGTTCGACGTCCCAGCCCCGGTCGGCGGGGAACGGGGCGACGGCGTCCCGGCCCTGGCTCAGCAGCTCCCACAGGTCGTCGGGGTTGCGCACCCCGCCGGGCAGGCGGCAGCTCATCGCCACGATCGCGACCGGCTCCAGTTCCTGGGACTGCGCCTCACTGAGCCGGCGGCGGGTGTCGTGGAGATCCGCCATGACCCGCTTGAGGTAGTCGCGGAGCTTGTCTTCATTGGCCATCGGGGTGCCGCTTCCTCGCAAGGGACGGGGGTGAGCCGGGGCGGGTCAGGAGATGCCGAGGTCCTTGTCCACCATCGCGAACAGTTCGTCGTCGGTGGCGTCGTCGAGGTGCCGGCCGATGTCGGCTCCGCCGCCGGCCTGCCCGAGGCGGGAGAGCATCGCCTGGAGGCGTACGGTGGCCCGCACCCGGGCGGCCTCGTCGCGCGCCACGACGTCGAGGCTGTCGGCGATCCGGTCGAGGTCGTCGAGGAGGACCGTCGGGGTGACCACGTCGTCGTGGGCGACCTCGGCGAAGAGGTACTCCGCCAGCGTCGTCGGCGTCGGGTAGTCGAAGACGAGGGTGACGGGCAGGGCGACGCCGGTGGCGGAGCCGAGCCGGTTGCGCAGCTCGACGGCGGTGACGGAGTCGAAGCCCAGCTCGCGGAACGCCCGGTGCTCGTCGACCGACTCGGCGGACGGGTAGTTGAGCACGGCGGCGACCTGGCCGCGGACGAGGCCGAGGAGCACGGCGAGCCGGTCGGCGGCGGGCAGCCCGGCGAGCCGCTCCTGGAGCGAGTCGGGGCCGTCGCCGGTCTCCACGGTGGCGATCCGCTCGGTCGCCTGGAGCCGCCGCACGTCCGGCAGGTCGCTGATCAGCGGGCCGGGCCGGGTGGCGGTGAAGGCGACGGAGAACCGCTCCCAGGCGATGTCGGCGATGGTGAGGAACGCCTCGCCGTGGTCGACGGCCTGGTGCAGGGCGGCGATGGCCGCGTCGGGGGCCATTTCGGGTACGCCGTGGCGGTGCAGCAGCTCGCCGAGCGGCCCGTCGGCCATGCCGCCGCCGGCCCACGCGCCCCAGGCGATGGAGGTGGCGGGCAGGCCGAGGCCCCGCCGGTGCTGGGCGAGGGCGTCGAGGAACGCGTTGCTGGGCGCGTAGTTGCCGACGCCGGAGCTGGCGACGCTGCCGGCGAAGGAGGAGAACATGACGAACGCGGACAGGTCCAGGTCGAGGGTCAGCTCGTGCAGGTGGTACGCGACGTCGACCTTGGCCTGGAGGACCCGTTCGATCTGGTCCAGCCGGATGTCGTTGATCATGGCGTCGTCGAGGACGGCGGAGGCGTGCACGACCGTGGTGAGGGGATACTCGGCCGGGATCGACTCGATCAGCGCGGCGAGGGCGTCGCGGTCGGCGGCGTCGCACTCGACGACGCTGGCCTGCGCGCCCAGCGCGGTGAGGTCGTCGACGAGCTGCTGCGCGCCCGGCGCGCTCATGCCCCGGCGGCTGGCGACGACGATGTTCTGCACGCCGCTGCGGGCCAGCCAGCGGGCGGCATGCCCGCCGAGGGCACCGGTGCCGCCGGTGACGAGCGCCGTGCCGTAGGGCTCCCACGGGGTGGCGGGCTGGCTGTCGCCGAGCGGCACGCGGGTGAGCCGGCGGGCGAGGAGGCCGCCGGGGCGTACCGCGATCTGGTCCTCGTCTCCGGCGGCGGTGAGGGCCGCGACCAGCAGGCCGGCGCAGCGCTCGTCGACGGCCTCGGGCAGGTCGACGAGGCCGCCCCAGCGCTGCGGGTGTTCCAGGGCGGCGACCCGGCCGAAGCCCCAGACGAGGGCCTGCGTCGGGGAGCGCAGCAGGTCGGCGCGGCCGACGGAGGCGGCGCCGGAGGTGACGGCCCACATGGGGGCGCGCAGGCCGACGTCGCCGAGGGCCTGGAACAGCGCGACGGTGGCGGCGAAGCCGCCGGGCACGGACGGGTGCAGCGGGTGGACCAGCTCGTCGAAGGCGAGCAGCGACACCACGCCGGTCACGTCGGCGGGCTCGTCGGTGCCGCCGCCGCTGGCGACGAGGGCCTCGCGCAGCAGCTTGCCGAGCAGGTCGCGGTCGGCGTCGGTGGTGGAGACGGGCACGGCGACGACGGCCGCGCCGGCCGCCGTGATGGCCTCGACGCAGGCGTCCTGCCAGGGCTCGACGATGTCGCCGGTGGGCAGGACCACGACCCACGTGCCGCTCATGCCCCGGTTGGCGATGCCGGTCAGCGGCTTCCAGGTGTCCTGGTAGCGCCAGCTGTCGATGTCGGACTGCCGGCGGCGCTTGCGCCGCCACGAGGTGAGCAGCGGCAGGGCGGGGCCGAGCGCGTCGAGGGCCTCGTAGGCGGGGGTGTCGTCGGTGGCGACGGCCTCGGCGAGGGCGGTGAGGTCGCCGCGTTCCACGGCGGCCCAGAAGCCGGCGTCGTCGGGGTTGGCCGCGCCCTGGAGCAGCGCCTCCAGGTCGACGCCGCCGCTGCCGTCGAGCCAGAACCGCTGGTGGTCGAACGCATACGTGGGCAGCGGCACCACCTCGGCCTCGCCGAGGACCTTCGTCAGGTCGACGGGCAGGCCGATGGCGTGGGCGGTGGCAAGGTTGGTCAGCAGCCGCGTCGGGTCGTCGTCACCCCGCCGCAGGCTGCCCAGGGTGTGACCGGTGACGCCGGCGTCGTCGAGGATCGCGGTGACCGGCATGGTGAGCACCGGGTGCGGGCTGATCTCCACGAACGTGGTGTGCCCGGCCGCCACGGCGACCCGGACGGCCGCGTCGAACTGGACGGTCTGCCGCAGGTTGTCATACCAGTAGTCGGCGGTCATGGTGGCGGAGTCGACCCAGTCACCGGTGAGCGTCGACACCAGGCGGGTGTGGCCCGGCTGCGGGGTCACGTCGGCCAGGTCAGCGCGCAGCCGCTCGGCCACGTCCTGCACGGCGGCGGAGTGCGACGCGTAGTCCACCGGAATCAGCCGCGCGCGGATCCCCTCGGCCTGACAGGCGTCCACCAGCTCCGCGACGGGCTGCGGCGGACCCGACACGACCACCGTGGCGGGACCGTTCACCGCGGCCACACCCACACCCGGGAACGCGGGGAGACGCTCGGCCACCGCATCGGCGGACAGGTCCACCGACGCCATGGTGCCGGTGCCCCGCAGCACCGCCAGGGCCCGCGACCGCAGCGCGACCGTCTTCGCCGCGTCCTCCAGGGACAGGATCCCGGCGACACACGCGGCACCGATCTCACCCTGCGAGTGGCCGACCACCGCGTCCGGCACGACGCCGGCCGCCCGCCACACGGCGGCGAGGGCGACGCCGACGGCCCACAGCACCGGCTGCACGACCTCGACCCGCTCCAGCCACGACTCGTCGTCGCCGGTCAGCACCGACACGAGGTCGACGTCGAGGTGGGGGGCGAGGGCCCGCTGGCACTCGGCCAGCTTCGCGTCGAACACCGGCGCACGACCGACCAGGCCGGCCGCCATCCGCGCCGACTGCGCGCCCTGGCCGGGGAACACGAAGACGGGTCCCGCGCCGGAGCCGGTGACCGTGCCGGTGACCAGGTTGCCGGCCGGCTGGCCGGCGGCCAGGGCGTCGAGCCCGGCCAGCAGCTCCCCGGCGTCCGCGCCGACGACGGCGGCGCGGTGGTCGAACGTGGACCGGGTGGTGGCCAGAGACCAGCCGACCGCCGCCGGGGCGAGGTCGCCGTGCTGCCGCACGTGGGCGGCGAGCCGGGCGGCCTGGCCGGCGAGGGCCGCCTTCGACCGGGCGGACACGGGCCACACCGTCACGTCGGAGTCGACGAGCGCGGCGGCGGCAGTCTCCGCCTCGACGGCCTCCGTGTCGACGGCCTCCCCGGCGTCCGGGGCGGCGGCCTGCGGCCGGTACTCCTCCAGGATCACGTGGGCGTTGGTGCCGCTGACGCCGAACGAGGAGACGCCGCCGCGCCGGGGACGGCCCAGCTCGGGCCACGGCCGGGACTCCGTGAGCAGCGACACCGCCCCGGCGGACCAATCGACGTGCTTCGACGGCTCGTCGATGTGCAGCGTCTCCGGCATGACGCCGTTGCGCAGCGCCATCACCATCTTGACCAGGCCGGCGACCCCGGCGGCGCTCTGCGTGTGACCGATGTTGGACTTCACCGAGCCCAGCCAGAGCGGCCGGTCGGCGGGGCGGTCCTGCCCGTACGTGGCGAGCAGCGCCTGCGCCTCGATCGGGTCGCCGAGGGTGGTGCCGGTGCCGTGCGCCTCCACCACGTCCACGTCGGCGGTGCCGAGCCGGGCGTTGGCGAGGGCGGCCCGGATGACCCGCTGCTGGGAGGGGCCGTTGGGCGCGGTGAGGCCGTTGGACGCGCCGTCCTGGTTGAGGGCGCTGCCCCGGATCACGGCAAGGACGGGGTGGCCGTTGCGCTCGGCGTCGGCGAGCCGCTCGACGACGAGCACGCCGCCGCCCTCGCCCCAGCCGGTGCCGTCCGCCCCCTCCGCGAACGCCTTGCACCGGCCGTCGACGGACATGCCGCGCTGCCGGGAGAAGACGACGAAGACGCCGGGGGTGGCCATGACGGTGACGCCACCGGCGACGGCGAGGTCGCACTCGCCCCGGCGCAGCGCGTTCACGGCGAGGTGCAGGGCGACCAGCGACGACGAGCAGGCCGTGTCGACGGTGACGGCCGGACCGTTCAGGCCGAGGGTGAACGAGATGCGGCCGGACGCGACGCTGGTGGTGTTGCCGGTGCCGAGGTACATGTCGACGCCCTCGGGGACGTTCGGCAGGCCCATGCCGTAGTTGGAGGTGCTCACGCCGACGAAGACGCCGGTGGAGCTGCCCCGCAGCGACAGCGGGTCGATGCCGGCCCGTTCGACGGCCTCCCACGACGTCTCCAGCAGCAGCCGCTGCTGCGGGTCCATGGCGAGGGCCTCGCGCGGCGAGATGCCGAACAGGGTCGGGTCGAACGCCCCGGCGTCGTCGAGGAACCCGCCGACGCGGGTGTAGCTCTTGCCCGGCTTGTTCGGGTCCGGGTCGTAGAGGGCCTCCAGGTCCCAGCCCCGGTCGGCCGGGAACTCGGTGAGGGCGTCCCGGCCGTCGGCGACGATCTCCCACAGGTCTTCGGGTGACCGGACGCCGCCGGGGAAGCGGCAGCTCATCGAGACGATGGCGAGGGGCTCGTTGTCACGGGCCTCGACGGTCTGCAGCTTGCGCTTCGTGTCGTGCAGGTCGGCGGTCACCCGCTTGAGGAAGTACCGCAGCTTGTCGTCGCTCATCGGGTCGCACCTGCCTCGATCCGGAAGTCGGTCATCTCAGGAGATTCCAAACTCTTTGCTGATGAAGTCGAAGATCTCGTCGTCGCTGGCCGCGTCGAGATCGGGCCGGTCCTGCTCCGCGACGGGACCGGCGGCGAGGTCGGTCGCCTTGGCGAGCAGGTCCCGCACGCGGGCGGTGAACCGGTCCCGGGCCGCCGGGTCGAGCGGGATGGTGGTGAGCAGGCTCTCCACGGTGTCGATGCCGGAGAAGATGGGCTGGGTGGACGGGGCCGCGTCGGCGGCGATGTCGCCGGCCAGCCGCTCGGCGAGCGCGGCCGGCGTCGGGTAGTCGAACACCAGCGTCGCCGGCAGCCGCAGCCCGGACAGGGCGTTGAGCCGGTTACGCAGGTCGACGGCGGTGAGCGAGTCGAAGCCCAGGTCGGTGAAGAGCCGGCCCGGGTCGACGGCGTCGGCGCTGGCGTGGCCGAGGACCGCGGCGATGTTGGCCCGAACCACGTCGAGCACCACCTTGAGCCGTTCGGGCCCGGCCAGGCCGGCGAGCCGCTGGGTCAGCGGCACCCCGCCGGTGCGGGCGCCGGCGTCGACCGAGCGCCGCATCGGCGCCCGGACCAGGGCCCGCAGCAGCGGCGCGAGGGCGCCCGCCTCGGCCTGGGCGCGCAGCGCCGACACGTCCAGGCGCATCGGCACGACCGCCGCCGCGTCGAGCCGCCACGCCGCGTCGAAGAGGTCCAGGGCCTGCCCGGTGGCGAGGCCCGCCGCGCCCTGCTCGGCGATGCGCCGCACGTCGGCGTCGCCGAGGTGGCCGGTCATGCCGCTGGCCTGCTCCCACAGGCCCCAGGCGAGGGAGATGCCGGGCAGCCCCCGGGCCCGCCGGTGCGCGGCGAGCGCGTCGAGGAACGCGTTGGCTGCCGCGTAGTTGGCCTGGCCGGCGCTGCCCAGCGTGGCCGCCGCCGAGGAGAACAGCACGAACGCGGCGAGGTCCAGGCCGGCGGTGAGCCGGTGCAGGTGCCACGCCGCGTCGATCTTCGGCACGGCCACCGCGTCGACGCGTTCGGGGGTCAACGACTCCAGCACGCCGTCGTCGAGGACACCGGCGGCGTGCACGACGGCGGTGAGCGGGTGCGCGGCGGGCACCCCGGCCAGCAGCGCCGCGAGCGCGTCCGGGTCGGCCGCGTCGCAGGCGACGACCGTCACCCGCGTACCGGCCTCGGCCAGCTCGGCGACCAGGTCGCCGATGCCGTCGGCCGCCGCGCCCCGCCGCCCGGCCAGCAGCAGGTGCCGCACGCCGTGGGTGGTGGCGAGATGCCGGGCCAGGATCCGGCCCAGCACGCCGGTGCCGCCGGTGATCAGCACGGTGCCGTCGGGGTCGACGCCGCCGGGCAGCGGCTCCACCCCGGCCGGGACCCGGCCGAGGCGCGGCGCACGCACCTGGCCGGCCCGCACCGCGAGCTGCGGTTCGCCGGAGCCGATCGCGGGGGCCAGCGCGGCGGCGCTGGCCGGGTCGGCGTCGAGGTCGACCAGTTGCAGCCGGCCCGGGTGTTCGAGCTGCGCGGTGCGCAGCAGGCCCCACACCGGGGCCTGGGCCAGGTTGACCGCCGGTTGCTCCCCCGCCGCGACCGCGTCGCGGGTGACCAGCACCAGCCGGGACCCGGCGAACCGGTCGTCGGCGAGCCAGGTCCGCACCGCCGCGAGGGTACGGTGCGTCGTGGCCCGCGCCTGCGCGGCGAGACCCGGGTCCGCGTCGTCGTCCCCGCCGCCACCGACCCCGACGATCACGGCCTCGGGCGCGGGTTCACCCCCGGCGAGCAGGTCGCCGAGCGAGTCCAGGTCGACGTCGCTGCGCACCCGCGCGCCCGCCGACTCGCAGGCGGCGCTGAGGGTCAGGTCGTCGCCGCCGAGCACCGCCCAGCGGGTGGCCGCCGGCACCGGGCCGGTCGGCACGGGCAGCGCCGGCCAGTCCACCTGGAACAGCGACTCGTGCCGGCCGGAGCGGGCCGCGCCGAGGGAGTCACCGGAGACCCGGCGCATGATCAGGGACTCGGCGTGCAGCACCGGCGCGCCGGTGGCGTCGGCCACCTGGAAGGCGACCCCGACCTCGCCGGCCGCGCTGACCCGCACCCGCAGGGCGGTGGCCCCGGCGGCGAGCAGGGACACCCCGGTCCAGGCGAACGGCAGCCGGGGCACGGTGGCGTCGTCGCCGTCGCCCATCCGACCGAGGAAGCCGCCGATCGACATGGCCTGCAACGCGCCGTCGAGCAGCGCCGGGTGCACCCCGAACCGGCCCGCCTCGGCGTGGTGGTCGGCGGGCAGCTCCACCTCGGCGAAGACCTCGTCGCCCCGGGTCCACGCGGCGCGCAGGCCGCGGAACGCCGGCCCGTACCCGAAGACGGTCGCCTCGATGCCGGAGTAGAAGTCGTCGTTCTCGACGGGGGTCGCGCCGGGAGGCGGCCACACCCCGAGATCGAAGGCGGGCGGGTCGGCCGGGGCCGGGGCGAGCAGGCCGGTGGCGTGACAGGTCCAGGCCACGTCGGCGAGGATCTCGTCGGAGCCGTCCCGGTACGGGCGGGAGTGCAGCTGCACGGCCCGGCGGCCGTCGTCGTCGCGTTCGGCGACGGTGAGCTGCACCTGGAGGGAGCCCAGCTCGGGCAGGACGAGCGGGGCGAGCAGGGTCAGCTCGTCGACCCTCGGGCAACCGGCCTGCTCGCCCGCGTACGTCGCCAGCTCCACGAACGCGGTGCCGGGCAGCAGGATGTTGTCCATCACCCGGTGCTCCCCGAGCCACGGGTGGGTACGCACCGACAGCCGGCCGGTGAACACCATCCGCTCGCTGTCGGGGAAGGTGAGGGTAGCGCTGAGCAGCGGGTGTCCGGCGTCCTGGAGGCCTGCGGAGGCGACGTCCTGCGCCCGGTGCGCGGGCGGTTCCACCCAGAACCGCTGGTGCTCGAACGCGTACGTGGGCAGCGGCACCACGCCGGCCTCGGCGAGGACCTTCGTCAGGTCGACGGGCAGGCCGATCGCGTGCGCGGTGGCGAGGTTGGTCAGGAGTCGCGTCGGGTCGTCGTCACCCCGGCGCAGGCTGCCCAGGGTGTGGCCGGTGACGCCGGCGTCGTCGAGGATCGCCGTCACCGGCATCGTCAGCACCGGGTGCGGGGAGATCTCGATGAACGTGGTGTGCCCGGCGGCGACGGCGACGCGGACGGCGGCGTCGAACTGCACGGTCTGCCGCAGGTTGTCATACCAGTAGTCCGCCGTCATCGACGCCGGATCCACCCAGTCACCCGTCAACGTCGACACGAGCCGGACCCGACCCGACTGCGGGGTCACGTCGGCCAGGTCCGCACGGAGGCGTTCCGCGACGTCCTGCACGGACGGAGAGTGCGACGCGTAGTCCACCGGAATCAGGCGGGCGCGGATGCCCTCGGCCTGGCAGGCGTCCACCAGGTCCGCGACGGGCTGCGGCGGACCCGACACGACCACCGTCGACGGCCCGTTCACCGCGGCCACACCCACACCCGGGAACGCGGGGAGACGCTCGGCCACCGCGTCGGCGGACAGGTCCACCGACGCCATCGCACCCGTCCCCCGCAACACCGCAAGAGCCCGCGACCGCAGGGCAACCGTCTTCGCCGCATCCTCCAGGGACAGGATCCCCGCCACACACGCCGCACCGATCTCACCCTGCGAGTGACCCACCACCGCCTGCGGCACCACGCCCGCGTGCTCCCAGACCGCAGCCAGAGCGATGCCCACGGCCCACAGGACCGGCTGCACCACCTCGACCCGCTCCAACCACGCCTCGTCGTCGCCGGTCAACACGGAGACGAGGTCGACGTCGAGGTAGGGGGCGAGGGCCTGCTGACACTCGGCGAGCTTCGCGTCGAACACCGGCGTACGGCCCACCAGGCCAGCGGCCATGCGTGCCGACTGCGCACCCTGCCCTGGGAACACGAACACCGGACCCGCACCGTGACCCGATGCCACACCGCTGACCACATTGCCCGCCGGCTGACCGGACGCAAGCGCGTCCAACCCGGCGAGGAACTCCTCCACACCCGAACCGACCACGGCGGCCCGCTGGTCGAACGTCGACCGCGTCGTCGCCAGGGACCAACCGACCGCAGCGGTGTCCAGCACGCCGTGCTCCCGCACGTACGCGGCCAGCCGCTCGGCCTGACCAGCCAGGGCCGCCTTCGACCGGGCCGACACCGGCCACACCGTCACGTCGGCGGCCAGCAGCCCGGGGACGCCGGTGACGGCCGGGGCCACAGGCTCGTCGCCCTGCTCGACGATGACGTGGGCGTTGGTGCCGGAGATGCCGAACGACGACACCGCCGCCCGACGGGGCCGGTCCACCACCGGCCACGGCCGCGCCTCGGTGACCAGGTCCACCGCGCCCGCCGACCAGTCGATGTGCGGCGACGGCTCATCCACGTGCAACGACGCAGGCACGACCCCGTGCCGCATCGCCTGCACCACCTTGATCACACCCGCCACACCCGCCGCCGCCTGCGCATGACCGATGTTCGACTTGATCGACCCGAGCAGCAGCGGCCGGTCGCCGGGGCGATCCTGCCCATAGGTGGCCAGCAGCGCCTGCGCCTCGATCGGGTCACCCAACGTCGTGCCCGTGCCGTGCGCCTCCACCACGTCCACATCCGACGTCGACAGGCGCGCATTCGCCAGCGCCTGCCGGATCACCCGCTGCTGCGACGGACCATTCGGCGCGGTCAGACCGTTCGACGCACCGTCGGAGTTGATCGCGGTGCCGCGTACCACGGCGAGGACGTGCCGGCCCTGCCGGCGGGCGTCGGAGAGCCGCTGCACGAGGAGCATGCCGACGCCCTCGGACCAGCCGGTGCCGTCGGCCGACGCCGCGAACGACTTGCACCGGCCGTCGGCGGCCAGCCCGCGCTGGCGGGAGAACTCGACGAAGGCGGTCGGGGTGGCCATGACCATCACGCCGCCGGCCAGGGCCAGGTCGCACTCGCCCGCCCGCAGCGCCTGGCCGGCCCAGTGCAGGGCGACCAGCGACGACGAGCAGGCCGTGTCGAGGGAGACCGCCGGCCCTTCGAGGCCGAACGTGTACGCCACCCGGCCGGAGATGACGCTGCTGGTCATCCCGGTCAGCATGTAGCCCTCGGCGGCCTCCGGTGAGTACGCGAGCAGGCTGCCGTAGTCCTGGCCGCTGGTGCCGACGAACACGCCGGTGCTGCTGCCCCGCAGCGTCGCCGGGTCGATGCCGGCGCTTTCGAAGGTCTCCCAGGTGGTCTCCAGCAGCAGCCGCTGCTGCGGGTCCATGGCGAGGGCCTCGCGGGGGCTGATGCCGAAGAAGCCGGGGTCGAACCGGTCGACGCCGCGCAGGAAGCCGCCGCCGCGGGCGTAGAAGGTGCCGCTGGCGTCGGGGTCGGGGCTGTAGAGGCTGTCGAGGTCCCAGCCCCGGTCGGTGGGCAGGTCGGTGACCGCGTCGACGCCGTCGGCGACGAGCCGCCACAGGTCCTCGGGGGACCACACGCCGCCGGGGAGCCGGCACGCCATGCCGACGATGGCGAGGGGCTCGTCGTCGCCGACCGCCACGCTGGTGGTGGCGGGCCGGACGGGCACCGGCGTGCCGGCGATCTCCGTGCCGAGGTGGGCGGCGAGGTCGGCCGGGGTGGGGTAGTCGAAGACGAGGGTGGCGGGCAGCCGCATCCCGAACGCGTTGTTGAGGCGGTTGCGCATCTCGACGGCGGTGAGCGAGTCGAAGCCGAACTCGCTGAACGCCCGGCGCGGCTCGATGGCGGCCGGGTCGGGGTAGCCGAGCACGGCGGCGGCCTGCCCCCGGACGATCTCCACGAGGGCGGCGACCCGGTCGGCGTCGCCGAGCGCGGCGAGCTGCTGGACCAGGGACGCGCCGGTGGTCGCGGCGGCGGCGCGGGCGGGGGTGCGGATCAGGGCCCGGTACAGCGGCGGGATGCTGCCCCCGGCGAACTGCACCTTCATCGCGGCGAGGTCGAGGCGGGCGGGGACGAGGGCGGCGTCGGTGCGGCGGCAGGCGGCGTCGAAGAGGGCCAGCCCCTCCTCGGCCTCCATGGCGGCGACGCCGGAGCGGGAGATCCGGTTGAGGTGGACGTCGTCCAGTTCGGTGGTCATGCCGCTGCGGTCGGCCCACAGGCCCCAGGCGAGGGTTTGGGCGGCGAGGCCGCGCGCCCTGCGGTGCTGGGCGAGGCCGTCGAGGAACGCGTTGGCGGCGGCGTAGTTGCCCTGGCCGGGGCCGCCGGCGGTGGCGGCGAGTGACGAGTACGAGACGAACGCCTTCAGGTCGAGGCCGGCGGTCAGCTCGTGCAGGTGCCAGGCGGCGTCGACCTTGGGCCGCAGCACGCCGTCCATCCGCTCGGGCGTGAGGGAGGAGACGACGCCGTCGTCGCGTACCCCGGCGGCGTGGACGACGGCGGTGAGCGGGTGCGCGGCGGGGATGGCGGCGAGCAGCTCGGCGACGGCGTCGCGGTCGGCGACGTCGCAGGCGGCGGCGGTGACGGTCGCGCCGAGTTCGGCGAGTTCGGCGCAGAGTTCGGGGATGCCGGCGGCGGCCGGGCCGCGCCGGCTGGTGAGGATCAGGTGCCGGACGCCGTGGACGGTGACGAGGTGGCGGGCCATGAGCTGCCCGAGGGTGCCGGTGGCGCCGGTGACGAGCACGGTCCCGTCCCCGTCGAACGGGGCGGCGGGCGGCTCGGCGGGGGCCGGCACGCGGGTGAGCCGGGCCCCGGCGGCGACGCCGGCCCGGATGACGACCTGCGGCTCGTCGGTGCCGACGGCGGCGACGAGGGCGGCGGCGCAGCCGGCCGGGTCGTCGACGTCGACCAGCAGGAACCGGTCGGGGTTCTCCGACTGCGCGGAGCGGACGAGGCCGATGACGGCTGCGCCGGCCAGGTCGGTCAGGTCGGCGTCGGCGGCCGTGGCGACGGCACCCCGGGTGAGCGCGACGAGCCGGGAGGTGGCGTACCGGTCGTCGGCGAGAAACCGCTGCAGCACGTCGAGCGCCCGGTGGGTGACCCCGGCGACGGCGCGCGGCACGTCGTCGGTGGCCGGCGGGTCGAGGAACGGCACGACCAGCACGCCGGGCGCGTCCGTGCCGGCGTCCAGCGCGGCGGCCAGGCCCGCCAGGTCGGGGTACGCGGCGACGGCCGTCCCGGTGGTGGCGAGCGCGTCGGTCAGGCCGGCGGCGTCGCCGACGACCGCCCAGTCCGCGCCCGACGGTCCGGCGGGCAGGGCGAGCGGGGCCCACTCGATGCGGTACAGCGACTCGGTGCCGCCGCCGGAGGCGACGCGGAGCTGGTCGGCGGAGACGGGCCGCAGCACGAGGGAGCCGACGGAGATGATCGGCGCGCCGTCGACGTCGGCGAGGAGCAGGGAGACGCTGTCGGCGCCGGTGTGCGAGACGCGGACCCGGGCCGCCGCCGCGCCGGCCGCGTGCAGGGCGACGTCGTTCCAGGAGAACGGCAGCCGGCCGTAGCCGGGCGGGACGTCCGCGCCGGACGGTTCGCCGGCCGGCGTGGTGAGGCCGAGGGTGTGCAGGGCGGCGTCGAGCAGCGCCGGGTGCAGGCCGTACCCGCCGGCCTCGGCGGCCGGGGTCTCCGGCAGGGCCAGCTCGGCGAAGAGGTCGTCGCCGCGCCGCCAGGCGGAGCGCAGCGCGATGAAGGACGGGCCGTAGTCGTAGCCCTGCGCGGCGAGGTTGACGTAAAGGTCGTCGGTGGGGACCTCGGTGGCGCCGGGGGGCGGCCAGGCGGTGAGGTCGGACCAGCCGGGCGGGCCGGCGGGGGCGGCCGGGCCGCCGGCGAGTACGCCGCTGGCGTTGCGGGTCCAGCCGCGCTCGCCGCCCTCGGCCGGTTCGCCGTCGACGGCGGAGTGCAGGGAGACGGACCGGCAGCCGGTGTCGTCGGCGGGGCCGATCCAGAGTTGGATGTCGACGCCGCCGGTCTCGGGCAGGATCAGCGGCGCTTCCAGGGTCAGCTCGCGGACGTGGTCCGCGCCGACGTGCGCGCCGGCCTGCAACGCCAGCTCGACGAAGCCGGTGCCGGGCAGCAGCACGGTGTCGAAGACGACGTGGTCGCTGATCCACGGGTGGGTGCGCCGGGCGAGCCGCCCGGTGAACAGGAATCCCTCGGCGTGGGCGACGCCGACGGCCGCGCCGAGCAGGGGGTGCTGGGCGGGGCGCAGGCCGACGGCGGTGACGTCACCGGTCCACCCGGCGCCGGCTTCGGGCCAGTACCGCTGGTGCTGGAACGCGTACGTGGGCAGGTCGACGCGGGTGGCGTCGGTGCCGGCGAACCACGGCTGCCAGTCCACGGTGGTCCCGTGCACGTGCAGTTCGGCGAGGGCGGCGAGCAGGGCGTCCGCCTCGGGCCGGTCCTTGCGTCCGGCGGCGACGGCGAGCACGCCCTCGGCGTCGGGGAGGATCTCGGCGGTCAGCGCGGTGAGAACGCTCGACGGCCCGATCTCCAGGTAGGTGCCCGCCCCGGCGGCGCGCAGCGCGGCGATCCCGTCGGCGTAGCGGACGGCCTCCCGCACATGCCGCACCCAGTAGTCGGCGGTCCGCAGGTCGTCACCGTCGGCGAGGGCCCCGGTCACGTTGGACACGACGGGCAGGACGGGAGCGGCGAAGGTCAGCGTGGCGAGGACGGCCCGGAACTCGGCCAGCATCGGCTCCATCAGCGGGCTGTGGAACGCGTGGCTGACGGCCAGCCGGCGGGTGCGTACGCCCCGGCCCTGCCAGAGCTGCTCGACCTCGTCGAGGGCCTCGACCGCGCCGGAGACCACCACGGAGGTGGGCCCGTTGACGGCGGCGATCCCGATGTCGGCCCGACCGTGCAGGGACTCCGCCACGTCGGCCTCGGCCGCGTTGACCGCGAGCATCCCGCCCCCGGCCGGCAACGCCTGCATCAGGCGACCCCGGGCGGCCACGAGCCGACACGCGTCGGCTAGGGACAGCACCCCGGCCACGTGCGCGGCGGTGATCTCACCGACGGAGTGCCCGCCGACGAAGTCCGGCACCACCCCGAACGACTCGACGAGCCGGAACAGCGCCACCTCGACGGCGAACAACCCGGCCTGCGTGAACACGGTCTGATCCAGCAACGCCGCCTCGGCGGAACCCTCATCGGCGAACAGCACCGGCTTCAGCGGCTGCGGCAGCAGCGGATCCAGCCCGGCGCACACCTCGTCCAGCGCGGCGGCGAACACCGGGAACGCCGCGTACAACTCCCGGCCCATCCCGGCGCGCTGCGCGCCCTGACCGGAGAACAGCACCGCGAGCGGACCCCGGTCGGCGGCCTGGCCGACCACCGCGCCGGACAGGTCCCCGGCGGCGAGGGCCCGCAGCCCGGCGGCGAGGTCGTCGCGGCCGGCGGCGGCGACGACCGCCCGGTGGTCCAGGGTGGAGCGGGTGGCGACCGACGAGAAGGCGACGTCGAGAGGGCGCAGGTCGGCGTCGGCGTCGAGCCTCTCGGCCCAGCGGCCCGCCTGCGCGGCGAGCGCGGCGGCGTCGCGGGCCGACACCACCACCGGCACGACCGGCCGGTCGGCCGACGGCGCGGCGTCGGCCGGGGCCGGCTCGGCGGTCGGGGCCTGCTCGACGATGACGTGGGCGTTGGTGCCGGACACCCCGAACGACGACACCGCCGACCGGCGGGGCCGCGCGACGGACGGCCATTCGGTGGCCTCGGTGACCAGCTCGACGGCGCCCGCGTCCCAGTCGACCTGGGGGGTGGGGGCGTCGACGTGCAGGGTGGGCGGCACCACGCCGTGCTGCATGGCGAGGACCATCTTGATCACACCGGCGACGCCGGCGGCGGCCTGCGCGTGCCCGATGTTGCTCTTGATCGAGCCGAGCAGCAGCGGCGCGGCGTCGCCCCGGTCCTGCCCGTACGTGGCGAGCAGCGCCTGCGCCTCGATGGGGTCGCCGAGGCGGGTGCCGGTGCCGTGCGCCTCCACCACGTCGACGCCGCCGGCGGCGAGGCCGGCGTTGGCCAGGGCCTGCTGGATCACGCGCTGCTGCGATGGCCCGTTGGGGGCGCTCAGCCCGTTGGACGCGCCGTCCTGGTTGACGGCGGAGCCCCGCACCACGGCGAGGATCGGGTGGCCGTTGCGCTGCGCGTCGGAGAGCCGCTCCAGCAGCAGCACGCCGACGCCCTCGGACCACCCCGTCCCGTCGGCGGCGGCGGCGAACGCCTTGCAGCGGCCGTCGGCGGCCAGGCCGCGCTGCCGGGAGAACTCGACGAACGCGGCCGGGGTGCACATGGCGGTGACGCCCGCGACGACGGCGAGGGTGCACTCCCGCTGCCGCAGCGCCTGCCCGGCGAGGTGCAGGGCGACCAGCGACGACGAGCAGGCGGTGTCGATCGTGACCGCCGGCCCCTCCAGGCCGAACGTGTAGGAGATGCGGCCCGAGACGACGCTGCCGGCGTTGCCGGTCATCAGGTGCCCCTCCAGGCCCTGCGCGGCACCCATCAGCACGCCGCCGTAGTCCTGGCCGGTGGAGCCGGCGAAGACGCCGGTGCGGCTGCCGCGCAGCGAGTGCGGGTCGATGCCGGCCCGCTCGAAGACCTCCCACGAGGTCTCCAGCAGCCACCGCTGCTGCGGGTCCATGGCCAGGGCCTCGCGGGGGGAGATCGCGAAGAAGCC
This sequence comes from Micromonospora sp. DH13, assembly GCF_020873825.1. NCBI lineage: Bacteria > Bacillati > Actinomycetota > Actinomycetes > Micromonosporales > Micromonosporaceae > Micromonospora > Micromonospora sp. DH13. Next base: position 302,233 of record NZ_JAHWGR010000003.1, read on the forward strand.
CGGGTCGAAGTCCGCCAGGTCGTGGACGAAGCCGCCCTGCCGCGTGTACGAGGTGCCGGACTGCTCGCCGTCGGCGTCGTAGAGCGCCCCCAGGTCCCAGCCCCGGTCGGCCGGGAAGTCGCCGACCACGTCCCGGCCGGACGCGACGACGTCCCACAGGTCCTCGGGCGTACGCACGCCGCCGGGGAAGCGGCAGCTCATGGAGACGATGGCGATCGGTTCCTGCTCGCCGGCCTCCACCTCGCGCAGGCGCTGCCGCACCTGGTGCAGGTCGGCGGTGACCCGCTTGAGGTAGTCGAGAAGCTTCGCCTCGTCAGCCATGGACCGCCCACTCCTTGTGTTGACCCGTCGATCCGTGTTGGTCCGTCGCCCCGGCAGCGTTCACGTCAGGACACCCCCAGCTCCCGGTCGATGAAGTCGAAGACCTCGTCGGGGGTGGCGTCCTGGAGCTTCCCGGCGACGGTGTCCCCGCCCGCGCCCGCCGGGGCGTCGTCGGCGTTGAGGGAGGCCAGCAGGGCTCGCAGCCGCTCGGTGATCCGGATCCGGGCGCTGCGGTCCGGTGCCGAGCCGGTGAGCGCCGCCTCCAGCCGGTCCAGCTCCCCGAAGACCGGCGCGACGCCGACCACCCCGCCGTCGACGATCGCCGCCCGCACGTACTCGGCGAGGCCGGCGGCGGTCGGGTAGTCGAAGACGACCGTGGCGGGCAGCCGGACGCCGGTCGCCACGGTGAGCCGGTTGCGCAACTCCACGGCGGTCAGCGAGTCGAAGCCGAGTTCCCGGAACGCCCGGTCGGGTTCGACGGCGTCCATCGAGGCGTGCCCGAGCACGGCGGCGGCCTGGCCGCGTACCAGATCGAGGAGGGTCTTGCGCCGCTCGGCGTCGGTCTGCCCGGCGAGCAGCGCGGCGAGGGACTCGGCGTTCGTGCCGGCGTCGTCGGCCCGCGTGGCGGCGGCCTGCTGCGCCTCGGCGATGCCGGCGAGCAGCGGGCTGGGCCGGACGGCGACGAAGCCGGGCACGTACCGGGCCCAGTCGATGCCGGCCACCAGCGTCGCCGGCTCGCGCCGGGCCACGCAGTGGGCGAGCACGGCGAGCGCGGGGGCGGTGTCGAGGCGGGCGACGCCGGTGCGGCGGCGGCGCTCCTCCACGGCCGGGTCGGCGGCGGCCATCCCGCCGGCCGCCCACGGTCCCCAGGCGATCGACGTGGCCGGCAGGCCCTGCCGGTGCCGCTGCTCGGCCAGCGCGTCGAGGTACGCGTTCGCGGCGGCGTAGCTGCCCTGCCCGGCCGCGCCGAGCTGCCCGGCCATGGCGGAGAACAGCACGAACGCGCGCAGCTCCCGGCCGACGGTCAGCTCGTGCAGGTGCAGCGCGCCGAGCACCTTGGGCCGCAGCACGGTGGCGATCCGGTCGGCGGTGAGCCCGTCGAGGACCCCGTCGTCGAGGACGCCCGCCGCGTGCACGACGGCGGTCAGCGGCGCGTCGGCCGGCACCTCGGTGAGCAGCTTCGCCAGGGCGGCGCGGTCGGCGACGTCGCAGGCGGCGACGGTGACCCGCGTGCCCGCCCCGGTCAGCTCCCGGACCAGGTCGGCGGCGCCCGGGGCGTCGGCGCCCCGGCGGCTGACCAGCAGCAGGTGCTCGGCGCCCCGGGCGGCCAGCCAGCGGGCCACCTCCGCGCCGAGGGCCCCGGTGCCGCCGGTGACGAGGGTGGTGCCCCGGTGGTCGGGCTCGTCGGCGGCGGGGGTCCCGCCGGGGGCCCGAACGAGGCGGCGGACGAGGATCGTGGCCCCGTCGACCGCGACCTGGTCCTCGCCGTCGAGGCCGGCGATGACGGCGCAGAGCAGGTCCCAGCCGTGGTCGTCGAGGGTGGCCGGCACGTCGACTAGGCCGCCCCACCGCTCGGGGTGTTCCAGGGCGACGACCCGGCCGAGGCCCCACAGCAGCGACTGCTCCGGCCGGTCCATCGTCCCGCCCCGGGTGGTGCCGGCCGCGCCCCGGGTGACGCACCACAGCGGTGCGGCCACGTCGAGGTCGCCGAGGGCCTGGACCAGGGCGAGGGACCGGGCGAGGAACGGCGGCACCGGCTGGGTGTCGTCGACCGCGCCGTCGGCGAGGGCGAGCAGCGACAGCACCCCGTCGGCGGGGACCCGTCCGCCGTCGCCGTCACCGGTCGCGGCGGCCAGGTGGGCGGCGACGGCGGCCCGGTCGGTCAGCTCCTCGGGCAGGAGCACCAGCCGCACGTCGGCGCCCCGGCGGGTCAGCTCGGCGACGGCCGCCTCGCCCTCCCCCGCGTGGCGCTCGTCGGCGACGACCCACCAGTCGCCGGAGAGGAAGCTGACGGGCGTGCCGGTGTACGGCTGCCAGACGGGGCGGTAGCGCAGGTCGTCCAGGGTGGAGCGCTCGCGTTGCTGCCGTCGCCAGGAGGCGAGCACCGGCAGGGCCGCGCCGAGCCGTTCGAGGGAGTCGGTGGCGTCCTGCGCGGTGAGTTCCGCGAGCGCGGCCAGGTCCTCCCGCTCGACGGCCGCCCAGAACGCGGAGTCGACGCCGCTCGGGGCCTCGTCCGCGCCGGCCAGCTCGGCCTTCGTGGGCCAGAACCGACCCCGGTCGAACGCGTACGTGGGCAGCGGCACCACGCCGGCCCCGGCGAGGACCTTCGTCAGGTCGACGGGCAGGCCGATCGCGTGCGCGGTGGCCAGGTTGGTCAGCAGCCGGGCCGGGTCGTCGTCACCCCGCCGCAGGCTGCCCAGGGTGTGGCCGGTGACGCCGGCATCGTCGAGGATCGCCGTCACCGGCATCGTCAGCACCGGATGCGGACTGATCTCCACGAACGTGGTGTGCCCGGCGGCAACAGCGACCCGCACGGCCGCGTCGAACTGGACGGTCTGCCGCAGGTTGTCATACCAGTAGTCGGCGGTCATCGACGCCGGATCCACCCAGTCACCGGTGAGCGTCGACACGAGCCGGACCCGACCCGACTGCGGGGCGACGTCAGCCAGATCCGCCCGCAGCCGCTCCGCCACGTCCTGCACCGACGGCGAATGCGACGCGTAGTCCACCGGAATCAACCGCGCCCGGATCCCGTCCGCCTGACACGCATCCACCAGCTCCGCGACCGGCTGCGGCGGACCCGACACGACCACCGTCGACGGGCCGTTCACCGCCGCCACACCCACACCCGGGAACGCGGGGAAACGCTCGGTGACCGCGTCGGCGGACAGGTCCACCGACGCCATCGCACCGGTCCCCCGCAACACCGCAAGCGCCCGCGACCGCAGCGCCACCGTCTTCGCCGCGTCCTCCAGGGACAGGATCCCCGCCACGCAGGCGGCACCGATCTCACCCTGGGAGTGCCCGACCACCGCCTGCGGGGACACGCCCGCGTGCTCCCACACCGCCGCCAGGGCGATGCCCACCGCCCACAGGACCGGCTGCACCACCTCCACCCGTTCCAGCCACGACTCGTCGTCGCCGGTCAGCACCGACACGAGATCCACGTCGAGGTGGGGGGCGAGGGCCCGCTGGCACTCGGCCAGCTTCGCGTCGAACACCGGCGCACGACCCACCAGACCGGCGGCCATGCGTGCCGACTGCGCACCCTGACCCGGGAACACGAACACCGGCCCGGAACCGTGCCCCGACGCCACACCGGCGACCACGTTGCCCGCCGGCTGACCGGACGCAAGCGCGTCCAACCCGGCGAGGAACTCCTCCACACCCGAGCCGACCACGGCAGCCCGCTGGTCGAACGTCGACCGCGTCGTCGCCAGGGACCAACCGACCGCCGCCGGCTCCACGTCGCCGTGCTCGCGCAGGTGCCGCGCGAGGCGGGCCGCCTGACCGGCCAGGGCAGCCTTCGACCGGGCCGACACCGGCCACACCGTCACCCCGGCGACGACCAGGCCCGGACCGCCCGTGCCGTCGGCCGCGATGAGGCCGTCGGTGCCGGTGGCCTCGGCGGCGGGCAGGTCGTCGGGCAGTTCGAGGATGACGTGGGCGTTGGTGCCGGAGATGCCGAACGACGACACCGCCGACCGCCGCGTACGACCCGTCTGCGGCCACGGCGTCGCCTCGGTCGCCAACTCCACCGCGCCCGCAGACCAGTCGATGTGCGGCGACGGCGCGTCCACGTGCAGCGTCGCCGGGACGACGCCCTCCTGCATGGCGAGGACCATCTTGATGATCCCGGCGACGCCGGCCGCCGCCTGCGTGTGGCCGATGTTCGACTTCACCGAGCCGAGCAGCAGCGGCGTCTGGCGGCCCTGCCCGTAGGTGGCCAGGAGCGCCTGCGCCTCGATCGGGTCACCCAGCGTGGTGCCGGTGCCGTGCGCCTCCACCACGTCCACGTCCGCCGTCGACAATCCCGCCGAGGCGAGGGCCTGCCGGATCACCCGCTGCTGCGACGGACCATTCGGCGCGGTGAGCCCGTTCGACGCGCCGTCCTGGTTCACGGCGGAGCCGCGTACGACGGCGAGAACCCGGTGACCGTTACGCCGCGCGTCGGACAGCCGCTCGACGAGGAGCACCCCGACGCCCTCACCCCACCCGGTGCCGTCCGCGCCGGCCGCGAACGCCTTGCAGCGGCCGTCGGCGGCCAGGCCGCGCTGCCGGGAGAACTCCACGAACAGCCCCGGCGTCGCCATCACGGTGACGCCGCCGGCCAGCGCGAGATCGCACTCGCCGCGCCGCAGCGCCTGCACCGCCAGGTGCAACGCCACCAGCGACGACGAACACGCCGTGTCCACCGACACCGCCGGCCCCTCCAACCCCAACGCGTACGCCACCCGACCCGACACCACGCTCGCGGCATTCCCCGTGCCCGCGAAGCCCTCCACCTCGTCCACGGCCACCATGAGCAGGGCCCCATAGTCCTGGCCATTCGTGCCGACGAACACCCCTGTTCGCGAACCCCGCAACCCCGCCGGATCAACCCCTGCCCGCTCCACCGCCTCCCACGACGCCTCCAGCAGCAACCGCTGCTGCGGGTCCATCGCCATCGCCTCACGGGGCGAAATGCCGAAGAAAGCCGCATCGAAGTCGGCCGCCTCGTAGAGGAAGGCGCCGCTGCGGACGTAGGAGGTGCCGGAGGAATAGGGGTCGGGGTCGTACAGCCGGTCGATGTCCCAGCCCCGGTCGCCGGGCAGGTCGGACACGGCGTCGCGGCCGGCGTGCAGCATCTGCCAGAACCGTTCGGGGTCGACGGCACCGCCGGGGAACCGGCAGGACATGGCGACGATGGCGACGGGCTCGTCGTCGGTGAGCGACACGGAGGCGGTCTGCGCGACCGCTTCGGCCCCGCCGCCGAGTTCCTCGTGCAGGTGCCGGGCGAGGACGGTGGGGGTGGGGTAGTCGAAGACGAGGGTCACCGGCAGGCGCAGCCCGGTGGCGGTGGCGAGCCGGTTGCGCAGCTCCACGGCGGTCACCGAGTCGAAGCCGAGGTCCCGGAACGCGTGGTGCGGGTCGACGGCGTCGCCGCCGGCGTACTTGAGGACGGTGGCCGCCTGTCCGCGCACCAGGTCGAGCAGCGCGGCCCGGCGCTCGTCGGCGCTCATCCGGCCGAACGCGGCGGCGGGGCCGGCCTCGTCGGTCTCCTTCGCCTCGGCGAGGCCCTTGCTGGCGGCGAGCTGCTGCGCCTCGGGGATCTCGGCGATCAGCGGCCCGGGCCGGGTGGCGGTGAACGCGACGTAGAACCGGTCCCAGGCGATGTGGGAGATGGTCAGGTACGTCTCGTCGTGCTCGACGGCCTGGTGCAGCGCGGCGACGGCGAGCCGGGGGTGCATCTCGGGTGCGCCGTGGCGGTGCAGCATCCGGCCGAAGTCGCCCTCGGCCATGCCGCCGCCGCCCCAGGCCCCCCAGCCGATGGAGGTGGCGGGCAGGCCGAGGCCGCGGCGGTGCTCGGCGAGGGCGTTGAGGAACGCGTTGCCGGGGGCGTAGTTGCCGACGCCGGAGCTGCCGACGGTGCCGGCCATGGAGGAGAACAGGACGAACGCGTCGAGGTCGTGGTCGCGGGTCAGCTCGTGCAGGTTGAGCGCGGCGGTGACCTTGGCACTGAGGGCGTAGTCGACCTGGTCGAGGGTGAGCGAGCTGATGACCGAGTCGTCGAGGACGGCGGCGGTGTGCACCACGGCGGTGAGCGGGTGTTCGGCGGGCAGGTCGGCGATGACGGCGGCGAGGGCGTCGCGGTCGGCGGCGTCGCAGGCGGCCACGGTGACGCGCGCGCCGAGCCCGGTCAGTTCGGCCTCCAGCTCGGCGATGCCGTCGGCCTGCCGGCCGCGCCGGCTGAGCAGCACCAGGTGGGACGCGCCGTTGGCGGCGAGCCAGCGGGCCATGTGCCCGCCGAGGGCGCCGGTGCCGCCGGTGACGAGGGCGGTGCCGGAGGGCCGCCAGGTCCGGGTGGCGGGGGCGTCGCCGAGCGGGGCGCGCAGCAGCCGCCGGCCGAACGCGCCGGCCCGGCGCAGGGCCACCTGGTCCTCGCCGTCGGCTCCGGCGAGGATGCGGGCGAGGCGGCGGCCGGTGGTGTCGTCCGGGTCGGCGGGCAGGTCGACGAGGCCGCCCCAGCGGTCTGGGTGTTCGAGGGCGGCGACCCGGCCGAAGCCCCAGGCGAGCTGCTGCCCCGGGTGCGGCAGCGGGTCGGCGGGGTCGGTGGAGACCGCGCCGCTGGTCAGCGCCCACAGCGGGGCGCGGACGCCCGCGTCGCCGAGGGCCTGGGTGAGGGTGACGGTGGCGGCGAAGCCGACGGGCACGTGGGGGTGGGCGGGCGTGGGCGTCTCGTCGGGGGCGAGCAGGGAGACGATCCCGGCGGCGGGGTGGGTGGCGGCGAGGTCGCGCAGCCGGGCCGCGAGGGCGTCGCGGTCGGTGCGATCGGCGGCCAGGGCCACGGGTACGACGGTCGCGCCGCGCCGGGCGAGGGCGTCGCGGGTGAACGCGGCGAGCGCGGCACCGGCCCGCTGCTGTCCGGCGGCGCTGCCGTCGGTGTCGGTGCCGTCCGGGCCGGTGACCAGCCACCAGGTGCCGGTGAGGGCGGGCTCGTCGCCGCCGTCCGCAGCGACGGGCAGCCACGCGTCGCGGTACCGCCACGAGTCGATGGTGGCCTGGTCGCGGTGCCGGCGTCGCCAGGCGGTGAGGGCGGGCAGCACGTCGGCGAACGCCGACTCGGGCACGGTGCCGCCGTCGGTGGCGGCGGCGAGTTCGGCGGTGAGCGCGGCCAGGTCGCCGTTCTCGACGGCGGCCCAGAACCGGGCGTCGGACTCACCCTCGGGGGCGGGGCCGGGGGCCGGGGCGGCGGTGGTGGCGGCGGGCCGGGGCCAGTAGAGCTGCCGCTGGAACGGGTACGTGGGCAGGTCGCGGCGGCGCGCGGGCAGCCCGGCGTACGCGGGTCGCCAGTCGACGGGCGTACCCCCGGTGAAGACCTCGGCGACGGCCCGGTGGAACCGGCCGAGGTCGCCCTCGTTGCGCCGCAGGGTGCCGGTGACGGTGACCGCGCCCGGGTCGGCGGCGGCCAGCTCGACGCTCTCCTGCACGGCCATGGTGAGCACCGGGTGGGCGCTCACCTCGACGAACGTCTGGTAGCCGGCGGCGACGAGGCTGCGCACCGCCTCGTCGAAGCGGACGGTCTGGCGCAGGTTGCGGTACCAGTAGTCGGCGTCGAGGCCGGCGGTGTCGAGCCAGTCGCCCGTCACCGTGGACCAGAACCGGATCTCGCCGGTGCGGGGGGTCAGCCCGGCGAGCAGGTCGACCAGCTGCTCGCGCAGCGGCTCGACGTGCGCGGAGTGGGAGGCGTAGTCGACGGGCACCCGGCGGACCCGGGTCTCGCGGGCCTCGTAGTGGGCGACGAGTTCGTCGAGGGCGGCGGAGTCGCCGGAGACGACGACGGAGGTGGGGCCGTTGACGGCGGCGAGCGCGACGCGGCCGTCCCAACGGGCGATGGTGGCGGTGGCCTCGTCGGCGGTGGTGGCGACGGAGACCATGCCGCCGTCCCCGGCGATGCCGGCGATGATCCGGCTGCGCAGGGCGACCACGGCCGCCGCGTCGTCGAGGCTGAGGGCCCCGGCGACGTACGCGGCGGCGATCTCGCCCTGCGAGTGGCCGACGACGGCGGCGGGGCGGACCCCGTACGACTGCCAGAGGGCGGCGAGGGAGACGCCGACGGCGAACAGGGTGGGCTGGACGACGTCGACGCGTTCCAGGGACGGCGCGTCGGGCGCGCCGCGCACCACGTCGACGGGCGACCAGTCGACGTACGGGCGCAGGGCCTCGGCGCACGCGGCGAACGTCTCGGCGAAGACTCCGGCGGTGTCGAGGAGCTCGGCGGCCATGCCGACCCACTGGGAGCCCTGGCCGGGGAAGACGAAGGCGACCTCGCCGGGCGTACCGGTGCCGGTGACGGTGTCCGGGGCGGATTCTCCGGCGGCGAGCGCGCCCAGCGCGGCGGTCAGGCCGGCGCGGTCGGCGGCGAGGACGACGGCCCGGTGGTCGTGGGCGGCGCGGGTGTCCACGAGGGACCAGCCGACGTCGGCGAGGGCGTCGTCGGCGACGGTGTCGAGGTGGTCGGCGAGGTCGCGGGCGCGGGCGGCGAGGGCGTCGGCGGTGCGCCCGGACAGCACCCAGGGCAACTCCCGGGCCGGCGCGGCGGCCTGCTCTGCGGAGGCCGGCGCGGGCTCCTCCTCGGGGGCCTGTTCGAGGATGGTGTGCACGTTGGTGCCGCTGATGCCGAACGAGGAGACCCCGGCGCGGCGGACCCCGTCGGCGGGCTCCCACGGGCGGGCCTCGGTGAGCAGCGCGACGTGGCCGGCGGACCAGTCGACGTGCGGGGTGGGCTCGTCGACGTGCAGGGTGGGCGGCAGCACCCCGTGCCGCATGGCGAGCACCATCTTGATCACCCCGGCGACGCCGGCCGCGGCCTGGGTGTGGCCGACGTTCGACTTGATGGAGCCGAGCCACAGGGGCCGGTCGGCGGGGCGGTCCTGGCCGTAGGTGGCGAGCAGCGCCTGGGCCTCGATCGGGTCGCCGAGGGTGGTGCCGGTGCCGTGCGCCTCCACGGCGTCGACCTGGTCGGCGGTGAGCCCGGCGTTGGCCAGGGCCTGCCGGATGACCCGCTGCTGGGCGGGCCCGTTGGGGGCGGTCAGCCCGTTGGACGCGCCGTCCTGGTTGACGGCGCTGCCCCGCACGATGGCGAGGACGGGGTTGCCGTCGCGGCGGGCGTCGGAGAGCCGCTGGAGCACCAGCAGGCCGACGCCCTCGCCCCAGCCGGTGCCGTCGGCGGCCCCGGCGAACGGCTTGCACCGGCCGTCGGCGGCCAGCCCGCGCTGGCGGGAGAAGCCGACGAAGATGCCGGGGGTGGCCATGACGGTGGCGCCGCCGGCGAGGGCGAGGTCGCACTCCCCCGCCTGCAGGGCCTGCGCGGCGAGGTGCAGGGCGACCAGCGACGACGAGCAGGCCGTGTCGACGGTCACGGCGGGGCCGTGCAGCCCGAAGGTGTACGACAGCCGCCCGGAGATGACGCTCGCGGAGGTGCCGGTGGCGAGGTAGTTCTCGTCGACGTCCCCGGCGGCCATCAGCAGCGAGCCGTAGTCCTGGCCGTTGGTGCCGACGTACACGCCGGTGCGGCTACCGCGCAGCGCGGTCGGGTCGATCCGGGCCCGCTCGAACGCCTCCCAGGTGGCCTCCAGCAGCAGCCGCTGCTGCGGGTCCATGGCGAGGGCCTCGCGGGGGCTGATGCCGAAGAAGGCGGGGTCGAACTCGCCGGCCCCGGCGACGAAGCCGCCCTCCCGCACGTAGCTGGTGCCGAGGTGTTCGGGGTCGGGGTGGTACAGCTCGGCGATGTTCCAGCCGCGCTCGCCGGGCATCAGGGTCATCGCGTCGGTGCCGTCGGCGAGGAGGTCCCACAGTTGCTCCGGCGAGCTGACCCCGCCGGGGAACCGGCAGCTCATGCTGACGATGGCGACGGGCTCGCGGTGGGTGTCGGTGCCGGCGGCGACGACGTCACCGGGGGTGTCGCCGGGCAGCCGGTTGGTCAGCCCGTGCAGGTGGGCGGCCAGCTCGGCGACGGTGGGGTGGTCGAAGACGAGGGTGGCGGGCAGGGTCATGCCCGTCTCGGCCGTGAGCCGGTTACGCAGCTCGACGGCGGTGAGCGAGTCGAAGCCGAGGTCCCGGAAGGTGCGCTCGGGCAGCGGCCTGCCGGCCGGGTAGCCGAGCACCACGGCGGCCTGGGTGCGCACCAGCTCGGTGAGCTGCGGCAGGGACCGGCCGACGACGACGGCCCGGACGGGGCCGGTCGCCACGGCGGGCACGCCGGGCAGGGCCGCGATCAGCGGGTTCGGCCGCCCCCAGGACGCGGCGAGGCGTCCCCAGTCGACGTCGGCCACGGTGACGGCCGGCCCGGCGGCGTTGACGACCCGGCCGAGGGCGCTGACGGCCTCCGCGGCGGGCAGCGGGTTGATGCCGCCCCGGGTGAGCCGGGCGGTGAGCGCGGCGGTGGCGGCGGCCATCCCGTCGGCGGCCCAGGCGCCCCAGGCGACGGCGGTGGCGGGCAGCCCCTGGGCGTGCCGCCACGCGGCGAACGCGTCGAGGTAGGCGTTGGCCGCCGCGTAGTTGCCCTGCCCGGCGCTGCCCACGACCCCGGCGAGGGAGGAGAACAGCACGAACGCGTCGAGGTCCCGGCCGACGGTGGCGTCGTGCAGCACTTGGGCGGCGGTGACCTTGCCGGCGAGGACGGCCTGCATCCGGTCGACGTCGAGTCCGTCGAGGACGCCGTCGGCGACGATCCCGGCGGTGTGCACGACGGCGGTGAGCGCGGGCAGGCCGGCGACGAGGGCGGTGACCGCCTCCCGGTCGGTGACGTCGCAGGCGACGACCCGCACCGCCCCGGTCCCCCGCAGCTCCTCGATCAACTCGGCGGCACCGGGGGCGTCCGCGCCACGCCGGGACGCGAGCACCACCTCGGCCGCCCCGTTGGCCAGCAACCACCGGGCCGTGTGCCGACCCAACGCACCCGTACCCCCGGTCACCAGCACCGTCCCCGACGGACGCCAACCCGACCCCACCGGCGGCGCGGCGGGCACGAGCCGCCGCCCGAGGACGCCCTGCGGGCGGATCGCCACCTGGTCGTGGCCGGCGTCGGCGAGGACGGCGAGCAGGGCGTCCCCGCCCGCCCGGTCGAGCCGGCCGTCGTCAATGCCGCTGCCGGTGACGGGCAGGTCGACGCCGTTGCCGGTGCCGGGCAGGTCGACGAGGCCGCCCCAGCGGTCGGGCTGTTCGAGGGCGATCACCCGGCCGAGGCCCCAGGCCGCCGCGGCCGACGGGTCGGCGATCCGCTCGCCGCCGCCGACGGAGACCGCGCCCCGGGTGAGGCACCACAGCCGGCCGGGCAGGCCGGTGCCGGCGAGCGCCTGGGCGAGGGTGAGCAGCAGCGCGGTGCCGGCGGGCACGGCGGGGGCGTCCGGCAGCGGCGCGTCCCGCTCGGGCAGCAGGCAGACCACCCCGGCCCAGCCCGCTTCCCAGCCCGATTCCCCGGCGTCTCCCCGCTCCCCCGCAGCCCCGTGCTCAGCGCCGGCACCCTGTCCGCCCGCGCTGCCCGGCTCCCCGAGCCGCCGCAGCGCCTCCCCCAGCTCGCCCCGCCCGACCCCACCGCGAACGCCGAGCACCTCGACCCGGGCCCCGCCCCGGCGCAGCGCCTCCACCACCCCGCGATCTTGCAGTTCCGGCCCCGACAAAAGCCGCGTTCCGCCCGTTTCGGGGGCCGCGACTGCAAGATCGGCGGGGAGGATGGGGGTGACGACGAGCCAGCGGCCCGGCAGGGGCCGGGTCGGGGCCAAGGCAGGGGGCACGGGTTTCCAGGTGACGCGGTAGGTCCAGGCGTCCAGCGCGGCGTCGCGCTGGCGGGCCCGCCGCCACGACGACAGCACCGGTACGGCGGGGGCGAGCGCCTCGATCGCGGCGGGATCGTCCTGCACGGCCAGGTGGGACGCCACCTCGGTCAGGTCGCCGCGCTCGACGGCGGCCCAGAAGTCGCCCTCGGTGCCGGCGGCGTGTTCGGCCTGCGCGGCGGCGACCGCGCCGGCCTCGGGCCAGTACCGCTGGTGCTGGAACGCGTACGTCGGCAGGTCCACCCGGGACGCGCCGGTGTCGGCGAACCACGGCCGCCAGCCCACCGACACCCCGTTGACATGCAGCTCCGCCAGGGCGGCCAGCAGACCGGCGACCTCCGGCCGATCCCGACGCTGGGCGGCCACCGCAAGCACGGAAGCCTCAGGCAGCGCCTCCGCCGTCAACGCCGTCAACACACTCTGCGGGCCGACCTCCAGGAACGTGTCCACCCCCGCAGCCCGCAACGCCGCCACCCCGTCGGCGAACCGCACCGCCTCGCGGACATGCCGCACCCAGTAGTCGACGCCACGGATCTCGTCAGGATCGGTTAGCGCCCCGGTCACGTTCGACACGACGGGCAGCTCGGGCGCGGCGAAGGTCAGCCGCGACAGCACCGCCCGGAACTTCGCGAGCATCGGCTCCATCAACGGACTGTGGAACGCGTGACTCACCGCCAACCGACGGGTCCGCACCCCCCGACCCCGCCACGCCCGCTCCACCACGTCCAAGGCGTCCACCGCACCCGACACCACGACGGACTCAGGACCATTGACCGCGGCGATCCCCACCCGGTCCGACAACCCGTCCAACGAGGACAGCACGTCCGCCTCGGCCGCATTGACCGCCAACATCCCACCACCGGCCGGCAACGCCTGCATCAACCGACCCCGCGCCACCACCAGAGCACACGCATGCTCCAGCGACAACACCCCCGCCACATGCGCGGCCACGATCTCACCAACCGAATGACCACCCACGAAGTCCGGCACCACACCGAACGACTCCACCAGACGGAACAGGGCCACCTCGACCGCGAACAACCCCGCCTGCGTGAACACCGTCGAATCCAGCAGCCCCGCCTCAGCGGAGCCCTCCGAAGCGAACAGCACCGACTTCAACGGCTGCGGCAACGCCCGGTCCAGGTGCCCGCACACCTCGTCCAGCACCGACGCGAACACCGGGAACGACGCGTACAACTCCCGACCCATCCCCGCCCGCTGCGCGCCCTGACCGGAGAAGAGCACGGCGAGCTGGCCGCGCGAGGTGGCCGTACCGGACAGGACGTTGCCGGCCGGGGTGCCGGCGGCGAGGGCGCGCAGCCCGGCGAGGAGATCGTCGCGGCCCGTCGCCGCGACCACCGCGCGGCTGTCCAGGGCAGCGCGGGAGGTGGCCGACGACCACGCCACGTCGAGGGGGCGTGCGTCGGGGTCGGCGTCGAGCCGGGCGGCCCAGCGGCCCGCCTGCGCGGCGAGGGCGGCGTCGGTGCGGGCGGACAGCAGCACCGGCACGGCGGGCAGCGCCCGCGCGGGGGCGAGGTCCTCAGGCGCCGCGTCGGCGGAGGGGGCCTGCTCGATGATGGTGTGCGCGTTGGTGCCGGAGACGCCGAACGACGACACGGCGGCCCGGCGGGGCCGGTCCACGGCCGGCCACGGCCGTGCCTCGGTGGCGAGTTCCACGGCCCCGGCGGACCAGTCGATGTGCTGCGACGGCGCGTCGACGTGCAGGGTGGGCGGCACGACGCCGTGCCGGATGGCCTGCACCATCTTGATCACACCGGCGACGCCGGCGGCGGCCTGGGTGTGGCCGATGTTCGACTTGACCGACCCCAGCAGCAGCGGCATGTCCCGCCCCTGCCCGTACGTGGCGAGCAGCGCCTGCGCCTCGATCGGGTCGCCGAGCCGGGTGCCGGTGCCGTGCGCCTCCACGACGTCCACGTCCACCGGCGACAGGCGCGCCGAGGCGAGGGCGTGGCGGATGACGCGCACCTGGGAGGGGCCGTGCGGGGCGGACAGCCCGTTGGACGCGCCGTCGGAGTTGACGGCGCTGCCCTGCACGACGGCGAGGATCGGGTAGCCGTGGCGTTGGGCGTCGGAGAGCCGGGCGAGCAGCAGCATGCCGACGCCCTCGGACCAGGAGGTGCCGTCGGCGGCGGCGGCGAACGCCTTGCACCGGCCGTCGGCGGCCAGCCCGCGCTGCCGGCTGAAGCCGACGAAGACCGCCGGGGTGGGCATGACGGTGACGCCGCCGGCCAGGGCCAGCTCGCAGTCGCCGTTGCGCAGCCCCTGGGCGGCGAGGTGGATCGCGACGAGCGACGAGGAGCAGGCGGTGTCGACGGTGACGGCCGGCCCTTCGAGGCCGAGCGTGTACGCGACGCGGCCGGAGATGACGCTGGTGGCGTTGCCGGTGAGCAGGTGCCCCTCGCCGTTCTCGGCCTGCGCCATGATCCCGTCGTAGCCGTGCGAGGCCGCGCCGACGAACACGCCGGTGCGGCTGCCCCGCATGGTGGCCACGGGCAGGCCGGCCCGCTCGAACGACTCCCACGCGGTCTCCAGCAGCAGCCGCTGCTGCGGGTCCATCGCGAGGGCCTCGCGGGGGCTGATGCCGAACAGGTCGGCGTCGAAGTCGGCGGCGTCGTAGACGAAGCCGCCCTCGGAGACGTAGCTGGTGCCGGGGTGGTCGGGGTCGGGGTGGAACAGCCGGTCCAGGTCCCAGCCCCGGTCGGCGGGGAACGGGCCGATGCCGTCCCCGCCGTCGCGGACGAGGTCCCACAGCTGCTCGGGCGAGGCGACGCCGCCCGGGTAGCGGCAGCTCATCGCGACGATGGCGATGGGTTCGCCGTCGCGGGCCTCCAGCTCCCGCAGCCGACGCCGGGTGCGCCGCAGCTCCGAGGTCGTACGCTTCAGGTACTCGACGTACTTCTCGTCCTCGTTGCTCACCGTGGACCCACCTCACTCGGCATGCCGTGGTCGTTGCGGCTGGTCACGACGTCTCCAGCTCGCGGTCGATCAGGTCGAAGATGTTCTCGGCGGTGGCCGACTCCAGGTCGTCGTCGCCGCCCGCGTCGGACTGCCGCTCGGCCAGCCGGTCCAGCAGGCCGTGCAGCCGGTCGGTGATGCGGCGGAACTCGTCGTCGGCCGGGTCGAGGCCGGCGAGGGCCGCCTCGATGCGGTCGAGGTCCAGGCTGGCCCCGGCGAGCGCCCCGCCCCCGGTCCCGCCGGCACCGGCCCCGCCGGGCCCCGCCCCGAAACCAGCCGCCGCCGCCGGGGCGAGCTGCTCGGCGAGGTGCGCGGCGAGCGCGGCCGGCGTCGGATTGTCGAAGACGAGGGTGGCGGGCAGCCGCAGCCCGGTGGCCGCGCCGAGCCGGTTGCGCAGCTCGACGGCGGTCAGCGAGTCGAAGCCGAGTTCGCGGAAGGCCCGGGTCGGCTCGATGCCGGCCGGGTCGCCGTGGCCGAGGACGACGGCGACGTTCGACAGCACCAGGTCGCGCAGGGCGCGTACCCGCTTGTCGGCGGTGAGGCCGGCGAGCCGCGCCGCGTACGCCTGCCCGTCGGCGGCCTCACCGGCGGCGGCCCGGCGGCCGGCGGCGCGGACCAGCCCGGTCAGCAGCGGGTGCACGGGCGCGCCCGGCGCGGCGACCCCGGTGCTGATCTTCGCGGGCATCAGCACGGCCCGCTCGGACCGCCAGGCGGCGTCGAACAGGGCGAGGGCCTCCTCGTTGGACAGGGCGGCCATGCCGCCCCGGTCGAGGCGGCGGATGTCGGCGGCGTCGAGGTGCCCGGTCATGCCGCTGGCCTGCGCCCACCGGCCCCAGCTCAGGGAGACCGCCGGCAGGCCGAGGGCCCGCCGGTGCTCGGCGAGGGCGTCGAGGAACGCGTTGCCGGCGGCGTAGTTGCCCTGCCCCGGGCCGCCGAAGACCCCGGCGGCGGCGGAGAACAGCACGAACGCGGTCAGCTCGTGGCCGGTCGTGGCGCGGTGCAGGTTCCAGGCGGCGTCGACCTTCGGCCGCAGCACGGCGGCGAGCCGGTCGGGGGTCATCGACTCCAGCACCCCGTCGTCGAGGACACCGGCCGCGTGCACGACGGCCCGCAGCGGGTGCCGGGCGTCCACCATGGACAGCACGTCGGCGACGGCGTCCGGGTCGGCCAGGTCGGCGGCGACGATCGACACGTCCGCGCCGAGCGCCTTGAGGTCGGCCAGCAGCGCGTCGGCGCCCTCGGCGTCGGGTCCGCGCCGGCTGACCAGCAGGAGCTGCCGGGCGTCGTGTGCGGTGACCAGGTGCCGGCAGAGCAGCGCGCCGAGGGTGCCGGTCGCGCCGGAGACGAGGACGGTGCCGTCGAGGCGGGGCACCTGCGGGATGCTCAGGGCGAGCTTGCCGACGTGCCGGGCCTGGCTGAGGAAGCGGAACGCCTCCGGGGCGCGGCGGACGTCCCAGTCGCGGCGGGGCAGCGGGCGCAGCGCGCCGGTGGCGAACAGCGCCACCAGTTCGGCGAGCATCTCGCCGATCTTGTCCTGGCCGGCCTCGATGAGGTCGAACACCTGGTAGCCGACGCCGGGATGGTCGGCGGCGACCCGCTGCGGGTCCCGCTTGTCGGTCTTGCCCATCTCGACGAACCGGCCGCCGGGGGCGAGCAGCCGCAGCGACGCGTCGACGTACTCGCCGCTGAGCGCGTTGAGCACGACGTCGACGCCGCGCCCGCCGGTGCGGTCGCGGAACGCGTCGACGAAGTCGAGGCTGCGGGAGGAGGCGACGTGCGCGTCGTCGAAGCCGGTGGCGCGCAGCGCCGGCCACTTGCCGGGGCTGGCCGTGCCGTAGACCTCCGCGCCGAGGTGGCGGGCGATCTGCACGGCGGCCATGCCGACGCCGCCGGCCGCCGCGTGCACCAGCACGGACTCGCCCGCGTCGAGGCGGGCCAGCTCGACCAGGCCGTACCAGGCGGTGAGGAAGACCACCGGCACGGCGGCGGCCTCCGCGTACGACCAGCCGTCGGGGATGCGGGTGACGAGGCGGTGGTCGGTGACGGCGACGCTGGCGAACGAGCCGGAGAACAGGCCCATCACCCGGTCGCCGGGGGCCACGCCGGTGACGCCGGGGCCGACGTCGAGCACCACGCCCGCGCCCTCGTTGCCCAGCACCTCCTGGTCGGGGACCATGCCGAGGGTCAGCACGACGTCCCGGAAGTTGAGGCCGGAGGCGCGCATCGCGACGCGTACCTGCCCGGCCGGCAGCGCGTCGCCGACCTCGGGGCAGGGCAGCACGGCCAGGTTCTCCAGGGTGCCCTTCTCGGTGACGTCGAGCCGCCACGGCACGTCGTCGCCGGGCAGGGCCAGCGTGCCGGCGTCGCGGGCCCGCACCAGCCGGGGCACGAGCAGCGCGCCGTCGCGCACGGCGACCTGCGGCTCGCCGCAGGCGACGGCCGCCGGGACGGCCGCGAGGCAGCCGGCGTCGTCGTCGGCGTCCAGCAGCGTGAACCGGCCGGGGTGCTCCGCCTGCGCCGAGCGGACCAGCCCCCACAGGGCGGCGCGCGCCAGGTCGCGGGGGGCCTCGCCGGGGGCCGCGCCGACCGCCCCGGCGGTGCGCAGCACCAGGCGGGACCGCTCCAGGGCGGGTTCGGCGAGCCAGCCCTGCACGAGCGCGAGAGCCTCCCGGGCCGCGTCGTGCGCGGCGTCGCCGGCCCGCGCCGGGTCCGCGCCGCCCCACTGCGCGACCACCACATCGGGTACGTCGCCGCAGCGCTCGACCTCGGCGGCGAGGGCGGCCAGGTCGGCGTGGGCGGTCACGGGGTGCCCGGCGGCGGCCAGCGCGGCGGCGAGGCCGGCCGGGTCGTCGCCGAGCAGCGCCCAGCGGGTGCCGCCCGTGGCGTCCGTGCCGCCCGTGGCGTCGGCCGGCTGGTCCAGTGGGGTCCAGTCGAGGTGGAACAGGCAGTTGCGGCGCAGGGCGGCGGCCTCGTCGGCCCGGCCGGCGGCGACCGGGCGGAACGTCAGCGACTCGACGGTGGCGACGGGCTGCCCGGCGGTGTCGGCGAGCGTGACGGCGAGGGTGTCGGGGCCGAGGGGGCGCAGCCGCACCCGCAGCCGGGTCGCCCCGTGGGCGTGCAGGCCGACGGCGCGGAACGCGAACGGCAGCCAGCCCGTGCCGGCGGTGTCGCCGCTGGCGGCCACGTCGCCGTCGCGCTTGCCGTCACTGTCGCGGTTGCCGTCGCCGAGCAGCCCGGTGAGGCCGCTGGCCTGGAGCGCCGCGTCGAACAGGGCGGGGTGCAGGCCGAAGCGGGGCGCGTCGGCGGCCACCGCGTCGGGCAGGGCCACCTCGGCGTACGCCTCGTCGACGCCGCGCCACACCCGGCGCAGGCCCCGGAAGGCCGGGCCGTAGCCGAGGCCGCCGCCGGCCATGTCGGCGTACCAGGCGTCGAGGTCCGCGTCGACCTCGACGGCGTCGGCGGGCGGCCACTCCCCCGGCACGACCAGCGGGGCGGGGAGCTGCGGCAGCAGCAGGCCCTCGGCGTGCCGGGTCCACTCGCCGTCGCCGTCGCCCTCGGGGCGGGAGTGCACGGTGACGGTCCGCTCGCCGGTGTCGCTGGGCGCGCCGACGCGTACCTGCACCTGCACGGCCCCGGCCGGTGGGACGACGAGCGGGCTGATCAGGGTGAGGTCGCCGACCTGGCCGGCGTCGACCTCGTCGCCGGCCCGGACGACCATGTCGACGATCCCGGTCCCGGGGACGATCACCGCCCCGCCGACGGCGTGGTCCGCGAGCCACGGGTGGGTACGCACCGACAGCCGGCCGGTGAGCACGACCGTCTGGTCGTCGGCGACGGGGATCGCGGCGCTGAGCAGGGGGTGTCCGGCGTCCTGGAGGCCGGCGGCCCCGACGTCCCGGACCTGGTGGGCGGGTGGCTCCAGCCAGTACCGGCCCCGGTCGAACGCGTAGGTGGGCAGCGGCACCATGCCGGTCGCGGCGAGGACCTTCGTCAGGTCGACGGGCAGGCCGATCGCGTGCGCGGTGGCCAGGTTGGTCAGCAGCCGCATCGGGTCGTCGTCACCCCGCCGCAGGCTGCCCAGGGTGTAACCGGTGACGCCGGCATCGTCGAGGATCGCCGTCACCGGCATCGTCAGCACCGGGTGCGGACTGATCTCGACAAACGTGGTGTGCCCGGCCGCGACAGCGACCCGCACGGCCGCGTCGAACTGGACGGTCTGCCGCAGGTTGTCATACCAGTAGTCGGCGGTCATCGACGCCGGGTCGACCCAGTCACCGGTGAGCGTCGAGACCAGGCGGGTGTGGCCGGGGCGGGGAGTGATGTCGGCCAGGTCGGCGCGCAGCCGTTCCGCCACGTCCTGCACCGACGGGGAATGCGACGCGTAGTCCACCGGAATCAGGCGGGCGCGGATCCCCTCGGCCTGACACGCGTCCACCAGGTCGGCCACGGGCTGCGGCGGCCCGGACACGACCACCGTCGACGGGCCGTTCACGGCGGCCACACCCACACCCGGGAACGCGGGGAGACGCTCGGTGACCGCGTCAGCGGACAGGTCCACCGACGCCATCGCACCCGTCCCCCGCAACACCGCAAGAGCCCGCGACCGCAGGGCGACCGTCTTCGCCGCGTCCTCCAGGGACAGAATCCCGGCGACACACGCCGCACCGATCTCACCCTGCGAGTGACCCACCACCGCCTGCGGGGACACGCCCGCCTGCTCCCAGACGGCGGACAAGGCGATGCCCACCGCCCACAGGACCGGCTGCACCACCTCCACCCGCTCCAACCACGACTCGTCCCCACCGGTCAACACCGACACGAGATCCACGTCGAGGAACGGGGCAAGGGCACGCTGACACTCGGCGAGCCGCGCGTCGAACACCGGCGCACGACCGACCAGACCGGCGGCCATGCGTGCCGACTGCGCACCCTGACCCGGAAACACGAACACCGGCCCGGAGCCGTGACCAGAGGCGACACCGCTGACCACGTTGCCCGCCGGCTGGCCACCAGCCAGGGCGTCCAGCCCCGACAGCAGCTCCTCGACCCCAGACCCGACCACGGCGGCCCGCTGGTCGAACGTCGACCGCGTCGTCGCCAGGGACCAACCGACCGCCGCGGTGTCCAGCACGCCGTGCTCCCGCACGTACGCGGCCAGCCGTCCGGCCTGACCAGCCAGGGCCGCCTTCGACCGAGCCGACACCGGCCACACCGTCACGTCGGCGTCGACCAGCCCCGGCGCGCGGGCCCCGGCCTGCGCGTCGGCGGGCTCGTCGCCCTGCTCGACGATGACGTGCGCGTTGGTGCCGGACATGCCGAACGACGACACCGCCGCCCGACGGGGCCGGTCCGTCCCGGGCCACGGGGTGGCCTCGGTGACCAGTTCGACGGCTCCGGCCGTCCAGTCGATGTGCCCCGACGGGGCGTCCACGTGCAGGGTGGCGGGCACGGTCCCGTGCCGCATCGCGAGAACCATCTTGATGATCCCGGCGACACCGGCGGCCGCCTGCGTGTGGCCGATGTTCGACTTGATCGACCCGAGCAGCAGCGGCGCGGCGTCGCCCCGACCCTGGCCATAGGTCGCAAGGAGCGCCTGCGCCTCGATCGGGTCACCCAACGTGGTGCCCGTCCCGTGGGCCTCCACCACGTCCACATCGGCCGTGGACAGCCCCGCCGACGCGAGGGCCTGCCGGATCACCCGCTGCTGCGACGGACCATTCGGCGCCGTCAACCCGTTCGACGCACCGTCCTGGTTCACCGCGCTCCCCCGCACCACGGCGAGCACCCGGTGACCGTTACGCCGAGCGTCCGACAGCCGCTCCACCAGGAGCACCCCGACGCCCTCACCCCAGCCAGTGCCGTCCGCCGCCTCGGCGAACGCCTTGCACCGGCCGTCGGCGGCGAGGGCCCGCTGGCGGGAGAACTCGGCGAAGGTGGCGGGGGTGGTCATCACGGTGACGCCGCCGGCCAGCGCCAGGTCGCACTCGCCGCGCCGCAGCGCCTGCACCGCCAGGTGCAGGGCGACGAGGGACGACGAACACGCCGTGTCCACCGACACCGCCGGCCCCTCCAACCCCAACGCGTACGCCACCCGACCCGACACCACACTCGCCGCGTTGCCGGTGCCCGCGAAGCCCTCCGCAGCATCGGCGGACATCATCAACAGGGCCCCATAGTCCTGGCCGTTGGTGCCGACGAACACCCCTGTTCGCGAACCCCGCAACCCCGCCGGGTCAACCCCTGCCCGCTCCACCGCCTCCCACGACGCCTCCAGCAACAGGCGCTGCTGCGGGTCCATCGCCGCGGCCTCACGGGGCGAGATGCCGAAGAAGGCCGCGTCGAAGTCGGCGGCGTCGTGGAGGAAGCCGCCCTGGTCGGCGTAGCTGGTGCCGGGGGTGGCGGGGTCGGGGTCGAAGAGCCGGTCGAGGTCCCAGCCCCGGTTGGTGGGGAAGTCGCCGATGGCGTCGACGCCGTCGGCGACGAGCCGCCAGAGCTGGTCGGGGTCGGCGATGCCGCCGGGGTAGCGGCAGGCCATGCCGACGATGGCGACGGGGTCGTCGCCGTCCACGGTGGGCGCGGCGGCGGCCGGGGCGGGGTCGGCGGCGTCGCCGAGGAGGCCGGCGAGCAGGAAGCGGGCCAGCACGATCGGGCTGGGGTGGTCGAAGACGAGGGTGGTGGGCAGGGCCTGCCCGGTGGCGGCGGCGAGCCGGTTGCGCAGTTCCACGGCGGTGAGCGAGTCGAAGCCGAGGTCCCGGAACGCGGTGGTGGCGCCGATGGCGGCGGGTCCGCCGTCGTGGCCGAGCACGTCGGCGGCATGGTCGCGGATCAGGTCGGCGAGGGTCTCCTCGCGGCGGGCCGGGGTGAGCCCGGCGAGGCGGCGGCGCAGGGTCGCGGCGGGGCCGTCGTCGCCGTCGTCGGTGGGTGCGCCGCCGTCGAGGGCGGCCTTCGCCTCGGGTACGCCCTCCAGCAGGGGCCGCCGCCGGGCGGAGGCGTACGCGGGGGCGAACCGGGTCCAGTCGACGTCGGCGACGGTGAGGGTGACGTCGTCGTGGTCGAGGGCCTGCGCGAGCGCGCCCATGGCGACGGCGGGGTCCATGGCGGGTACGCCCCGGCGGCGCAGCTGCTGGTCGGAGTCGGCCCCGTGCATGCCGCCGTCGGCCCAGGGGCCCCAGGCGACGGCGGTGCCGGCGTGCCCGTCGGCGCGGCGCTGCTGCACGAGCGCGTCGAGGTAGGCGTTGCCGGCGGCGTAGCCTGCCTGGCCGGCGCTGCCCCAGGTGGCGGCGATGGACGAGTAGACGACGAAGGCGTCGAGGTCCCGGTCGGCGAGCAGGTCGTGCAGGTGGGTCGCGCCGGTGGTCTTGCCGCCGGTCACCTCGGCCAGTTCGGCGGCGGTGACCTCGGCGAGGGGGGTGGTCTGGGCGACGCCGGCGGTGTGCACGACGGTGCGCACGGGCGGGCCGTCGGCTTCGACGCGGCGCAGCAGGTCGGCGAGGGCGGCCCGGTCGGCGATGTCGCAGGCGGCGACGGTGACCCGGGTGCCGAGGGCGGTGAGTTCGGCTTCGAGGTCGGCGGCGCCGGGGGCGGCGGGGCCGCGCCGGCTGACGAGGACGACGTGTTCGGCTCCGGCTGCGGCGAGCCAGCGGGCGGCGCGCGCGCCGAGGCCGCCGGTGCCGCCGGTGATGAGGGCGGTGCCGGTGGGCGTGTAGCGGCGGGCCGGGGGGCGGTCGCCGAGGGCGGCGCGGACGAGGCGGCGGGCGAAGACGCCGGGGCCGCGTACGGCGAGCTGGTCCTCGCCGGTCGTGCCGGTGAGGATCGCGGCGAGCCGGCCGGCGGCGCGGGCGTCGGGTCGGGTGGGCAGGTCGACGAGGCCACCCCAGCGGTGCGGGGCCTCGACGCTGACGACCCGGCCGAGGCCCCAGGTGGCGGCCTGGGCGGGGTCGGCGAGCCGGTCGTACGCGGCGGCGGCGACGGCGCCCCGGGTGACCAGCCACAGCGGGGCGTCGTGGCCGGCGTCGCCGAGGGCCTGGGTGAGGGCGAGGGTGGCGGCGAGGCCGGGCAGGGTGGCGGCGTCGGCCGATGGTGCCCAGGCGAGCAGGGAGACGACCCCGGCGAGCGGGGTGTCGCCGAGGGCGGCGGCGAGGGCGGCGCGGTCGGCGTCGGGGGCGACGGTCAGCGGCAGCGGGTCGGCCCCGGCGTCGGTGAGCGCGGCGCGGACGGCGGCCACGGCCGGGTCGTCGGCGTGGCCGGCGGGGAGCGCGAGGAGCCAGGTGCCGGCGAGCCGGCCGGGGGTGGGTTCGGCGGTGACCTGCCATTCGGCGCGGTAGCGCCAGCCGTCGAGGAGGCCGTGTTCCTGCCGCTGCCGCCGCCAGTCGGCGAGGGCGGGCAGCAGGGCGCGCAGGGAGTCGGCGGTGGCGTCGTCGATGTGGAGGGTGTCGCGCAGGGCGTCGAGGTCGGCGCGTTCGACGGCGTCCCAGAACCGGTGGTCGAGCGGGTCGGTGCCGGTGGCGGGGTCGGTGGGGGCCTCGGCGGGCACCCAGTAGTGCTGCCGCTCGAACGGGTAGGTGGGCAGGTCGACGAGGCGGCCGGGCCGGTCGGCGAGGACGTCGGCCCAGCGGACGCCGGTGCCGGCGACGTGCAGGTGGGCGAGCGCGGCGAGGAGGGCGCGGCGTTCGGGGCGGTCGCGGCGCAGGGCGGGCACGACGGCGGCGGGGGCCACGTCGGCGGCGGCGGTGACGGTGGCGAGGGTCTCCTCGGCGGCGGCGGCGAGGACGGCGTCGGGGCCGACCTCGACGAAGGTGCCGACGCCGTGGGCGCGCAGGGTGCGTACGCCGTCGGCGAAGCGGACGGCCTCGCGGACGTGCCGCACCCAGTAGTCGGTGCTGCGGATCGCCTCCGGGTCGGCGAGGTCACCGGTCAGGTTGGACACGATCGGCAGGGCCGGCGCGCGCAGGTCGAGGCCGGCGACGACGGCCGCGAACCCGGCCAGCATGGGTTCCATCAACGGGCTGTGGAACGCGTGGCTGACCTTCAGCCGCCGCGTCTTCACCCCGCGCGCGGCCCACCGCCCGGCCACCTCGTCCACGGCGGACGCCGCGCCCGACACCACGACGGACGTCGGGCCGTTGACGGCGGCGATCCCGACCGGGCCGGTCACCCCGTCCAGCGACTCGACGACGGATGCCTCGTCAGCGGCGACCGCCAGCATCGCCCCACCGGGCGGCAACGCCTGCATCAGCCGACCCCGCGCCGCGACCAGCTTCGCCGCGTCGGCGAGGGTCAACACCCCGGCGACGTGCGCGGCGACGACCTCCCCGATGGAGTGGCCCGCGACGAGGTCCGGGGCGATGCCGAAGGAGCCGAGGAGCCGGTGCAGGGCCACCTCGACGGCGAACAGGCCGGCCTGGGTGAACACGGTCTGGTCGAGCAGCGCGGCCTCGGGCGTGCCGGCGTCGGCGAACAGCACCTCCCGCAGCGGCCGGGGCAGGTGCGGGTCGAGCGCGGCGCACACCTCGTCGAGGGCCTGCGCGAAGACGGGGAACGCGGCGGCCAGCTCACGGCCCATGCCGGCGCGCTGCGCGCCCTGCCCGGAGTAGAGGAACGCGACGGCGCCGCGTTCGGCGGCGGCACCGGTGACGAGGCCGGGGGCGTGCCGGTCGTCGGCGAGGGCGGTCAGGGCGGCGAGCAGCCCGTCGGTGTCGTCGGCGAGGACGACGGCCCGGTGTTCCAGGGGGCTGCGGGAGGTCACCGAGGACCAGGCGACGTCGGCGGGGTGGGGGGCGGCGTCGGCGACGTACCGGGACCACTGCTCGGCCTGGCGGCGCAGCGCGGTGCGCGTGCGGCCGGTGAGCAGCACGGGCGCGGGCGGCTCGGGGCGGTCGGCGGCGGTCGCGGTGTCGGCGGCCTCGGGCTGTTCGAGGATGAGGTGGGTGTTGGTGCCGCTCATGCCGAACGAGGAGACGGCGGCCCGGCGGGGCCGGTCCACGGCGGGCCACGGGGTGGGCTCGGTGACGAGGGTGACCGCGCCGGCGGCCCAGTCGACGTGCGGGGTGGGCTCGTCGACGTGCAGGGTGGCGGGCACGGTGCCGTGCCGCATCGCCAGGACCATCTTGATGATGCCGGCGATGCCGGCGGCGGCCTGGCTGTGGCCGAGGTTGGACTTGATCGAGCCGAGCAGCAGTGGCGCGGCGTCGCCCCGGTCCTGGCCGTAGGTGGCGAGCAGGGCCTGGGCCTCGATGGGGTCGCCGAGGGTGGTGCCGGTGCCGTGGGCCTCGACGACGTCGACGAGGTCGGGGGTGAGCTTCGCGCCGGCCAGGGCCTGCCGGATGACCCGCTGCTGGGCGGGGCCGTTGGGGGCGGTGAGCCCGTTGGACGCGCCGTCGGAGTTGACGGCGGAGCTGCGGATGATGCCGAGGACGGGGTGGCCGTTGCGGCGGGCGTCGCTGAGGCGTTCGAGCAGGAGCATGCCGACGCCCTCGGACCAGCCGGTGCCGTCGGCGGCGGCGGCGAACGACTTGCACCGGCCGTCGGCGGCGAGCCCGCGCTGGCGGGAGAACTCGACGAACGGGCCGGGGGTGGCCAGCACGGTCGCGCCGCCGGCGAGGGCGAGGCCGCACTCGCGCTGGCGCAGGGCCTGGCAGGCGAGGTGGACGGCGACCGACGACGACGAGCAGGCGGTGTCGACGGTGACGGTGGGCCCCTCCAGGCCGAAGGTGTAGGCGAGCCGGCCGGAGACGACGCTGGCGGCGGAGCCGGTGAGGACGTAGCCCTCGACGCCGGGGGCGCGGTGCAGCACGGCGGCGTAGTCCTGGCCGGAGGTGCCGACGAACGCGCCGGTGCGGCTGCCGCGCAGGGACAGCGGGGCGATGCCGGCGCGTTCGAACAGCTCCCAGGTGACCTCCAGCAGCAGCCGCTGCTGCGGGTCCATGGCGAGGGCCTCACGCGGGGAGATCCCGAACAGGGCGGCGTCGAAGCGCCCGGCGTCGTAGAGGAACCCCCCGGCGGCGGTGTACGAGGTGCCGGGGTTGTCGGGGTCGGGGTGGTGCAGCCGGTCGAGGTCCCAGCCCCGGTCGGTGGGGAACTCGCCGATGGCGTCGCCGCCGGCGGAGACGAAGTCCCACAGCGCCTCGGGTGAGCTGATGCCGCCGGGGTAGCGGCAGCTCATCGCGACGATGGCGACCGGCTCGGACTCCTCGGCGGTGACCTCGCGCAGCCGCTGGCGGGTCTGGTGCAGCTCGGCGATGACCCGCGTGAGGTACTCGCGCAGCCTCTCTTCGTCCGCCATGGTTGATCTCGCTCCCTCGTGTGGCACCGGTACGTGTCGCGTGACTCAGGAAAGCCCGAGGTCCCGGTCGACAAGATCGAAAAGCTCCTGGTTGCTGGCGACGCGCAGCCGGTCGGCCACCTCGGCGGCCTCGTCGGGCCGCTCCCCCGCGCCCCGGTCGGCGGCGCCGAGGCGTTCCAGCAGCCGGTGCAGCCGCATGGTGACCCGCACCCGGCCGAGGTCGTCGGTGTCGCGCCGGACGAGGGCGGCCTCCAGCTCGTCGAGTTCCTCGACGGTCGGCAGCGCCTGCACGGACGCCTCGCTGACCAGCTCGCCGCGCAGGTGCTCGGCGAGCGCCTGCGGGGTCGGGTAGTCGAACACCACCGAGCTGGCCGGGCTGAGGCCGGTCTCCTTCGCGAGCCGGCCGCGCAGCTCCACGGCGGTCAGCGAGTCGAAGCCGAGGTCCCGGAACGGCCGGTCGGCCTCCAGGGCGTACGGGCTGTCGTGGCCGATGACCTCGGCGGCGGCGGTGCGGATCAGGTCGACCAGCAGCCGGTTCTGCTCGGCGGTGGTGAGGTCGGCGAGCCGCTTGCGCAGCCCGGTGCGGACCTCGTCGCCGCCGTCGGCGGCCGGGTCGGTGCCGACGCGCTGGGCCGCCACCTCGGGCAGGTCGGCGATCAGGGGCCGGGGCCGGGCGGAGGCGAAGACGGGGGCGAAGCGGGCCCAGTCGACGTCGGCGACGGTGAGCACGGTGCCGTCGCCGGTGATCGCGGCGCGCAGGGCGGCCATCGCGGGTTCCCGGTCGAGCAGGGACACGCCGCGCCGGCTCATCGCGACGGCGTGGTCGTCGCTGACCATGCCGCCGCCGGCCCACGGTCCCCAGTTGACGGAGACGACCCGGGCCCGGCCGGCGGGTCGGGACTGCGCCCACGCGTCGAGGAAGGCGTTGCCTGCGGCGTACGCGCCGTGGTCGCCGACGCCCCACGCGGCGGCGATGGACGAGAAGTAGACGACCAGCTCCAGGTCGTCGGGGTCGAGGAACTCGTCGAGGTGGCGGGCACCGGCGGTCTTGCCGGCGACGACGTCGGCGAGTTCGTCGGTGCCGACGACGCTGACCGGGTTGAGCCGGCCGACGCCGGCGGCGTGCACGACGGCGCGTACGGTCTCGCCGTCGCGGCGCAGGCCGGCGACGAGGGCGGCGACGGCGTCGCGGTCGGCCAGGTCGCAGGCCACGGCGCGGGCGTGCGCGCCGAGGTCGGCCAGCTCGGCGAGGGTGGCGGCGACGCCGGGCGCGTCGGGGCCGCGCCGGCTGACCAGGATGAGCCGGCGCGCGCCGTGCCGGGCCAGCCAGGCGGCGGCGTACGAGCCGATCGCGCCGGTGCCGCCGGTGATCAGCACGGTGTCCGACGGCTGCCAGGCGGGGGCGTCGGGCCGCTCGGCGCGGGCGGCGCGGGCGAGGCGGCGCAGGTGGGTGCCGAGGGGACGCACGGCGAGCTGGTCCTCGGCGTCGGTGTTGGTCAGCGCCCGCAGCAGGTGGTCCCCGGCGGCCGGGTCCAGCTCGGCGGGCAGGTCGAGCAGGCCACCCCAGTGGGCGGGGTGTTCCAGGGCGGTGACCAGGCCGAGGCCCCAGGTGGTGGCCTGGGCGGGGTGGGCGATCAGGTCGCCGGGGCCGGTGCTGACGGCCTGCCGGGTGAGCAGCCACAGCGGCCCGGCGGGGGCGGCGTCGGTGACGGCCTGGACGAGGGCGAGGTTGCCGGTGAGCCCGGCGGGCACGGCCGGGTGGTCGGGGTGGGGGCGCTCGTCGAGGGCCAGCAGCGACACGGTACGGGTGGCCGTGCCGGCCGCGAGCAGCGCGGCGAGTTCGGCGCGGGTGGCCGTGGCGGGGTCGACGGCGAGGGTCCGCACGGTGCCGCCGTGCGCGGCGACCAGCGTGCCGATCCGGTCGGCGGTGTCGGCGATCCCGTCGGCGCTGGCGTCGGTGCCGGTGGCCGGCGGCGTGTCGCCGCCGTGCTGGCCGGCGGCCGGGCCGGTCTGCGCCCCGGCGGGGACGACCAGCAGCCACTCCCCGGTGGCGGGGCCGGCGGTGAGGCGGCGCTGCGGCCAGGTGATGCGGTAGCGCCAGCCGTCGACGAGCGCGTCGGTCTGCCGCTGCCGGTGCCAGTGGGCGAGGGTGGGCAGCTGGTCGCGCAGCGGCCGGTCCGGGTCGACGCCGAAGTGGGTGGCGAGGGCGTCGCCGTCGGCGTCGGTCACGGCCTGCCAGAACGCCTCGTCGGCGGTGCCGGCGGCGGGGGCGGCCGGCTCGGCGGTGCGCAGCACGTCGCCGTCGCCGACGGGCCAGAACCGCTGGTGCCGGAAGGCGTACGTGGGCGGGGTGACCGGGTCGGCGGCGGGCAGCAGGGCCGCCCAGTCGACCCGTACGCCGTGGCAGTGCAGCCGGGCCAGCGCGCCGAGCAGCGCCTCGGCCTCGCTCCGGCCGGGCCGCTGGACGCCGGTGACGAGGGTGCGGCCGGCGTCGGGCAGCGCGTCGGCGGCCAGGGCGGTGAGCACCGTGTCGGGGCCGACCTCGAGCAGCGCGGCGACGCCGAGGGTGTGCAGGTGCTCGACGGTGTCGGCGAACCGGACGGCGTCGCGCACGTGCCGTACCCAGTAGTCGGGGGTGCAGATCTGCTCGGGGTCGGCGACCCGGCCGGTCAGGTTGGACACGAGCGGGACGGTCGGCGGGGCGTAGTCGAGGCCGGCGGCGACGGCGGCGAACTCGGCGAGCATCGGCTCCATCAGCGGGCTGTGGAACGCGTGGCTGACGGTGAGCCGCTTGGTGCGTACGCCGAGGGCGGCGAAGTGGTCGGCCAGGTCGGTGAGGGCGTCGGCGGCGCCGGAGACGACCACGGCGGCCGGGCCGTTGACGGCGGCGACGGCGACCCGGCCGGCGTACGGGGCCAGGGTCGCGGCGACGTCGGCCTCAGGCGCGGCGACGGCGAGCATCCCGCCGCCGGCCGGGAGTGCCTGCATGAGCCGGCCCCGGTTGCCGACGAGCGCGCAGGCGTCGGGCAGGCTGAGCACCCCGGCGACGTGGGCGGCGGTGATCTCGCCGACGGAGTGCCCGGCGACGAGGTCCGGCACGATCCCCCAGCCGGCGAGGAGCCGGTGCAGGGCCACCTCGACGGCGAACAGGCCGGCCTGGGTGAACACGGTCTGGTGGATCAGGTCGGCCTCGGCGCTGCCGTCGGCGGCGAACAGCACCGCCTTGAGCGGCCGGGGCAGGTGCGCGTCGAGATGCTGGCACACCTCGTCGAGGGCCTCGGCGAAGGCGGGGAACGTCCGGTACAGCTCGCGGCCCATGCCGGCGTGCTGGGCGCCCTGGCCGGAGAAGAGGACGGCGAGGGTGCCGCCGGGCTCGGCGACGTCCCGGGTGAGGGTGGGGTGGTGCTGCCCGGCGGCGAGGGCCCGCAGCCCGGCCACGTACGCGTCGCGGTCGGCGGCGAGCAGCACGGCCCGGTGCCGCAGGTGGGAGCGGCCGGTGGCGAGCACCCGGGCGACGGCGGCGTCGCTGGCGGCGTCGGCGTCGGCCTCGGCCTCGGCCCAGTCGGCGAGGCGGGCGGCCTGGGCGGCCAGCCCGTCGGCGTCGTCGCCGGAGACCACCCAGGGCAGCAGCGGCGGCGCGGGCGGCTCCGCGTCGCCGGCCTGCGGCTGCGGCCGGTCGTCGGCGGGCGGGGCCTGTTCGAGGATGACGTGGGCGTTGGTGCCGCTGACCCCGAACGCCGACACGGCGGCCCGGCGGGGCCGGTCCACGGCGGGCCACGGGGTGGGCTCGGCGAGCAGCGCGACCGCGCCAGCCGCCCAGTCGACGTGCGGGGTGGGCTCGTCGACGTGCAGGGTGGGCGGCAGCAGGTCGTGCTGGAGCGCCATGACCATCTTGATGACGCCGGACACGCCGGCCGCGGCCTGGGTGTGGCCGATGTTCGACTTGATCGAGCCGAGCAGCAGCGGCCGGTCGGCGGGCCGGTCCTGCCCGTACGTCGCGAGGAGCGCCTGCGCCTCGATCGGGTCGCCGAGGCGGGTGCCGGTGCCGTGGCCGTCGACGGCGTCCACGTCGGCGGCGGTGAGCCGCGCGTTGGCCAGGGCCTGCTGGATGACCCGCTGCTGGGCGGGGCCGTTGGGGGCGGTGAGCCCGTTGGACGCGCCGTCGGAGTTGGTGGCGGAGCCGCGTACCACGGCGAGGACCCGGCGGCCGTCACGGCGGGCGTCGGAGAGCCGCTGGAGCAGCAGCAGGCCGGCGCCCTCGCCCCAGCCGGTGCCGTCGGCGGCCCCCGCGAACGACTTGCACCGGCCGTCGGCGGCGAGGCCGCGTTGCCGGGCGAACTCCAGGAACGGGCCGGGGGTGGCCATCACGGTGACGCCACCGGCGACGGCCGTGTCGCACTCGCCGGAGCGCAGCGACTGCACGGCCAGGTGCAGGGCCACCAGCGACGACGAGCAGGCGGTGTCGACGGAGACGGACGGGCCCTGCAGGCCGAAGGTGTAGGAGAGCCGCCCGGAGACGACGGCCGCCACGTTGCCGGTGGCCTGGTAGCCCTCGGTCTCGGCGCGGGCGGCCATCAGCAGCGTGGCGTAGTCCTGGCCGTTGGTGCCGACGAAGACGCCGGTGTTGCTCTCCCGCAGGTCGGCGGGGGCGATGCCGGCGCGTTCGAACAGCTCCCAGCCGGTCTCCAGCAGCAGCCGCTGCTGTGGGTCCATCACCAGCGCCTCGCGCGGGGAGATGCCGAACAGCGCCGCGTCGAACCCGGCGACGTCGGCGACGAAGCCGCCCTCGCGCACGTACGAGGTGCCGGGGGTGTCGGGGTCGGGGTCGTAGATGGCGTCGAGGTCCCAGCCCCGGTCGGCGGGGAACCCGGCGATGGCGTCGCGGCCGTCGGCGACGAGCCGCCACAGGTCCTCGGGGCTGGCGACGCCGCCGGGGTAGCGGCAGCTCATCGCGACGATGGCGATGGGCTCGTCGAGGGCGGCGGCGGCCCGGGTGGGCGCGGCGGCCTGCTCGGTGACGCCGAGGATGCGGTCGGCCAGCCAGCCGGCGAGCAGCGTCGGGGTGGGCCGGTCGAAGACGAGGGTGGCGGGCAGCCGCAGGCCGACGGCCTCGCCGAGCCGGTTGCGCATCTCCACGGCGCTGAGCGAGTCGAAGCCGATCTCCCTGAACGGCCGGTCCGCCCCGATCGCCTCGGCGGAGGCGTGCCCGAGCACGGCGGCGGCGTGCACCCGCACCAGCTCCAGCAGGGTGCGGCGGCGCTCCGGCTCGGCGAGACCGGCGAGCCGGCCGCGCAGCGGGGACGCCTCGGCCGGCTCGTCGTCGTCGCGGGTGCGGGCGGCGAGGATCCGGGCCACCTCGGGGATGTCCTCGATCAGCGGCCGGGGGCGGGTCATCGCGAACGTCTGGTGGAACCGGTCCCAGGCGATGTCGGCGACGGTGAGGGTGGTGTCGTCGTCGGCGAGGGCGCGGGCGAGCACGGCCACGGCCAGGTCGGGGCGCATCGGCCGCACCCCGGAGCGGAACATCTGGTCGGCGGCGCCGTCGGTCTCCAACATGCCGCCGCCGTCCCACGCGCCCCAGGCGACGGCGGTGGCGGCGAGGCCCCGGCGGCGGCGGTCCTCGGCGAGGGCGTCGAGGAAGGCGTTGCCGGCGGCGTAGCCGCCCTGGAGGCCGCCGCCCCACACGCCCGCGCCGGAGGAGAAGAGCACGAACGCGGACACGTCGCCGCCGAGGACCTCGTCGAGGTTGACCGCCCCGGCGACCTTGGCGTGCAGGCCGTCGGCCAGCTCGCCGACGTCGGTGCCGGCGAGCGGGCCGGCGTGGGCCACCCCGGCGGCGTGGAACACGGCGTCGACGGTGACGCCGTCGGCGGCGAGCCCGTCGACGAGGGCGCGCAGCGAGTCGGCGTCGGCCACGTCGCAGGCCGCGACGGTGACGCGCGCGCCGAGGCCGGTCAGCTCGGCCTCCAGCTCGGCCGCGCCGGCCGCCGCCGGGCCCTGCCGGCTGGTCAGCACCAGGTGCGCCGCGCCCTCGCGGGCCAGCCAGCGGGCCACGTGCGCGCCGAGGGAGCCGAGGCCGCCGGTGACCAGGGCGGTGCCGGCGGGCCGCCAGCCGGGCCGCTGCGGGGCGGGTTCGGCGGCGGCGCGGGCGAGCCGGCGGGCGAACAGGCCGGAGGTGCGCACGGCGACCTGGTCCTCGTGGCCGACGCCGGCCAGGACGGCGGCGAGCCGGCCCCGGGCGCGTCGGTCCAGCTTCGCGGGCAGGTCGACGAGGCCGCCCCACCGGTCGGCGTGTTCCAGGGCGGCGACCCGGCCGAGGCCCCAGACGAGGGCCTGCCGGGGGTGGTCGAGGGGGTCGGCGCGGCCGGTGGAGACCGCGCCGCCGGTGGCGCACCACAGCGGGGCGGTGATGCCGGCGTCGCCGAGGGCCTGCACGAGGGCGAGGGTGCCGGCGAGGCCGGCGGGGACGACGGGCCGCTGCGGGTGGGGGGTCTCGTCGAGGGCGAGCAGGGACAGCACGCCGGTGACGGCGGCGGCGTCGACATCGGCGAGGCGCGCGGCCAGGGCCGCCCGGTCGGCGTCGGCGACGGCCAGCGGGGTCACGTCCGCCCCGGCCTCGCCGAGGGCCTGCACGACCTGACCGACGATCGGCTGGCCGGCGTACGCGGCGGGCGCGACGAGCAGCCAGGTCCCGCCGAGGGTGGCGCCGGCGGCAGCGGTGAGCGGCGTCCACTGCACCCGGTAGCGCCAGGCGTCCACGGTGGACTCGTCGCGGCGGCGCTGCCGCCACGAGGACAGCAGCGGCAGGGCCTCGCCGAGGACGCGGGCGTCGGCGGTGTCGATGCGCATGGCGGCGGCGAGGGCGTCGGCGTCGGCACGTTCGACGGCGTCCCAGAACTGCCGGTCGGCGGGGTCGTCGGCGGCGGCGGCCGGTCCGGTGCGTACGGGGGCCTCCGGCCAGTAGCGCTGCCGGTGGAAGGCGTACGTGGGCAGCGGCACGGCCGGACCGGTGCGCACGCCGCAGACGGCGTTCCAGTCGGCCTCGACGCCGCGCACGTGCAGCTCGGCCAGCGCGGTGAGGATCCGGGCCCAGCCGCCGTCGCCCCGGCGCAGGGTGTTGACCACGGCCGCCTCGTGTTCGGCGGTGTCGATGGTCTCCTGCATGCCGAAGCTGAGCACGGGGTGCGGGCCGACCTCCAGGAAGACCTGGTGGCCGTCGGCGAGCAGGTTGCGTACGGCCTGCTCGAAGTTCACGGTCTCGCGCAGGTTGCGGTACCAGTAGCCGGCGTCGAGCGTGGTGGTGTCGGTCTGCTCGCCGGTGAGCGCGGAATAGAACGGCAGCTCGGCGGGGCGGGGGGTGATCCCGTCGAGGCTGGCCAGGAGCCGGCCGGCGACCGCCTCGACCTGCGGGGAGTGGGAGGCGTACTCGACGTCGATGCCTCGCGTGCGCACGCCGTCGGCGGCGCAGGCGGCGACGAGGTCGGCGAGGTCGTCGACGTCGCCGGCCACCACGACCGACCCGGGGCCGTTGACCACGGCGACGGAGAGCCGCCCGGCCCACCGCTTGAGCAGGTCGCGGGCCCGGTCGGCGGGCAGGGCCACGGAGACCATGCCGCCTCGGCCGGCGATGTCGACGAGCACCTGGCTGCGCAGGGCGACGATCTTGGCGGCGTCCTCCAGGGTGAGGGCCCCGGCGACGCAGGCCGCGGCGATCTCGCCCTGGGAGTGGCCGACGACGCCACCGGGGCGGACGCCCAGCGAGCGCCACAGCCGGGCCAGGGAGACCATCACGGCCCACAGTGCGGGCTGCACGACGCCGGAGGCGACCAGCGGCGGGGCGCCCTCGGCCCCGCGCAGCACGCCGGTGAGGGACCAGTCCACCCAGGGGGTGAGGACGGCCTCGCACTCGGCGATGGACGCGGCGAACACCGGGGAGCTGTCGAGCAGGTCGACGGCCATCCCGGGCCACTGGGAGCCGTGGCCGGAGAAGACGAAGACGGGGGCGGTGTTGCGCAGCGCCGTGCCGGTGACGACGCCCGCGACGGTCTCGCCGTCGACCAGGGCGGTGAGGCCCTGGGCCAGTTCGGCCTGGTCCTGGCCGAGCACGACGGCCCGGTGGCCGAACGCCGCCCGGGTGGTGGCGAGGGCGTAGCCGACCTCGGCCGGTTCGACCTCGGGGTGGGCGGCGAGGTGGGCGCGCAGCCGGGCGGCCTGTTCCCGCAGCGCGGCCCGGTCGGTGGCGGAGAGCACGAACGGCACGAGGCCGGCGTCGGCGGCGGCGCCGGGCCGGGACTCGGCGGCGACGGCCGGCTCGGGGGCCTGTTCGAGCACGACGTGGGCGTTGGTGCCGCTGATGCCGAAGGAGGAGACGGCGGCGCGGCGGGGCCGGTCGACGGCCGGCCACGGCGTCGCCTGCGTGGCCAGGGCGACGGCCCCAGCGGTCCAGTCGATGTGCGGGGACGGCTCGTCCACGTGCAGGGTGGGCGGGACGAGCCCGTGCCGCAGCGCGAGCACCATCTTGATCACCCCGGCGACGCCGGCGGCGGCCTGGGTGTGCCCGATGTTCGACTTGATCGACCCGAGCAGCAGCGGCCGGTCGGCGGGCCGGTCCTGCCCGTAGGTGGCCAGGAGCGCCTGGGCCTCGATCGGGTCGCCGAGGGTGGTGCCGGTGCCGTGGGCCTCGACGGCGTCCACGTCGGCCGGGGTCAGCCGGGCGTTGGCGAGGGCCTGCCGGATGACGCGCTGCTGCGACGGCCCGTTCGGCGCGGTGAGACCGTTGGACGCGCCGTCCTGGTTGACGGCCGTGCCGCGCACGATCGCGTAGACCCGCCGGCCGTCGCGCTGCGCATCGGAGAGCCGCTGCACGAGCAGCATGCCGACGCCCTCGCCCCAGCCGGTGCCGTCGGCGGCGGCGGCGAACGACTTGCACCGCCCGTCGGCCGACAGGCCGCGCTGCCGGGAGAACTCGACGAACGTCCCCGGGGTGGCCATCACGGTGACGCCGCCCGCGAGGGCCAGGTCGCACTCGCCACTGCGCAGCGCCTGCGCGGCGAGGTGCAGGGCGACCAGCGACGACGAGCACGCGGTGTCGACGGTGACGGCGGGCCCCTCCAGGCCGAACGTGTAGGCCACCCGCCCCGACAGCACGCTGCCGGAGGTGCCGGTGCCGATGTAGCCCTCCACCTCGGCGGGCAGGTCCATCAGCCGGGAGGCGTAGTCGTGGTACATGACGCCGGCGAACACGCCGGTGCGGCTGCCGCGCAGCCGGTGCGGGTCGAGCCCGGCGGACTCGAACGTCTCCCACGCGGTCTCCAGCAACAGCCGCTGCTGCGGGTCCATGGCCAGGGCCTCGCGGGGGCTGATGCCGAAGAACCCGGGGTCGAACTCCGCCGCCCCGTAGAGGAAGCCGCCGTGCCGGGTGTACGAGGTGCCGCTGTTGGCCGGGTCGGGGTCGAACAGGGTGTCGAGGTCCCAGCCCCGGTCGGCGGGGAACTCGCTGATCCCGTCGCCGCCGGTGGCCAGCAGCTCCCACAGCTGGTCCGGGTTGTCCGCGCCGCCGGGGAAGCGGCAGGCCAGGCCGACGATCGCGATCGGGTCGTCGAGGCCGGTGGCGGTGGCCGCCTCGGCCGGGGTGACGGTGGCGGCCCGGTTGCCGGCGAGTTCCGCGTACACCTGGCCGGCGAGGATGCGCGGGGTCGGGTAGTCGAACACCAGCGTGGACGCCAGCCGCAGCCCGGTGGCCGCGTTGACCCGGTTGCGCAGGTCCACCGCCGTCAGCGAGTCGAAGCCCAGCTCCCGGAACGCCCGGTCCGCCGGCACGGCGTCCGCGCCACCGTGCCCGAGGACCTGCGCGACGAGGCCCCGCACGAGGGCGTCGACCTGGTCGCGGGCATCCTGCGGGTCCAGGCCGGCGATCCGGTCGGCCCAGTTGCCGTGGCCGGCCTGCCGGCGGGTGGGCACCGCGCCGAGCAGCACCCGCAGCAGCGACGGCACCCGGCCGGCGACCACCCGGGACCGCATGGCCGGCACGTCGAGCACGGCCGGCACGAGGGCGGGCCGGCCGGCGGCGAGGGCCGCGTCGAACAGTTCGAGGCCGGTGTCGGCGCTCATCGGCGAGATGCCGGCGCGGGCCGAGCGCGCCCGGTCGGCGTCGCCGACCGTCGCGGCCATCCCGGCGGTGTCCCACATGCCCCAGGCGAGGCTCGCGGCGGGCAGGCCGGCCTGCCGGCGGTACGCGGCGAGGGCGTCCAGGAACGTGTTCGCCGCCGCGTACGCGGCCTGGCCGGGTGAGCCGAGCACCCCGGCGACGGAGGAGTACACGACGAACAGGTCGAGGTCCCGCCCGGCGGTCGCCTCGTGCAGGTGCCACGCGGCGGCGGCCTTCGGGGCGAGCACCCCGGCCAGCCGCTCGGGGCTGATCGCGGTGACCACGCCGTCGTCGAGCACGCCGGCGGTGTGCACGACGCCGGCCAGCCGGCCGCCGACCCCGGCGACGAGGGCGGCCACCCGGTCGGGGTCGGTGACGTCGGCGGCGACCACCTCGACGCGGGCGCCCAGGCCGGTGAGCCGCTGCGCCAGCGCGTCCGCGCCGGGGGCCGCCGGGCCCTGCCGGGACACCAGCAGCAGCGACCGGGCCCCGTACGCGGTGACGAGGTGCTCGGCGACGAGCGCGCCGAGCGCGCCAGTGCCGCCGGTGACCAGGACGGTGCCGTCGCCGAGGACGGGCGCGGCCGGGGCATCGGCCGGGGCGGCGGCGCGCACGAGGCGCGGGGTGAGCACGGTGTCGCCGCGCAGCGCCACCTGCCCGCCGGTGGCGGCGGGGTCGTCGGCCACCCGGGCGAGCACCGCCAGGGCGGCGGCGTCGACACCAGCGGCGTCGGGGTCGGCGGCGGTCAGGTCGGCGGCCAGGTCGGCGAGGACGATCCGGTCGGGGTGCTCGGACTGCGCCGAGCGCAGCAGGCCCCACACGGCGGCCCCGGCGAGGTCGGTGACGGGGTCGTCGTCGCGGGTGGCCACCGCGCCCCGGGTCAGCACGACCAGCCGGGTGTCGGCCAGCGCGTCGGCGGCCAGCCACGCCTGGACCACGCCGAGCATGTCGGCCGCGACGGCCCGCACGACGTCGGGCAGGCCGGCGGGCGAGACGTCGGGCAACCCGGAGCGTTCGGCGGCGGGCAGGCCGCCTTCGGAAGAGGCGGCGGGCGCGGGGAGGACCGGGAGCACGAGTGCGCGGGGCAGCCCCTCCCCCGCCTCGCCGGCGGCGGCCAGCACCGCCGCCACGTCCGCGAAGACGGGCAGGTCGAGGGCCCACACCGGGCGGGAGGGGGTCAGCAGCGCCCAGCCGGTGGGCTCCTCGGCGGGCGGCACCTCCTCGGCCTGCCAGGCGACCTCGAACAGCGAGCGGGCGGCGACGCCGGGGGCGGTCAGGCCCGTCATCTCCCGCAACGCGAGGGCGTCCACCGACACCACGGGGGCGCCCGCGCCGTCGGTGGCGACGAGCCGCACCGCCGAGCCGTCGCGGGTCAGCCGCACCCGCAGCGCCGTCGCCCCGGACGCGTGCACCTGCACGCCGGAGAACGCGAACGGCACCCGGGGGCCGCCGTCGGTGTCGGCGAGCAGCGCCCCCACGGGGTGCAGGGCGGCGTCCAGCAACGCCGGGTGCACGCCGAACGCGGCGGCGGGCCCGGCGGCCTCCTCGGGCAGGGCGACCTCGGCGTACACCTCGCCGTCGCCGGTCCACAGCCGACGCAGCCCCCGGAACGCGGGCCCGTACGCCAGGCCGCGCCCGGCGAGGGCGTCGTACCACTGGGCGAGGTCGACCTCGGTGGCCGCGACGGGCGGCCACACGCCGAGGGCGGGCTCGTCGTCTGCGGCGGGTTCGAGGACGCCCTCGGCGTGCCGGACCCAGCCGCCCTCCGGGTCCTCCTCGGCCTGGGCGTGCACGGTCACCGCACGGGCGCCGGTGTCGTCGGCCGCGCCGACGCGCACCTGCACGCGGACGCCGCCGGCCTCGGGCAGGGTCAGCGGGGTGGCGACGGTCAACTCCCGCACCCGGGACGCGCCGACCTCGTCGCCGGCCCGCACGACCAGCTCGACCAGGGCCGCGCCGGGCACCACGACGACGCCGGAGACGGCGTGGTCGGCGAGCCAGCCGTGGGTGGCCAGGGACAGCCGGCCGGTGAGCAGCACCATGTCCTCGCCGGCCACGGAGACCGCCGCGCCGAGCAGCGGGTGCCCGGCCGCGCCGAGGCCGGCGCCGGTGACGTCGGCGATCCGGCCGACCGGCTCCAGCCAGTACCGCTCGTGCGCGAACGCGTACGTTGGCAGGTCGACCCGGCGCGCGCCGGCCCCGGCGAGCAGGGCGTCCCAGTCGACGGGCAGGCCGTCGGCGTGCAGCCGGGCCAGGGCCTCCAGCAGGGCGCGCGGCTCGGGGCGGTCCTTGCGGGCCAGCGGCACGAGCACGGCGGTCGGGTCGGTGAGGCAGCTCTGCGCCATCGCGGTGAGCACGCCGTTGGGGCCCAGCTCGACGTACGTGCCGACGCCGGCCTCGGCGAGCCGGTCGACGGCGTCGGCGAAGCGGACGGCCTCGCGGACGTGCCGCACCCAGTAGTCGGGGCTGCACAGCAGCTCCGGCCCGGCGACCCGGCCGGTCAGGTTCGACACGATCGGCACGGTGGGCGGGGAGAACGTCAGCCCGGCGGCGACGGCGGCGAACTCGGCGAGCATCGGGTCCATCAGCTCGCTGTGGAACGCGTGGCTGACCCGCAGCCGGTGGATGAGGGTGCCCCGCTCGGCCCAGTGGGCGGCCACCTCCTCGACGGCGGCGGCGTCGCCGGAGACGACCACGGCGGCGGGGCCGTTGACGGCGGCGATGCCGATGCGGCCGGTCACCCCGGCGAGGGACTCGACCACGGACGCCTCGTCGGCGGCGACGGCGAGCATCGCCCCGCCGGCCGGCAGGGCCTGCATGAGCCGGCCCCGGGCGGCGACCAGCGTCGCGGCGTCGGCGAGGGTGAGCACCCCGGCGACGTGCGCGGCGGCCAGCTCGCCGATGGAGTGGCCGACGAGGTAGTCGGGGGCGAGCCCGAACGACCCGGCGAGCCGGAACAGCGCGACCTCGACGGCGAACAGCCCGGCCTGGGTGAACACGGTCTGGTGCAGCAGGTCGACCTCGGGCGTGCCGGCGGCGGCGAACAGCACCTCGCGCAGCGGCCGGGGCAGGTGCGCATCGAGCGCGGCGCACACCTCGTCGAGGGCGGCGGCGAACACGGGGAACGCCTCGGCCAGCTCGCGGCCCATGCCGGGGCGCTGCGCGCCCTGCCCGGAGAAGAGGAACGCGACCCGGCCCCGGGGCGCGGCGGTGCCGGTGACGACCGGCGCGGCCGGCTCGTCGGCGGCGAGGGCGCGCAGCCCGGCGAGCAGCTCGGCGCGGTCGGCGGCGAGGACGACGGCCCGCCGGGGCAGCCCGGCGCGGGCGAGCGAGGACGCGGCGACGTCGACGGGGCGGGCGTCGGGGTCGGCGTCGAGGTGGTCGGCCCAGCGGCGGGCCAGCGCGGCGAGGGACTCCGGGCTGCGGGCCGACAGCAGGACCGGCGACAGCGGCGGGACGACGGCCGGCGCGGCCGGGTCGGGCTCCTCGGCGGCGGGGGCCTGTTCGAGGATGACGTGGGCGTTGGTGCCGGAGATGCCGAACGACGACACGGCGGCCCGGCGCGGCCGGTCCACGGCGGGCCACGGCCGGGGCTCGGTGAGCAGCGACACGGCCCCGGCCGACCAGTCGATGTGCGCAGACGGCGCGTCGACGTGCAGGGTGGCGGGGAGCCGGCCGTGCCGCAGCGCCTGCACCATCTTGATCAGCCCGGCGACGCCCGCGGCGGCCTGGGTGTGGCCCAGGTTGGACTTGACCGAGCCGAGCCACAGCGGCTCCGCCCCGGCCCGGTCCTGCCCGTAGGTGGCCAGCAGCGCCTGCGCCTCGATCGGGTCGCCGAGGGTGGTGCCGGTGCCGTGCGCCTCGACGGCGTCCACGTCGGCGGGGGCGAGCCGGGCGTTGGCCAGGGCCTGCCGGATGACCCGCTCCTGGGAGGGGCCGTTGGGCGTGGTGAGGCCGCTGCTGGCTCCGTCCTGGTTGACGGCGCTGCCCCGGATCACCGCGTAGACGCGGCGGCCGTCGCGCTGGGCGTCGGAGAGCCGCTGGAGCAGCAGCACGCCGACGCCCTCGGCCCAGCCGGTGCCGTCGGCGGCGTCGGCGAACGACTTGCACCGCCCGTCGGGGGCGAGGCCACGCTGCCGGGAGAACTCGGCGAACACGCCGGGGGTGGACAGCACGGTGACGCCGCCGGCCAGGGCCAGGTCGCAGTCGCGCTGGCGCAGCGCCTGCACGGCGAGGTGCACGGCGACCAGCGACGACGAGCAGGCCGTGTCGACGGTGACGGCGGGCCCTTCGAGCCCGTACGTGTAGGCGACCCGGCCGGAGACGAGGCTGCCGGAGTTGCCGGTGCCGAGGTAGCCCTCGACGCCCTCGGGCAGGTCCAGCACCCGGGAGGCGTAGTCGTGGTACATGACGCCGGCGAAGACGCCGGTGCGGCTGCCGCGCAGCCGCTGCGGGTCCAGGTCGGCGGACTCGAACGCCTCCCACGCGCTCTCCAGCAGCAGCCGCTGCTGCGGGTCCATGGCCAGGGCCTCGCGGGGGCTGATGCCGAAGAAGGCCGGGTCGAACTCGGTGGCGTCGTAGAGGAACCCGCCCTGGTCGGTGTAGGAGGTGCCCGGGTTGTCCGGGTCGACGTGGAACAGCCGCTCCAGGTCCCAGCCCCGGTCGGTGGGGAAGTCACCCAGCCCCTCGCGGCCGGCGTCGACGAGGTCCCACAGGTCGTCCGGGCCGCGTACGCCGCCGGGGAACCGGCAGGCCATGCCGACGACGGCCATCGGCTCGCGGTCCTTCGCCTCCACCTCGCGCACCCGCCGCCGCGCCTCGCGCAGGTCGGCCGTGGCGCGCCGGAGGTAGTCGAGGAACTCCGCCTCAGTGGGCATCGGGCCACTCCGTATCGGGATCAGACGTCCGGGACATCCGGGTCAGGCCGTTCCGAGCTCGTCGTCGAGCAGGTGGAAGATCTCCTCCGCGGTGGCGGAGGCGAGCCCGCCGTCGCCGGTGCCGTCGTCGTCGGCGTCGGCCTCGGTGTGCGTCCACGCCGACAGCAGTTCCCGCAGCCGGTCGGCGACGGCGGCGCGGTCGGTGTCGTCGGCGGCGACGGCCCGCATGACGGTCTCCAGCTTGCTCAGCTCGCCGAGCACCGACAGCGCGGACGTGTTGCGCTCGGCGAGCAGCGCGCCCCGCAGGTAGCCGACGAGGGCGGTGGTGGTGGGCCGGTCGTAGACGAGGGTGGACGGCAGCCGCAGCCCGGTGGCGGCGGTGAGCCGGTTGCGGAACTCCACCGCCGTCAGCGAGTCGAAGCCCAGCTCCACGAAGCCCTTGTCGGCGTCGATGTCACGCAGCGACGCGTACCCGAGGACCGCCGCCGCGTGGGTGCGGACCAGGTCGGACAGCACCCGGTCGCGCTCGGCCTCCGCGGTGGCGGCGAGGGTGTCGCGCAGCGCCGCCACCGCGGC
>NZ_JAHWGR010000040.1:0-69292 GCF_020873825.1 Micromonospora sp. DH13
CAGCAGGGCGGTCAGCCCCGCCCGGCGGGCCACCACGGTCAGCCGGTCCCCGGCCGTGATCACCAGGCGGGGGTCGGCGGACCAGTCCGCCTTCTGGCCGGGGCGGGCGTGCGCGAGCAGGCGTACCGCGCCGGGCTGGGCCACGGCGGACAGCGGGCTGCCGTCCAGCGGCGACCCGGCGACCACCTGGACCTCGGTGACCAGCAGGGCGTGCCGGCCCACCGGGATGGTGGCGATCACCGCCCGGTCCAGCAGCGCGGCGGCGAACGACGGCGCGGCGAGATACGACACGCTGCGCGAGATGCCGATGCCGAACGCCTTCTGGACTCGCTCGGCGAAGTCGCCGTCGAACAGGCGCAGCACCACCCGCAGGTCGGGGGTGAGCCCCCGCGCGTTCAGCGCGGCCCGCAGGTTGACGTCGTCGTCGGTGGAGACCACCACGAGGGCCTGGCAGGTCTCGACGGACGCCGACCGCAGCGTCTCCTCCCGACCGGCGTCGCCGACCACCATCGGCACGCCGAGCCGGTGCGCCAGCGACGCGCCCCGGGCTTCCGGGTCCTTGTCGATGGCGACCACCTCGACGCCGAAGTCGTTGAGCTGGGCCATGACGCGGGTGCCGATGTTGCCCAGCCCGACGACCACGACGTGCCCGGACCGGGCGGGCTGGATCCGGCCGGTGTGCAGGGCCAGCCGGGCGTTGACGATCCCGTCGACGACCACGGCCGTGATCAGCGGGATCAGCGCCAGCCCGGCCAGGTTGAGCACCACCTGCATGACCTGTGCGGCGACGGGCTTGGCGACGTCCGGGTCCTCGCCGGTGAGCGTGGTGACCAGGGTGAGGTAGAGCGCGTCGGCCCAGCCCACGTGCGCGGCCCGGGCGTTGAGCCAGCCCAGCGCGGCGATGACGGCCAGCAGCACCAGCACCGCGATCCCGATCTTGCGGGTGGCGAAGCTGCGGACCGCACGCAGCAGCACGGCGACGGGCCGCCGCCGGCGGCGGGCCCGGACCAGCCGGCGGGCGGCCAGCTCGGTGCCGGGCGGCTGCCCGGTCGCCTCGGCCAGCACCACGTCGGCCGTCGACTCGTCGGCGGGCAGGAGGCGCGGCCGGGCCGCATCCCGGGTGTCGGCCACCCCGCACACGACATCCTTCTCGCGTACGTCGGCGCGACGCGCCACGTAGAGGGTGCGCCCGCCGTGCCGGAAGTGCGTCGGGGCGACCTCGCCGAGTGCGGCGGCCACGAACGCGGGGGCGGCCATCGACGCGTCGGAGAGCACCGCCGAGTCGGGGAAGAGCTGCCGCAGCCCGTTGGCGAGGCTGGTGTTGAACATGCGTACCACCAGCCGCAGCCGGGGCTCCACCTCCTGCGCGCAGAGCGCGGCGTGCATGTTGCCGACGTCGTCCTGGTGCAGCAGCGCCAGCCCGTCCGCGCCGGTCAGGCCGGCCCGCCGGAACGTCGCCTCGTCGAGCCGGTCGGCGCGGACGACGTGGAGACCGGGAAGGTCGCGCCCGTCGGGGCCGTCGGAGCGGCGGCGCTCCGGCACCACCAGGGTGATCCGCGCCCGGCCGGAGTCCAGCTCGGTGGCGAGCAGCGCCCGCACCACCCAGTAGGCCAGCGGATCCGACCCGCAGACGACGTAGTGCGGGCGGGTCTCCCCGTTGACCCGCAGCCGCCAGCCGGTCGCGCGGCGCGCGCGGTCGCGCAGGGGCTCCGCCATGCGCCGAATCGTAGTCAGCGGCGCGGAGCCCGCGCAGCCCCGTGATCATGAACGATCATCGGGAA
Source organism: Micromonospora sp. DH13 (assembly GCF_020873825.1). Taxonomy (NCBI): domain Bacteria; kingdom Bacillati; phylum Actinomycetota; class Actinomycetes; order Micromonosporales; family Micromonosporaceae; genus Micromonospora; species Micromonospora sp. DH13. The sequence continues at coordinate 1,782 of NZ_JAHWGR010000040.1, forward strand.
CGATTGTCGCGCCCGGGGACGGGTAGAGCGGGGCATGCAGACGTTCCTGCCGTACCCGGACTTCCTGGCCAGCGCGCGGGCGCTGGACACCCGGCGGCTCGGCAAGCAGCGGGTGGAGGCCATCCAGGTGCTGCGCGGGCTGACCCGGCCCGGGTACGGCTGGCGCAACCACCCGGCGGTGAAGATGTGGGCCGGGTACGAGGAGGCGCTGGTCCGCTACGGGCTGGACGTCTGCGCGGTGTGGTGCGGGCCGGGGCGGGCCGACACCTGCGCGGCGACGCTGGTCGCCGACCTCGCCGCCGCCTGCGGCGTGACCGCCGTACGCACCCAGGCGGAGCTGGCCGACGCCGGTGAGCTGCCGCCGTGGCTGGGCCGCGACGACCTGCACCGCAGCCACCGCTCGTCGCTGCTGCGCAAGGACCCGGACCACTACCGCCCGATCTTCGGCGACGTCGACCCGGGCCTGGAGTACGTCTGGCCCGCCTCCGACCGCGAGCGCCGCTGCCCCGCGCCCTGAGGCGCTGGGAGGCGCAAGAAGGGGACCCTTCTCGACCGCAGGCGTTAACAGGGGGCCCTTCCTTGCCCCTCGGGCAGACTGGGCGCATGGCACTGTCTCAGGTGGTGGGCCGGCTGATCGGCGTACGGCAGCACGTGGTGGACCCGGGCGGCGGTGGCGCCCACCGCGTGCCGCGCCCGGTGGAGGCCGTGGTCGTCGGCGGCGGGATCGCCGGCATGTCGGCGGCGGTGGTGCTCGCCGAGCGCGGGGTGCGGGTGACCGTGCTGGAGGCCGCCCCGACCCTCGGCGGCCGGCTCGGCGCGTGGCCGCAGGAGCTGGCCGACGGCGTCCAGGCCAACGAGCACGGCTTCCACGCGTTCTTCCGGCAGTACTACAACTGGCGGTCGATCCTGCGCCGGGTCGACCCGGAGCTGCGGTTCCTCAAGCCGGTCCCCGGCTATCCGATCCTGAGCGCCGACTGGCCCACGGAGGAGTTCGGGCGGCTCCCGCCGGCCCCACCGGCCAACCTGCTGGCCCTGCTGCTGCGCAGCCCCAGCCTGCGGCTGGCCGACCTGCGGGCGATGGACCGGGACGCCGCGCTGCCGCTGCTCACCTACGACCCGGTGCGCACGTACGCCGAGTTCGACGGCAGGACCGCCGACGAGCTGCTGAACTCGCTGCGGCTGCCCGACCGGGCCCGCGCGATGCTGTTCGAGGTCTTCTCCCACTCGTTCTTCAACCACGAGGCGGAGATGTCGGCGGCCGAGATGATCGCCCAGTTCCACTTCTATCTGCTCGGCAACCCGGAGGGGCTGGCGTTCGACTGTCCCGACGAGGACTACGGCACCGCCATCTGGCAGCCGCTGGCCCGGCACGTCGAGCGCCACGGCGGGCGGGTACGCACCGGCGTCGCCGCGACCCGGCTGGACCGCACCCCCGACGGCTGGCGGGTGAGCGCCGCCGACGGCACGGCGTACCCGGCCGGGCACGTGGTGCTCGCCGTCGACCCGCCGGCCCTGGCCGCCCTCGTCGCCGCCTCGCCGGTGCTGACGGGAGCCGCACCGGAGCTGGTCGCGGCGATGCCCGCGTTCGGCACCCCCGGCCCGCCGTACGCGGTGGCCCGCTACTGGTGCGACGGGGACGTCGACGCCGGGCGGGCGGTGTTCAGCGGGGTGTCCCGCCAGCCCACCCTGGACTCGGTGACGCTCTACCACCGGCTGGAGAACGAGTCGCGCCGCTGGGCGGAGCGCACCGGCGGCTCGGTGCTGGAGCTGCACGCGTACGCCTGCGAGCCGGGCGTGCCGGCCGAGGAGCTGGCCGAGCGGATGCGCGCCGAGCTGGTGGCGCTCTGGCCGGAGGCGGCCCGGCTGCGGGTGCGCGAGCTGCGGGCCCGGGTCGAGGCGCAGGCCCCCGCGTTCACCCCGGGCGGTCACGCCCGGCGGCCAGGGGTACGCACCGACGCCGACGGGCTCTACCTGGCCGGCGACGGCATCCGCACCGACTTCCCGAGCGCCCTGATGGAGCGGTCCGCGGCGACGGGGATCGTCGCCGCGAACCACATCCTGCGCGCCGAGGGCGGGGCGGCCGAACCGGTCCGCTCGATCCGCCCCCGCGGCCTCCTCGCTGGGAGGTAAGGAAGGGCACCTTGTTAACGCTTTCTGCATAGGAAGGGCCCCCTCCTAACACCTGCGTCAGGCGGCGGCCCAGCGCGTGCCGTGGTACGCCGCCCGCATGAGCTGCTGCATGTCGTCGAGCATCGGCATTCTCGGGTTGGCCGGCGCGCACTGGTCCTCGTAGGCGTTGAGCGCCTGCTGCGGCAGGGCCGCCTCGAACGCCGCCTCGTCCACGCCGATCGCGGCGAACGACGGCTCGATGCCGACCGCGTCGCGCAGCCGTTCCACGGCCGCCGCCAGCGACTCGACGCCCTCGGCCGGGGTCGCCGCCGGCAGGCCCAGCGTCCGGGCGATCTCGGCGAACCGCTCCGGCGCGCGGTAGCTCTCGTACTTGGGCCAGCCGGACAACTTCGACGGGACGGTGCCGTTGTAGCGGATGACGTGCGGCAGCAGCACCGCGTTGGTGCGCCCGTGGGCGATGTGGAAGGTCGCCCCGAGGGTGTGCGACATGGCGTGCACGATGCCGAGGAACGCGCTGCCGAACGCCATCCCGGCGATGGTGCCGGCGTTGTGCATCCGTTCCCGCGCCTCGGCGTCGCCGCCCGCCGCCAGGGAAGCACCGGCGGCCGAGGAGCCGCCCGCCGCCGAGGAGGCACCGGCGGTCGAGGAGCCGCCGGTCACCGAGCGTTCCAGGTTGGCGAAGATCAGCCGGATCGCGTGCAGGGCCAGGCCGTCGGTGAAGTCGTTGGCGTAGACCGACACGTACGCCTCGATGGCGTGGGTGAGCGCGTCGAAGCCGCTGTCGGCGGCGATGGCGCGCGGCATGCTGGCGGTCAGCACCGGGTCGACGATCGCCACGGTCGGGGTGAGCGCGTAGTCCGCGAGGGGGTACTTCTTGCCGGTGCGGCGGTCGGTGATGACCGCGAACGGGGTCACCTCCGCCCCGGTGCCCGAGGTGGTCGGCACGCAGACCAGCCGGGCCTTCTCGCCGAGGGTGGGGAAGGCGAAGGCGCGCTTGCGGATGTCGAAGAACTTCTCCCGCAGGTCGTCGAAGACCACCTCGGGGTGCTCGTAGCGCAGCCACATCACCTTGGCGGCGTCCATCGCCGAGCCGCCGCCGAGGGCGATGATCGTGTCCGGCTGGAAGGAGCGCATCAGGGCGGCGCCCCGGTCGACGGTCTCCACGCTGGGCTCGGGCTCGACGTCGTCGATGATCTGGAGCGCGATGTGGCCGGGGCGGCGCTGGAGGATCCGGTTGACCCGGTCGACGAAGCCGAGGCGGGTCATGGTGGCGTCGGTGACGACGGTGACCCGGTGCACGTCGGGCATCTCGGCGAGGTACCGCAGCGCGTTCGGCTCGAAGTAGATCTTCGACGGGACCTTGAACCACTGCATGTTGTTGGTCCGCCGGCCGATCCGCTTGATGTTGACCAGGTTGACCGCCGAGACGTTGTTCGACACCGAGTTGCGGCCGTAGCTGCCGCAGCCGAGGGTCAGCGACGGCAGGAAGGCGTTGTACATGTCGCCGATGCCGCCCTGGGAGGCCGGCGAGTTCCAGATGATCCGGACGGCCTTGACCCGCTGCCCGAACTCCTCGACCAGCGCCTCGTCCTCGGTGTGGATCACCGCGCTGTGGCCGAGGCCGTGGAACTCGACCATCTCCTCGGCATACCGCAGGCCCTGCTCGCGGGTCGGGGCGCGCAGCACCGCGAGGACCGGGCAGAGCTTCTCCCGGGTCAGCGGCTCGTCCGGGCCGACGCGGTCGACCTCCGCCAGGATGATCGAGGTACGCGGCGGCACGGTGATGCCGGCCCGCTCGGCGATCCACTCCGCCGGCCGCCCGACGACGTCCGGGTTGAGCCGGCCGGCGGGGAACAGGAGCGCCTCCAGCTTCGCCTTGTCCTGCGCCGACGCCACGTACGCGTGCAGGGCCCGGAACTCGTCGAGCGCGGCGTCGGCGACGGCCTCGTCGAGGATCACCGCCTGCTCCGAGGCGCAGATCATGCCGTTGTCGAACGCCTTGGACAGCACGATGTCGTTGACGGCGCGCTTGAGCTTCGCGCTGGCCTCGACGTACGCGGGCACGTTGCCCGCACCGACGCCGAGTGCCGGCTTGCCCGCCGAGTACGCGGCGCGGACCATCGCGTTGCCGCCGGTGGCGAGGATGGTGGCGATGCCGGGGTGGTGCATGAGCGCGGTGGTCGCCTCGACCGACGGCTGCTCGATCCACTGGACGCAGTGCTCGGGCGCGCCCGCCGCGACGGCCGCGTCGCGGACCGTGCGGGCCGCCTCCACGCTGCACCGCTGCGCCGACGGGTGGAACGCGAAGACGATCGGGTTGCGGGTCTTCAGCGCCAGCAGGGCCTTGAAGATGGTGGTCGAGGTGGGGTTGGTGACCGGGGTGATGCCGGCGACGACGCCGACCGGGTCGGCGATCTCCACGATGCCGTCGATCTCGTCGCGGCTGATGATCCCGACGGTCCGCACCCGCGCCATGCTGTGGGTGACGTGCTCGCAGGCGAAGATGTTCTTCACGGCCTTGTCCTCGAAGACCCCCCGGCCGGTCTCCGTCACGGCGAGCCGGGCGAGTTCGGCGTGCCGGTCCAGGGCGGCCACGGACGCCTTGCGGACGATCCGGTCGATCTCCTCCTGGGTGAACCGGTCGTACTCGGCCAGGGCCTTGAGCCCGTCGGAGACGAGGGCGTCGACCATGGCGTCGAGCTCGGTCGACGGGGCGGTCCTCGGTTCGGCCTTCATCTGTCACACCTCGGCGGTCGCGGCTTCTTCGGTCACCTTCAGCATCGATCGCCGGCGATCCCGACGGTGGTGCGGAAGGGCCCCTCCGGCACCGCCGAAGGTCCCGACCCCGCACCCCAATTCACCACAAAGCAAGCTATTGGTGCATATGCTCGGAGGGGTGCCCGGGCGGCCGGCAGGGCCCGCCCGGGAGGTCGGACGGGGGTGTCGACGGGTGTCGACGGTGCACCGGCGGGGCGCGGGACGCGAACCGGCCACTGGCGACGCGGCCGACGGGCCGCCGCCTGGTGACGCCTACGGCGGCCGGGACGGCGACGCGTACGGCGGGTCGACCGTCGACCCGTTCGGTCGCCGGGGCGACGACGCGGCCGGGCGGCTCCGGGACGAGCGGGGCTGCGTCGTGACGGCCCTGCGGCTGGGCTGGTGGATGGCCGACGCGTACCACCACGCGCAGACGGCCGACCTGTCGGCGCCGCAGCGACGCCCGGGCGGGCCGCCGGTGAAGCTGACCAACCTCACCGAGATGTCCGGCCGGCGGCGGCTGCGGATGTACCTCGACGGGATCGACGTCGCGCTGGCCCAGATCGCCGCGCTGACCGGCACCGGCGGCACCGCGCCGTCCACCGCCGCCGCCCGGGCGGCCACGCCGACCGGCACGACGACGGCGGAGGCGACAGCGGCCCTGCCGGCCGAGACGACACCGGCCCCGGTGGGCGAGGCGACGGCGGCGCTGCTGCTCGCCCTGGACGACCTCAACGTGGACGTGCTGCGCTGGGCCATGGCCGCCAACCCCCGGGTCGGGCTGGCCTACCGCCTCGGCCGGTCGCTGGCCGACACCGTCCGGCACGGCGAGGCCGAGCAGGTGCCGTGGCGCTTCGCCGGCCGGCAGCACGAGATCAGCCGGTGGCTCGACGAACTGGCCAGCGTGCTGCCGCCGTACTCGGCCGCCGTCGTGCGCCGGTCGCTGCGGGCGTGGGCCGACGCGGTCACCCGGGCCCTGATGGGCGACCCGGCCGAGGCCGGCCTCGACGAGTTGGCCCTCGAGCTGCGCAACCAGGGCGACCGGTGGCGCAACGTGCTGACCGGAGGGCTGCACCCACGCGACCTGCTCGACGAGGAGGACTACGCGATCGTCGCCCGAAACGTGATCATCCGGGACCGGAAGCTGGTCGTGCAGGCGGCCCGGGGGATCTTCTGGCCCGTGCTCGTACCCCTGCTGGTGGTGCTGTTCGCGGTGGTCGGGGTGAGCGCCGCCGCGGCGGCCGGCTCCCCCACCACCCGCGCGGCCGTCGCCCTGGTCGGGCTCGGCGCCGGGCTGACCGCGATCTGGCGGACGGTGTCCGGGCCGACCCTCGCCGTCGCCGGGGAGGTCAACCGGCCGCTGCTGGAGGGGGAGCTGACCGTGCGGATGGCCGGCCGGGTCGACGGGCCGCTGGCCGACGCGCGGGCCGCCGCCCGGACCCGACGGCCACGCCATCCGGACCAGGTCCCCGGAGGATCGAAATACGTTGCCGGCCTCACCCCCGCCGACCTACCGTGATCGCGCAAGGTCAACCAGCCAACCGGGAGACGGTCATGTCGTTGTCGCACGTCAGAGGCGTGTCGTCGGCGCTTACCGTCGACGGTTGTCGATTCGTCGCGCCCCGGGAAGGGCGGCCCGGCTGACGCGCGTCCGCACGCGTCGAGCCGCCCGTCCCCGCCGGACCCGGGCGGCTCTTCGCTGTCCGGCCCGACCCACCGTCGCCCCTGGAAGGAGACCCGGTGGACGCCGTCCTCGTCATCAACGCCGACCTCGGCCCGCTGCACCGGGTCACCGTCCAGCACGCGATCCGGATGCTCTGCCGCCGGGTCGCCGAGATCCACGAGGCCGAGCCGGACCGGGTGATCGGGATCTTCCCGGTCCCCCGGGTGGTCCGCCTCGTCCGGTACGTGGTGACCCGCTGGCGGTTCAGCGCTGGCCCGGCCTGGTCCCGGGCGGGTGTGCTGCGCCGCGACGACCGGTGCTGCGCCTACTGCGGCGGACCGGCCAGCACCGTCGACCACGTCCTGCCCCGCTCGCGCGGCGGCCGCAACACCTGGCGCAACACCACCGCCGCCTGCTACGCGTGCAACCAGCGCAAGGGCGACCGGACGCCAGCCGAGGCGGGCATGCCGCTGCGGCACGAGCCGGCCGTACCGAGCTGGGCGTCGCTGGCGGGGCGGTGACCGGCCGGCCGGCGGGAACGGGGGGCCGCGTCGGGGGTACGCCCCGGCGCGGCACCCGCCGGCCCCGGCCGGGCAACCGCAGGCCGTGCCACCGCGGGCCGGGTCAGCGCTCGATCTCCCGTACCCTCGGCACCACCATGCCGTTGGCGCAGCTCGCCCGGACGTCGCTGGCGTGGGCGGCGGAGCCGAGCACGACGCGGACCTCCCGGGTGGGGCCCGGCACGTACTCCTCGACCTGGTAGCCGTCCGCCGGCACGGTCGACGTCACCGCCGCACTCTGGCCCGTGCAGGACACCCGGACGATGCCGCCGCTCGCGCGCACCGCGACCGTCGGCGGCTCGGCGGGGGCCGGCTCGGCCGGGTCCTCGCCGGAGTCCGGGGCGGACGGCGACGCGGAGGTGGAGGGGGACGGGCCCGCCGACGGCGACCTGCCCGACCCGCCGGGGGCCGACGGGCCCGGGGCCCCGCCGCCCGGGGCGGGGCTGAGTGCGGGGTCGCCGGGGCGCGGCGAGCCGGCGTCCCCGGCGGGGACGCCGACGTCGCCGGTGGGTCGGACCTCGCCGACGGGGGCGACGACCTCGTCGGCGGAGGGCACCGGCGACCCGGTCGGACCGGCCGCGCCGGACCGGTGCGGGCGGGACGAGTCGGCGAGCGAGCCGGCGGTCGCCACGGCGATGACCAGCGCGGCGGCGACCACGAGCAGGGCCCGGTACCGCCGCCGGGCCGGATCCCGACGGGGCGCGGGGCGCGGTGCCGGCCCGCGCGGCGCGTCGCCGGAGCCGGCCTCCGCCCCGCCCCCGCCCGCAGCACCGGACATGTCGGCACCGCCGGACCGGGCGGCACCCCCGCCGGCCGGGCCGTCACCGGCGGCGACCGCGGTCGGCTCGGGCCGGGCCGCCTCGGCGGCCCGCATCCGGGTGACCACCGCCGCCAGCCGCGCCGCCGCCTCCTCGGCGGACGGCCGGGCGGCCGGGTCCTTGGCGAGGCAACGCCGGCACAGCTCGGCCACCTCGGCGGGAACGCCGTCGACCGGCGGCAGGGGCCTCGGCTCGACGTAGACGTGGGCCCGCAGCATCTGGGTGGGGGTGTCGGTCTCCCAGGGCAGCTCGTCGGTGAGCACGAGGTGGACGAGCAGCCCGAGCGCGTAGACGTCGGAGGCGGGCACCACCTCCCCGGCGTCGAGCCGCTCCGGCGCCAGGTAGGAGGGGGTGCCCAGCAGCTTGCCGTCGAAGTCGATCTCCGGCTGGCCGACGGCGGCAGCCGTGCCGAAGTCGACCACCTTCGCCCCGGACGGCGTGAGCACGACGTTGGCCGGCTTGACGTCGCGGTGCACCAGACCCCGCGCGTGCGCCGCGGCGAGCGCGGCGGCGACCTCCGCGCAGATCCGCAGCCCCTCCACCGCCGGCAGCGGTCCGTCGTCGAGCCGCCGGGCCAGGGTGGGACCGGGCAGCAGCTCCATCACCACGTACGGCGCGGGCTCTCCGGTGTGGGTCAGCGCCTCGCCGTAGTCGTACACGTTGGTGACGTTCGGGTGCGAGAGCCGGGCGGCGGCCTTCGCCTCGGCGCGGATGCGTCGGCGGGCGGCCCGGTCCGAACCGAGCAGCACCTTGACCGCCACCTCGCGTTCCAGCAGCTCGTCGTACGCCCGGTGGACCACCGCCGTGCCGCCCTTGCCGATGCGATCTCCCAGGCGGTACCGGCCGTTGAGGAATTGATCGATCTGCACCGGCACAGCGTGCCAGTATGGGCCCCGTCACACCAACCGATCATCGAGAAAACCCGATCGGGCAGGTCAGGGCCCGGGTGCCCGGCGTTCCGATGTGGACGGTCCGTCGGCGGCGGGCGGGGCCCAGCCGAACCGGGGCGCCCGGCGCCCGTTGGCGGCCGCTACCCCCTCCCGGGCCTCCCCGCTGTCCCGGACCTGCCCGTGCCACCAGGCGATCCGTTCCGCGTCGGCCCGGTCGTCGACGATCTCCTTCGCGGCGGCGACGGTGAGCCGGGAGCGCTCGGCGATCGTGGCGGTGAGCGCCGCCACCCGGGCGGCGAGCCCGGCCGGCGGCAGCACCTCGTCGACCAGCCCGATCCGCAGGGCCCGCTCGGCGTCGATCAGCTCGGCGGTGAAGAGCAGGTGCTTCGCGGCCGACGGGCCGACCAGCCGGGCCAGCCGGCGGGTGGTGGGCGCGGGATAAACCAGGCCGAGCCGGGCCGGCGGCACCCCGAACCGGGCGTCGGCGGCGGCGAGCCGCAGGTCGCAGGCCACCGCAAGCTGGCAGCCGCCCCCGACGCAGGCACCCTCGATCGCGGCGACGGTCGGCCGGGCGAAGGCGGCGAGCCGCTCCTCGGCGGCGACGGCGATGCTGGCGTCACCGGCGTCGAGCAGTTCGTCGAGGTCACCGAGGTCGGCCCCGGCGCAGAACGTGCCGGCCGCGCCGGTGAGCACCAGCGCGCGGATCCGCTCGTCGGCCTCCAACCGGTCCAGCAGCACCGGCAGCCGCCGCCACATCGCCGGGGTCATCGCGTTGCGCCGCCGCGGGTTGGAGATCACGATCGTGGCCACCGGGCCGGTCGTCCCGACGGTCAGCTCCGCGTCCGGCACCGCCACCACCCCCCGACGATAACGACGTGGGCCCGGCGACCACCCGAGTGGGGTGGCCGCCGGGCCGGGAGAGGTACGGCTACGTCAGGCGACGTCGACCGCGGTGTCGTCGACGACGAAGGACGTCTGGAGCGAGAAGTCCTCGGTGCCGGTGAACTTCAGGGTGACGGTCTGGCCGGCGTACGAGGCCAGCGAGAAGGACTTCAGCGAGTAACCGGTGGCCTTGTTCAGGTTCGAGTACGTGGCCAGGGTCGCCAGCACCGTCCCGGACGAGTTGAGCACCTGCACGGAGAGCTTGTCGTACTGGGTGCTCGTGGTGCTCTCGTTCGAGTCGATGTGCAGCCAGAAGCTGAAGTTGTACGAGCTGCAGCCCGCCGGCAGGCTCACCGACTGGGACAGCGTCTCGGTGTTGCTGGTGGCGCGCCCGTTGAGCCAGGCGCTGTAGGTGCCGGTGCGGGCCGGCTGGCTGGTGCCGTGCTGGGCGATGACGCCGGAGGAGGCCGTCCACACCGTGTTGCCGGACTCGAAGCCGGCGTTGCCGAGCTTCTGGCCCGCGCCGGTGCAGCCGCCGACGCCGCCGACCGTCAGCGTGTAGGTGGCCGTGTGGTTCACCGAGGTGCCGGTGCCGGTCACCGTGACGGTGTAGGTGCCCGCCGGGGTGCTGGAGCCGGTGGCGATGGTGAGGGTGGACGACGCGCCCGAGGTCACCGAGGCCGGGCTGAACGACGCGGTCGCGCCGGAGGGCAGGCCGGACGCGGAGAGCGCGACGGTCTGCGCGGTGCCGCTGGTGGTGGCGGTGGCCACGCTGGTGCTGGCGGAGCCGCCGGCGGTGACCGAGCCGGAGGTCGGCGAGAGCGTGACGGAGAAGTCGTTGCCGGTCGACGAGCAGGGCGCGTCGCTGCCGGCCACGTTCACCGCGGTCCACGCCGCCTGGACGGCCTTGTACTCGGTGGAGCAGCTGCCGTAGAGGTCGGTGGCCGCCTTGAGGCTGTACGCCCGTGCGGTGTTCGCCGGGTTGCTGGTGTTGACGTACGACGTGTTGGAGGTGAAGTACACGTCGAGCGCGCGGAACCAGATCTTCTCCGCCTTGGCCCGGCCGATGCCGGTGACCGCCGGGGCGGAGCCGCAGACGGGCGAGGTGCCGTACGCGGTCGCGCCGGTGCCCTCGGCGAGGTTGAAGTAGAAGTGGTTGCCGACGCCGGAGGAGTAGTGCACGTCCTTGTTCTTGGTGCTGGTCGACCAGCACGAGTCGGACGAGCCGTCCAGCGACGGGTTGTACATGTAGCGCAGCGGCGTGCCGTTGCCGTTGATGTTGATCTTCTCACCGACCTGGTAGTCGCCCGGGTCGCTCGGCGCGTTGGCGTAGAACTCCACCATGTTGCCGAAGATGTCGCTGGTGGCCTCGTTGAGGCCGCCGGACTCGCCGGAGTAGACCAGGCCGGCGACGGCCTCGGTGACGCCGTGGCTCATCTCGTGGCCGGCCACGTCGAGGGAGACCAGCGGGCGGGAGTTGCTGGAGCCGTCGCCGTAGGTCATCCGGGAGCCGTCCCAGAAGGCGTTGACGTAGTTGTTGCCGTAGTGCACCCGGCTCGGCACGCCCGCGCCGTTGCCGAAGATGCCGTTGCGGCCGTGCACGTTCTTGAAGTAGTCGAACGTCTTGGCGGCCCCGAAGTGGGCGTCGACGGCGGCCGACTGCCGGTTGCTGTTGGCGCCGGTGCCCCAGACGTTGTCGGCATCGGTGAAGGTGGTGCAGGTCGACGTGCCGTTGTTCATGTCGCAGGTGGTGCCGTTGCCGCGCACCGGGTCGATCATCTGGTAGGTGCTGCCGGAGAGCGTGGTGTCGATGGCGACCGCGCCGGTGTAGATGCCGGTTCCGCTGCCGGCGACCGACTCGATCTCGTCGTACGAGCCGATAAGCGCGCCGGTGACGGCGTCGGTGATCACGTGCAGCTTCGACGGGGTCTGCTTGTCGGCCTTCCAGCCGGTGACGACGGTCTCCCAGGCCAGGCGGCCCTTGCCGGAGCTGGCGTCGACGAAGAGCTCCGGGGTGCCCACGGCGGTGAGCGAGCCGGAGAACTCCTTGCGCGCGGCCGCCTTGGCCTTGGCGGAGGTGACCTTCGGGCTGGTGCCGAGGGTCAGCGGTGCGGCGAGGCCCACCGAGGCCCCGGCGTACTGGCCGTTCGCGGTGGCGTGGATGACGAAGTCACCGCCGTAGACGCGCAGGCCGTGGTAGGTGCGGGTGTAGCGGGTGTGTGAGGCACCGCTGCCGTCCACCTTGGTGCGGACGACCTGGTAGGCCTCCGCGCCGGTCCCCTGCACGGCACCGGGGTTGGCGCGCAGGACCGAGTCGGCACGGGCCGCGGCGGCGGCGTCCGGGGTGGGGGCGGCGGGGGGTGCCGCTTGCGCCGTGGTGGTGACGCAGGCGAGCAGGCCGCCGGTCAGCAGCGCTGCGCTCGCAGCGGCGAGGGTTTTCTTCACGTGCCCTCCTGGCAAGAAGATGTGACGGGGGTAGTCACGCATGTAGATATAGAGACACATGAACAGGAGGGGAAGGGCGGGAGCGCTATCAGACACCAACACTGGCCGAACGGATGAGTAACGGCAGGTGACGGAACCGGGTCGAGTCCGGACACGTCCCACCAATATGAGATCGACTCTCCTCCGCGCCGTCCTCGTCGTCGCCGCCGTCACCGCGTCGCTGGCGTCGGTCGGATGCTCCGCCGGCGACCCGGGCACCCCCACGTCGGCCCCCTCCGGCGTCACCGGGCCGACGCCCGCCCCGGGCGCGCCGACCACCGGCCCGGCGGGGTCCACCGGAGGCCCGGCGACCACCGGCACCGCCGCCCCGGTGGACGCCGACCGCGTGGTCGTGCGGCGCTCCGGCGGCTACGGCGGGCTGGACGACACCGTCACCGTCGAGCCGGACGGCCGGTGGACGGCCGTCGACCGGGCCGGCGCACGGCGGACCGGCCGGTTCACCGGGGCCGACCTCGACCGGCTGCGGCAGCTCGCCGCCGCCCCCCGGATCGCCGAGGGCGGCACCGACGACGGGGACGGTCGTTGCGGCGACGCCTTCGAATACCAGGTCAGCGTCGGCGGCACCACGGTCGACTGGACCGACTGCCCGGTCGCGGGCACGCCGCCGCCGGCCGCGTCGGCGCTGGCCGAGTTCGTGCTCACGGCCGCCCGCTGACCCGGGTGGAGGCCATCGCCAGCGACGACGCCCCGCCGGGGGATCAGAAGCGGTAGGCCGCCGGGAGGCCGGTGGCCCGCAGGTCCGGCGGCAGGTGGGACACGTCGTTGACCGCGACCAGGGTCGCCGGGCCGCCCGAGTGGTAACGGATCACGGTCAGGCCGGCGTTGTGGTGGCCCAGCCCGAGCCAGCGCCCCGGCGGCGCGTCCAGCGCGTGCCGCACCAGCCAGGCGATCAGGAAGGTGTGGGTGACCACCAGGACCCGGTCGTCGCCGTCGGCCGGCACGGCGGCGAACCGGGCCACGGCCGCCGCCGTCAGCCGCGGCCCGTCGACCCGCTCGGCCGGCGAGTAGGCGGCCAGGAGCCTCGCGTACGCCGGGGGCAGGCCCGCCGGGTCGGTGTCGTGCGGCAGGTGGTCGCCGGCCAGCTCGGTGGCGTACACCGGGACACCGGGCAGCGACCGGGCGACCAGCCCGGCGGTCTGCGCGGCCCGGGGCAGCGGCCCGTGGTGGACGGCGGCGAACGGCACCCCGCGCAGCCGCTCGCCGAGCAGCTCCGCCTGCCGCCGGCCCCGGGCGGAGAGGCCGACCTCCGGCGGGTCGCCCGCAGCGCCGTCGGGCCCGTCCTGCCCGTCGGCGGGCTGGTCCTGCTCGCCGTGCCGGGCCAGGAAGAGCAGGCGGCTCGCCATCGTCACCTCACCGGTCGGGAGGCGCGATGCTAACCCGCGCGCCCGCCGTCCGCCGGCCCGGCCGACACGGGAACGGGCTCAGCCGCGCGGGAACATCTGCCCGATACGGATCTTGTTGCCGAACGGGTCCCGGATGCCGAAGTCGATGCCGTACGGGCGCTCGGTCGGCTCGTCGGTGATCTCCACGCCCTTGCCGACCAGGTCCTCGTACGTCTTCTGCGCGTCGTCGGTGGTCATGAAGAGGTAGCCGCCCAGCGCACCCTTGGTGAGCAGCTCCCGCACCTGCTCGGCCGTCGCCGGGTCGAGGGCCGGCGGCCCCGGCTTCTCCAGCAGGATCTCCCGCTCCGGGTCGCCCGGCAGGTTGACCGTCAGCCAGCGCATGAAGCCGAGATCGGCGTCGGTGTTGACCTCCAGGCCGAGCTTGCCCACATAGAAGTCGAGCGCCTCGTCCTGGTCGAGCACGTAGATCTGGGAGCGGCTGATCGCGTTCATCGTCATGCCCGGAACGCTATGCGACCGCCCTGACCTGCCGCTTATCCAAAACTGCTGGGTCGCGTCCAGGCCTTGGCGAAGCAGGAGGGCACGTCCACCGGGGCCCGGCCCCGCCGGTACGCCGTCGGCGGCTCGCCCACGATCCGGTGGAACGTCCGGCTGAACGTCCCGAGGCTGGCGAACCCCACCGCGAAGCAGACGTCGGTGACGTCCCGGTCGGTCTGGGTCAGCAGGTACATGGCCCGCTCGACCCGACGACGTTGCAGGTAGCGGTGCGGGGTCTCGCCGAAGGTAGCCCGGAAGGTGCGGATGAAATGCGCCGGCGAGACGTGCGCGATCCGCGCCAGGGCAGGAATGTCCAACGGCTGGGCGTACGACCGGTCCATGGCGTCGCGGGCGCGCAGCATCGCCCGGTTGGACTCCTCCACGGCGCGGCTCATCCCACCCCCGTCGCGCTACGGTCGCCGCTGCTGTCACGCCACCGGGACGGCCCGGCAGGACGCCGGAACCGCCTTGTGGGACTGGAGCCCCCGGCCGGGATCGAACCGGCGACATCTCGCTTACAAGGCGAGTGCTCTGGCCAGCTGAGCTACAGGGGCGCATCGTGCGTGGTCAGCATAAGCGACAGACCTGCGAACATCCCCCTCGGCAGCCCCTCCGAGCACGGAAAACGCAATCTTTCCGAACCGGGAGGCGACAGTTCGTCGCCGGCCCGGCGAAACCGTGCGGAGATTGATGCCCGGCTGTGCCCGACTGACCGGAATGCGTATGCCGTCCGTCCCACCCGATGCTTCATGTCTTGGCAGGATACGAAAAGGCGTTTACCGTGCAGTGACACGGATGACACTTCCGGCGGCCCCGGCTGCCCGGCGTGTCGCCCGATGGCCGGCGTCACACGACGCCGGTCGCTCCTTCACTCGGATCGTCCGGCACGTTCCTGCCGGTGAAAGGAAGCGCTCCAGCATGGCTACGGTCACCTACGCGAAGGCGTCCCGCATCTACGCGGGCACCGAGCGTCCCGCAGTGAACCAGCTCGACCTCCAGATCGGGGACGGCGAGTTCCTGGTCCTGGTCGGCCCCTCCGGTTGCGGCAAGTCCACCAGCCTGCGCATGCTCGCCGGCCTGGAGGACGTCGACGACGGCGCGATCTACATCGACGACCGCGACGTCACCCACCTGCCGCCGAAGGCCCGCGACATCGCGATGGTCTTCCAGAACTACGCCCTCTACCCGCACATGTCGGTGTACGAGAACATGGCGTTCGCGCTCAAGCTGCGCAAGACCCCCAAGGACGAGATCGACCGGCGGGTGAAGGAGGCGGCCGGGCTGCTCCAGCTGGAGGAGTACCTCAGCCGCAAGCCGAAGGCCCTCTCCGGCGGTCAGCGCCAGCGGGTCGCGATGGGCCGGGCGATCGTCCGCGAGCCGCAGGTCTTCCTCATGGACGAGCCGCTGTCGAACCTCGACGCCAAGCTCCGGGTGCAGACCCGCACCCAGATCGCGTCGCTGCAGGCGAAGCTCGGCATCACCACCGTCTACGTCACCCACGACCAGGTCGAGGCCATGACCATGGGTCACCGGGTGGCGGTCATGCTCGACGGCGTCCTCCAGCAGGTCGACACCCCCCGGGCGCTCTACGACACCCCGGCCAACGTCTTCGTCGCCGGCTTCATGGGCTCCCCCGCCATGAACATCAAGACCGTCCCGTTCAGCGAGCGGGGCGCGGCGTTCGCCGAGATGAACATCCCGCTGAGCCGCGAGCAGGCCGAGGCGGCCCGCGCCGAGGGCGGCAACAACAAGGTCACCGTCGGGTTCCGCCCGGAGGACTGCGACCTGGTCAGCCCCACCGAGGGCGGCATGCCCGTCGTGGTCGAGCTGGTCGAGGACCTGGGCTCCGACGCGAACGTCTACGGCCACGCCGCGCTGGAGGGCCACAACGAGCGCTTCGTGGTCCGCACCGACCGGCGCACCATGCCGAACATGGGTGACACCGTGTTCGTCAAGCCGCGCGCCGGGCGTACCCACGTCTTCAACGCCGCCACCGGCAAGCGGATCTGACGCAGCAGCACGAAAGGGGCGGTCCGCCGGGTGGCGGGCCGCCCCTTCCGCGTACGCCTGCCGGAGCCGGACGCACGACGGGCCGCCCCCTGGTGCGGGGACGGCCCGGCGCGTCGGTCGGGTGCGGCGGGTCAGGACTCCGCGGCCCGGCGGCGGGCCACCTCGGCGAGGGTGACCGCCGCGGCGACGCTGGCGTTGAGCGACTCCACCTCGGAGACCATCGGGATGCTCACCGTCAGGTCGCAGGTCTCGCCGACCAGCCGGGACAGCCCGCGCCCCTCGGAGCCGACGACCACGACCAGCGGGCCGACGGCCGCCTCCAGGTCGTACAGGTCGGTGTCGCCGTCGGCGTCCAGGCCGACGACCATGAACCCGGCGTCCTGGCACGCCTTCAGCGACCGGGTCAGGTTGGTGACCTGGGCGACGGGCACCCGCGCCGCCGCGCCCGCGCTGGTGCGCCAGGCCGTCGCGGTGATCCCGGCGGCCCGCCGCTCCGGCACGAACACGCCCTGCGCGCCGAACGCGGCGGCGGACCGGATCACCGCGCCGAGGTTGCGCGGGTCGGTGACCCCGTCGAGGGCCACCAGCAGCGGGGCCGTCTGCTCCAGCGCCGCCGCCACCAGGTCCTCGAACGGCTCGTACGCGAACGGCGGCACCTGCAGGCCGATGCCCTGGTGCAGCACGCCGCCGGTCATCCGGTCCAGCTCGGCCCGGCTGATCTCCAGGATGGCGATGCCCCGGTCGGCGGCGGTGCGGACGATCTCGGTGACCCGGTCGTCGATCTCGATGCCGTGGGCCGTGTAGAGCGCGGTGGCCGGCACCTGGGCGCGCAGCGACTCCAGCACCGGGTTCCGCCCGACCAGCAGCTCCGGGCTGTCCTTCGCCGGGTTGGACTTGCGGCCCGGCGCGACCCGGGGCCCGGTGCGCCCGGCCGGCTTGCCGCCACGGCCGCCGGCGCCGCCCCGCAGGGTCGGCACCCCCCGGCCGCCGCCCCGGCCCCAGGTGGTGTCCTTGGTGCCCGGCTTGCCGACCTTCGGGGTGCGCCCCTCCTCGGCCGCCGCCCGGCGCTCCTTGTCCTGCTTCCAGGCGGTGCGCTGGGGCAGCTTCTCGGTGCCCGAGTAGGCCTTGTGCCAGGGGCGCTCGTCGGCGGGCAGGGTCTTGCCCCGGCCCGCGAGGGAGTCCTTGTTCTTGCCGCCGGAGCCCTTGGGGGCACCCGCCTTCGACGTCAGTCGCCGGCCACGGCGCTGCGAGTTGCCGGCCATCAGTCCTGCTCTCCAATAGTCCAACGGGGGCCCTGGGGGGTGTCCTCGACCACCACGCCGGCCAGCTTGAGCTGGTCGCGGACGGCGTCCGCGGCCGCCCAGTCCTTGCGGCTGCGGGCCTGCGCGCGCTGTTCCAGGGCCAGCGCGACCAGTGAGTCGACCACGCCGCGCAGGTCGTCCACGCGACCGCCGCCGGTCCAGGCCTCGTCGAGGGGGTCGATCCCGAGGATATCCAGCATCGCCCGCGCGGAGCCGAGCGCCGTGCGGACGGTCACATCGTCGCCGGTCGCCAGGGCGGTGTTGCCCTCCCGGAGCACCTCCTGGAGCACCGCGAGCGCGGCCGAGGTGTTCAGGTCGTCGTCCATGGCGGCGACGAAGCCGGCCGGCAGCTCGCCGAGCCCGCCGGGGCCGACCCGCTCGGCGGCCCGCTGGACGAACCCCTCGATCCGCCGGAAGCCGCTGGCCCACTCGCGCAGCGAGTCCTCGGTGTAGTCGATGTGCGACCGGTAGTGCGCCGCCGCGTAGTAGTAGCGCAGCTCGATCGGGCGCACCCCGAGCGAGGCGACGTACGCCAGGTCGAGGGCGTTGCCGAGCGACTTGCCCATCTTCGCCCCGCCGATGCCGAGCAGCCCGTGGTGCACCCAGTAGCGGGCGAACGGCAGGCCCGCCGCCTGCGACTGGGCGATCTCGTTCTCGTGGTGCGGGAAGGTCAGGTCGAGCCCGCCGCCGTGGATGTCGAACTCCTCGCCCAGGTAGCGCCAGCACATCGCCGAGCACTCGATGTGCCAGCCGGGCCGCCCCCGCCCCCACGGCGACGGCCAGTAGGCGTCGGCCGGCTCGTCGGGCTTCGCGCCCTTCCACAGGGCGAAGTCGCGCGGGTCGCGCTTGCCCCGCTCCGGGGCGTCGTCGGCGGCCTGCATCGCGTCGGGCGCCTGCCCGGACAACGCGCCATAGGCCGGCCAGGACGCCACGTCGAAGTAGACGTCGCCCGAGCCGTCGGTGGCCGGGTAGGCGTGCCCGGTGTCGATCAGCTTCGCGATCAGCTCGTGCATCTCGGGGATGTGCCCGGTGGCCCGCGGCTCGTACGTCGGCGGCAGCACGTTCAGTGACCGGTAGGCGGCGGTCAGCGCCCGCTCGTTGGCGTACGCGATCGACCAGAACGGCCGGTCCTGCTCGCAGGCCTTCACCAGGATCTTGTCGTCGATGTCGGTCAGGTTGCGGATGAACCGCACCTCGAACCCCCGGGCCAGCAGCCAGCGGCGCAGCACGTCGTAGTTGACGCCGGAGCGGAGGTGGCCGATGTGCGGAGGACCCTGGAGCGTGAGACCACACAGGTAGACCCCCACCTTGCCGGCTTCCCGCGGGACGAAGTCCCGCACCGATCGGGTGGCGGTGTCATACAGGCGTAGCGTCACGGCTCCAGGGTAGCCGTCCACACGTTGCCGGTTCGCCCCGCGCCGGGTCGTCCGCCGCCCCGCGTTCCCGGTTCGTCCCGTGCCGGGTCGTACGCTGCCCCTCGTGGATGAGGCGGCGCGGCAGGAGCGCACGACGACCCGGACCGACGACGGCACGCGCGGTGGTGAGACAGCTCAGACGCTGGACCGGGGGCTGCGGCTGCTGCACCTGGTCGCCGACGCGCCGGGCGGGCTGACCGTCACCGAGGCGGCCAACCGGCTGGGCATCGGCCGGGCGGCCGTCTACCGGCTGGTCGGGGCGCTCAGCGGACACGGCATGGTGCGCCGCGACGGCGACGGCCGGCTGCGGCTCGGCGCGGGCGTGCTGCACCTGGCGAGGAGGGCCCAGCCGCTGCTCGCCGAGGGGGCGCTGCCCGCCCTGCGGCGGCTCGCCGAGCAGGCCGGCGCGACCGCGCACCTGACCGTCGTCGAGGGCGGCGAGGGGGTCGCCCTGGCGGTGGTGGAGCCGAGCTGGACGTCGCTGCACGTGGCGTACCGGACCGGGACGCGGCATCCGCTGGAACGGGGGGCGGCCGGGCGGGCCATCCTCGCCGCCCGCGCGGGATCCGCCGGCCCGGTGAGCACCAGCGGCGAGTTGCAGCCCGGGGCGTACGGTGTGGCCGCGCCGGTGCTCGGCGTGCCGGGGCTGGAGGCGAGCGTCGGCGTGGTGGCGCTGGCCCCGCTGGACCCGGAGTCGGTCGGCGAGCAGGTGCTCGCGGCAGCGGCGGCGATCAGCGCGGCGCTGGCCCCCTGACGCGAGCCGGCCAGGGCAGGGGGCGGACCGGGCTGGTTGGGCCCGGCATGTCGGCGACATGGCGGTATCCCAGCCGCCGGATACCCCCACGTCGCCGACACTGCGTCCCCGCTAGCACATCCGAGGGCGGGTTGGGCGGTTATCCACAGGGTGGGGAGCCGGCGAGGTGGCCGGTTGTCCACAGGGGTGTCGCCAGGCGTACCGGGACGGTGACGCTGGTCGACATGCCCCCACAACCTTCCCGCCCCGCTGCCCTGGCCCGGCAGGTCTTCCGCGGCTCGGAGGCCGTCCGGCTCGGGCTGCTAAGCCGGCACCAGCTCCGCGGCGCGTCCTGGCTGCGCCTGCGTCAGGACGTGTACGCCGACGCCCGACTCCACCGAGACCACGGCCTGGCCTGCCGCGCCGCCGTGCTGCGGTTGCCGCCCGAGGCCGTGCTCGCCGGCCCGTCGGCGGCCTACCTGCTCGGCGTCGAACACGCCGCCTCGTTCACCGACGACGTGCATGTGCTCGTCCCCCGGTCGGCCCGGATCGACTCACAGCCCGGCATCCGGGTGCACACTCTCGGCGCTGCTCCGGCGCTCTTGCCAGTGGGTGGCGGCCCAGCCACACAGGCGGGCGGCGGCCGAACACTCGACGACCGGGCGGGCGGCGGCCGGACACTCGACGACCACCCAGCCGGGAGCCGGACGGGTGCGGCGGGCGCCGCCGCAGACCCGGCCTTCGGTCCCGCCACCGCCGGCCAGGGAGCCGTCGAATGGACCGCCGCCGGGTTGGGCATCATCGACGCGACCGCCGCCGACCTGGCTGCCGTCGACAGGACCGCAGCCGAACCGGGCACCGTCAACCGGGCCGCCGCCGGGCTGGGCATCATCGACGGGACCGCCGCCGGTGTCGGGGCCCTGCGGTGGACGCAGCCGGCCCAGGCCGCATGGGAGACGGCGGTGTGGCTGGAGCCGTTCCAGGCGGTGCCGATCGTCGACAGCCTGCTCGGCCGAGGGCTGGTCACCTGGGATGACCTGACGGCGGTCACCGAGCACAACGCCGACCGGCCGGGCGGGCGGCGCGCCCGCTGGGTGTTCGGGCTCGCCGACGGCGGCGCGCAGTCGCCACCGGAGTCACAGCTGCGGTTGCGGCTGGTGCTCGCCGGCCTGCCCCGCCCGGTGACCCAGCACCCGGTTCGGCTGGCGTCGGGCCTGGTCCTGCACCCAGACCTGGCCTGGCCGGCCTTCCGGGTCGCCATCGAGTACGACGGGCACTGGCACGCCGACGCCGAGCAGCTGCACCGCGACCGCCAGCGGCTCAACCACCTCGTCGGGGCGGGCTGGGTCGTGCTGCACGTGACCAGCCGCCGCCTCCACCGGGACTTCCCGGCGGTGGTCCGCGAGGTGCGCGCCGCCCTGGTGTCCCGAGGCTGGCGGCGATGACCCGCCCCCCAACCCGGCGACCTGGCCCCAAACGGGCCGGTGCCTGGGCCTGAGCTGGGGCGCGACGGGGCGGGGCGGCGGGGCGGCGGGTTGCGCCGCCATGTCGGCGACATCGCGCCATCCCAGGCCCCTGGACCCCGCCATGTCGCCGACATGGCGCGACGCCAGCGACGCCAGCGACGCCAGCGGCCGGAAACGCGCGAGGGCCCGGGCGACCGTGGTCACCCGGGCCCAGCCGGAGAGGATCCGGGATGTCACATGCGGGTCGTCACCGCGGCGTACGCGTCGATGATGCCGTGACCGTAGAAGCCGTTGAACGTCGAGCTACCGGCGCAGAAGGCGTCGAACTCGGCCGGACGGCCCTCGTTGGTGTAGGTCTGCAGCCGGGGCTCCGGGCAGGCGCGCTCGGCGGCGGTACGGTAGAGCTGCCGCTCCACCTTGTCCGGGTCCATGCCCAGACCGCCCTTGACCTTCTTGCCGTACTTGCTGACGATCAGCGCGGCGACGCCGCTGACGTGCGGCGACGCCATCGAGGTGCCCTGCAGGTAGGTGTAGTATCCGCAGTCACCGTTGGCCTTGCACTCCTTGAACACCGACTCCTCGAAGCCGGCGACGATGTTGCCGTTCTCGTCGACGGAGCCCTCCTCCTGGAGGACGTGCTTCGGGTACGCGGAGAGGATCATGTTGGAGTCGAGGCGGTAGGTGTCGGTGCCGTAGCCGTCGCGGTACCAGCCACCCGGCGCGGCGACGGCGATCTGCTCGGTGCCGTAGTTCGAGTAGTCGGCCTTCTTGCCGGACGGGCCGACCGCCGACACGCCGATCACGTGCGGACCCTCCACCGGGAAGTCCCAGCAGCTCGCGTTGTCGATCGGCCGCTCGTACGGGTCGGCGCCGTAGTCGGGGCTGGAGAAGTCGGTGCGCGGGGCGCCCAGGTCCTCGTGGTTGTTGCCGAGCGAGCCGACCAGGGTGACGCCCTTGCGGTGCGCGTAGTTGAGCGCCCGCGTCATGGCCTCGATGGTCGCCCGCTGCTCGGCCTGGGCCTCCGGCGAGTCGGCCGGGTTGGCCGTGCAGTTGTAGAGCCACGGGTCGACGTAGAACGACATGTTGACCACGTCGAGGCCGACCTTGCCGGCGTGGACCAGGGCGTTGACGACCGGGTCGAGGAAGAAGTAGCCGGAGTCCTGACCGCCCTTGAGCTCGACCAGGGTCACGTTCGGGGCGACGCCGGAGAGGCCGAAGCCGTCGGCGGCGGCGCCGATGGTCCCGGCGACGTGGGTGCCGTGCCCGCCGTCGTCGGTGCCGACCGGGTCGAGGCAGCTCGCCACCTCGCACTCGCCGTCGACCTCGGGGATGTCGGGGGCGAAGTTGCGCGACAGTGACCAGCTGAAGTTCGCCGCCAGGTCGGGGTTGCTGGCGTCGAGGCCGGTGTCGAGGACGCCGACGGTGACCCGACGGTCGCCCGGCTCCACCTTGCGCGCCTTGTCGGCCCGGATCATGCCCAGGCCCCAGAGCTTGTCGTCCAGCGGGTCCAGCTTCGCGCCCCGCTTGGCGGGGGCACCCTTCACCTTGGCCTTGGCCTGGGCGAGGAGGTTCTCCTGCTCGACCCGGTCGAGCTTCGGCTTGCGGCCGATGGCCTTCTTCTCGGCCGCGCCGAGCAGGGCGGCGTTCGCGGCGGCCCGGCTGGCGAAGTCGGCGCGGTCGCTGGTGACCTGGTACAGGCCGACCTCGTCGGTGCGGGACACGACCGTGCCACCGGCGGCCTTGATCGCGGCGATCGCCGCGTCGGCGGAGACGCCGGACTCCGCCACGACGGTGAACTCCCGGGTCACGGTCGGCTCGGCATTCGCCGGGCCCACCACGCCGGTCACCGTGAGTGCCAGCGCCGTTGCGGTTGCGACGGCACCGGCGGTGAAGCGCTTGCTCACCACATCAGATCCTCTCGTTGAGGGACGTGGCAGCCATCCCATACCACCTGGGAGCGTTCCGCTAGATGGGAGTCCGTATTACACGGCAATCAGGCTTTCGTCGGCCCGCTGTCATCCAACGCCGACGGACCGGCCGGCGGGGCGGGCTCGCGGCCCGCCGGCCGGGCGGCCTACGTGCCGCTCGGTTCGACCCGGGCGTACCGGTCGAGCACGTCCGGCAGGGCGGCCAGCGTGGACACCTCCGCGCCGGCGGGCACGCCCTCCGGGCGGGGCAGCCCACCGCGGTTGAGCCACACCGCCCGCATCCCGGCCCGCAGGGGCGCGACGACGTCGTGGCTCGGGGAGTCGCCGACGTACACGATCTGGCGCGGGGGCACCCCGGCGGCCTCGACCACGGCGGCGAAGAACTCGGGGGCGGGCTTCTTCGGCAGGCCGTTCTCGTGCGCGTACACCTCGAAGGTGAACTCGCCGGTGAGCCCGCAGCGTTCGGCGCGGCTGTTGCCGTTGGTGGCGTAGCCCAGGGTGTAGCGCGGGCGCAGGGCGGCGAGCGCGGGCAGCGCGTCGGGGAACGGCCGGGTGAGCGCGAAGCGCCGGGCGAAGAAGAGCGCCGCGAGGTCGTCGAGGTGCGCGTCGAGGCCGGCCCGGGCGAGCGACCGGGCCAGCGCGGCCCGCCGGATCTCGTTGACCGGCGCGGCGCTCAGCGCCCCGAAGACCGCACCCCAGTCCGACTCGAGGTCCGCGAGGGTGACCTCGGCCGCCGCCGGGGTCAGCCGCCGCATCTCCTCGAGTACGGCCTCCAGCCCGCCGGTGACCGCCGGGCGCAGGTCGAGCAGGGTCTCGTCGGCGTCGAACACGACGTGGGTCAGCATGCCGGCAAGGGTGCCACCGAGCCGGGCCCCGGGCCACGTCGGCCCTGTTCCCCCGGGCTGGGCGTGCCGGTACGGGCCCGGCTGGCCCCGACCGGGTGCCGGCTGCCGGCCCGGACGGCGCGATGGCGGCTGGTCATGCCTCGGCCGCGAGGGCGGGTTCGGCGGGGCGGGCGGGCGACCGGCCGAGGGCCCGCGCCTCGCGCAGTTCGTCGATCCGGACCAGGGCGACCCCGGCGACGATCAGGGCGCCGCCGAGCAGCTGCACCACGGTCGGCAGCTCGCCCAGCACCAGCCAGGCGATGAGCACCGCGAACATGACCTCGGTCAGCCCGACGAACGACGACAGCCGGGCCCCGAGGATCCGGGCCGCCGCGATCCCGGTCAGGTACGCGACGACCGCCGCGACCAGCGAGAGGCCGGCGATGGGCACCAGCCAGCTCGTGCGCTGCCCCGCGAAGGTCACCTCGCCGAAGGTGGCCCGCAGCGGCAGCGCCCCGGCGAGGCCGAGCACGAGCAGGGCCGCCGCGCCGACGCCCATGCCGGCGCTGGCCATCGCCACCGACGGCAGGCCGTCGTCGAGTCGCCCGGCGATCACGAAGTAGCCGGCGAGGCCGACGGCCGCGCCCAGCCCCCAGAGCACGCCGGCCGGGTCGAGGCGACCGCCGCCGGTGACGTCCAGCACGGCGGGGAGGCCGGCGAGCGCGGCCACCGACCCGGCCACGGTGAGTCGGCGGGGGCGCTGCCCGTGGACCGCCCACATCCAGCCGACCACGAGGATGATGCCCAGGTATTCCAGCAGCAGCGCCACCCCGACCGGGAGGTAGCGCACGGCGTTGAAGAAGCACGCCTGCGCCAGGGCGACGGCGAGCAGCCCGAACGCGCCCACGGAGGCGAGGTTGCGCCGCAGCACGTCCCACCGGCCGCGCAGGGCCAGCACCGCCGGCACCGCGAGGACGGCGGCGGCGCTGCCGACCCGGGCGATCACCACGGCCTCCGCGGACCACCCGGCCTCGATCAGCGACCGGGCGAAGGTGCCCGAGGTGGCGAAGGTGACGGCCGACAGCAGTGCCAGGCCGAGACCGACGCCGGTGGGTCGTTGACGCATCGACTCTCCTCGGGACGTCATGAGTCAAGTAGCTTTATGCTCGTGACGCTAGGTCGGTCGGCCGACAGGAGTCAAGTTGCTTTTCGCCCATGACACCGAGCCCGCGCTGATCGCCGCCGCCGCGCTGGTCAACACCGGGGGCAGCCACGGCGAGGCGCTGCCCGACGTGGCGGCCCTGGACGCGTTCCTCGCCACGCACGGCTGGACCGGCCGGCACGAACGCACCGACGCGGAGCTGCGGGCCGTCCGGGACCTGCGCCCCCGGCTGCGCCGGATCTGGTACGCCGACACCGACGAGGTCGTCGCCACCGTCAATGCGCTGCTGCGCGACGCCGGGGCGCTGCCGCAGCTCATCCGCCACGACGACGAGCCATATCACCTGCACGCCGTGCCCAGGGACGCGCCGCTGCCCACCCGGATGGCCGTCGAGGCCGCGATGGCCCTCGCCGACCTGGTACGCGGAGACGAGCTGAGCCGGCTGCGCGTGTGCGACCATCCGGACTGCGACAACGTGCTGGTGGACCTGTCGAAGAACCGGTCCCGCCGATTCTGCGACGCCGGGTGCGGCAACCGGGCGGCGGTCACCGCCTACCGGGCCCGCCGGGCCGCCGCCCGGCCCCGGCTGGGCTGAACATCATGTCGGGCGGGTGGTGGTATAACGGCCGCTGGATACCGCCACCCGCCCGACATGAAGTCGATCAACCGGCCTCGCGCGCCGCCCACTCCGCGCGGAGCAGCTCGTACTCGACCTCGCCGTGCTCGGTGCCCTCGATCGGGTCGGCCCAGTCGAGGTGGAACGTGCGCACGTACCGCAGTCCGGACTTCTCCATCACCCGCCGGGAGGGCGTGTTGACCGCCATCGTCTGCGCCCACACGCGGGCCAGGCCGACGGTGGCGAACGCGTACCGGAGCAGGGCACGGGACCCCTCGGTGGCCAGGCCGCGCCCCCACGCCGCCCGCCGCAGCCGGTACCCCAACTCGGCCTGCGTCACCGGTTGCGCCGCCGCCGGTTGCGCCCCCGCCGGTGGTGCAGCCGCCGGTGGTGCAGCCGCCGGTGGTGCAGCCGCCGGTGGTGCAGCCGCCGGTGGTGCAGCCGCCGGTGGTGCAGCCGCCGGTGGTGCAGCCGCCGGTGGTGCAGCCGCCGGTGGTGCTGCCCCCGCTGCCGGCCCGGGCAGGGGACCTGCCTGCGGGGCATCCGCCCCGGGCACGGGCTCCGCTTCCGGGGCACCCGCCCCGGGCACGGGCTCCGCCGCCGGGGGACCTGCCTCGGGCCGCACGCCTGCCTGCGGGGCGGCGGCCCCAGGCGAGGGCTCCGCCGCCGGGGCGTCCAGGGCGAACCAGCCCAGGAACGTCCCCGTCGCCCGGTCGACGGCGGCCCACCGGCCCAGGCCGGGGCACCGGTCGTACCCGGCCAGGAGGCGGGGCAGCAGCTCGCCCCGGACCACGTCGGCCGGGGTCGGCTGGCCACCGGTCAGGTAGCGCATGACCTCCGGGTCCGAGTCCAGCTCCGTCAGGGCGTCGGCATCGGCCTCCGTGAACCGGCGCAGCCGCAGCCGCCCCGTCTCCAGCAGGACCGCCCCGGACCCGTCGACCCCCGTCATCCCCGCCACCCCCTGCACGCCCTTCAGGCTGAAGATCATGTCGGGCGGGTGGCGGTATTCCGACCCGCCCGATACCGCCATGTCGCCGACATGAAGTCGATCAACCGGCCGACCGGCGGTCACGAGGCGCTGCCAGCCATCAGCCAGCGGGTGACGGGGACCCGGATCAGGACGTTCTCCCCGGCGGGCCCGGCCGGGGCGGTGACGTCCCAGTCGTACTTGCGGCGGAACCCGTCGTCGACCCACTCGGGGAACGGCTGGCGCACGATCACGGCCGCACCCTCGGCGACGACCGGGAACTTGCCGTCAGGCAGCGCCAGCGACACCCGGGGATCGACGACGATGTTACGGACCTTGCGGTTCCGCTCCTGTGTCCAGATCCACCACTCGTCGCCTCGGAACAGGAACCAGACCGGTGTGACGTGCGGCGAACCGTTCGGCCGCACCGTGCACAGCCAGACGATCCGCTCCTGGGCGAGGCGGTCCAGGACCTCCGGTCCGGGCACCGTGTGGCCGGTCAGCGGGGGACCGCCGCGACGAAGGCCCACCACGCGTGCGCGTCGACGGTCAGCACCGGTCCCGAACGGTCCTTGCTGTCCCGCGCCCCGACCACCCCGGAAAGATCCGTCGCCACCTCCACACACTGGTCGTTCGACCCGCTGCGGCTGCTCTTCCGCCAGTGGGCACCCATCAACTCCATGACTCCGCCACTTCCCTCAACCGATCGATCGACTCCTGCGGGGGCAACGCCGCGCCGAGGGTAGCCTCCCAGGTCCGCTGAAGACGACGCAGATCCTCGGGCTTGTCCAGTTCCTGCCCGCCGATCTGACCACCGAGGAAAGCCAACTCGACGTCGTCGGACAGCGTCGCGAGGATGAACGGTCCATTCAGGCCCGGATTCTCCTCGGCCGTGCAGGGCACCACGTGCACCCGCACCCCCGGATGCTCCGTGGCCAGCCACGCAAGATGCGACGCCTGGTCACACATGATCTTGCGACTGCCGACGCGGCGCCGGAGCACGGACTCGTCGACCACCGCGACGACAAGGGGCTGACAGTCTCCGTAGAGGACTGCCTGGCTCTCCATCCGATCGTCAAGCCGGCGCTGCACCTCCTCGGCATCGAGCAGGTCGTCTGCTTCGAAGACGGCGCGGGCGTATGCCTCGGTCTGGAAGAGGCCGGGCACGTGCAGCGGATCGAACCAGCGCAGCGCGCGGGCCTGGCCCAGGATCACCCGCCAACCGCGCAGCCAGACCTGGGCCTTGTCCAGGGTCACCAGCTCGGCGAGCATGCGACCGAAGAGGCCGCCGGTGTCGAGCGCCTCGTCGAACAGCTCCAGGTATTTCGGAGCGGGCGGGCCCTCCACCCTCACGGTGATCCGCTCCGATGCGCCGCCAGCTGCGGAGACGCCGGGAACACCCCGGCTCTCGCAACGGCCGGAGACGCTTCCGAAAGTAGCGACCCAATCACCAGACTGTGCAGGGCGGACGGCCAAAGTGGCCTATCCCCCGGCCCCGTCGCCCGCCCGGGGACCGCCCCGCTCCCCCGGCCGGGCGTCCCCGACCAGGGCGCGATGACGCAGATGACTCAGCTCCCTAGGGAGGCCGCTCCATGTCCCGGCCCGCGCGCGACCGACGAGTCGTACCCCCGCCGACCCCGCACGCGGCGCTTCGGCCGCTCTGGCTGTGCCGGGCCTGCGCCGCGCCCTGGCCCCAGCACAGGCACCGGCACCGGCACCGGCACCGGCAACCATCCCGACCGGTGAGCGTCAGGGGTGGGTCATCCGGAGCAGGTCGAGGGCCTCGTCGAGTTGCTCGGCGGTGAGCTTGCCGTTGGCCACGTGCCCCCGGGCGATCACCACGTCCCGGATCGCCATCTCCTTGGCCAGCGCCTCCTTGGCGATCGAGGCGGCCTCGTCGTACCCGAGGTGGCGGTTGAGGGGGGTGACGATCGAGGGCGAGCCCTCGGCGTACGCGAGACAGACATCCGCGTTCGCGACCAGGCCGGCCACGCAGCGGTCGGCGAGCAGGCGACTCGACGCGGCCAGCAGCTTGATCGATTCCAGCAGGTTGCGGGCCATCACCGGGAGCATGACGTTCAGCTCGAAGTCGCCCTGCGAGCCGGCGAAGGCCACCGCCGCGTCGTTGCCGATGACCTGGGCGCAGACCTGCCGCACGGCCTCGGCGACGACCGGGTTCACCTTGCCCGGCATGATCGACGAGCCGGGCTGGAGGTCGGGGATGCGCAGCTCGCGCAGGCCGGCGCGGGGGCCGGAGCCCATCCACCGGATGTCGTTGGCGATCTTGTAGAGGCCGACGGCGATGGTGCGGAGCTGCCCGGACGTCTCCACCAGCGCGTCCCGCGCGCCCTGCGCCTCGAAGTGGTTGCGCGCCTCGCTCAGGGGCAGGCCGGTGGACTCGCGCAGCTTGGCGATCACGGCCGCAGCGAAGCCGAGCGGCGTGTTGATGCCGGTGCCGACGGCGGTGCCGCCCAGCGGCAGCTCGGCCAGCCGGGGCAGCGCCGTCTCCAGCCGCTCGACGCCGTAGCGGACCTGGGCGGCGTACCCGCCGAACTCCTGGCCGAGGGTGACGGGCGTGGCGTCCATCAGGTGGGTGCGGCCGGCCTTGACCACGGTCTCGAACTCGGCCGACTTGGTCTCCAGCGCACCGGCGAGGTGGGTCAGGGAGGGCAGCAGGTCCTCGACGATGAACTGCGTCGCCGCCAGGTGGATGGAGGACGGGAAGACGTCGTTGCTGGACTGCGAGGCGTTGACGTCGTCGTTGGGGTGCACGTCCCGGCCCAGCTCCCGGCTGGCCAGGGTGGCGATGACCTCGTTGGTGTTCATGTTCGACGAGGTGCCCGAGCCGGTCTGGAACACGTCGATGGGGAACTGGTCGTCGTAGCCGCCGTCAGCCACGTGCGCGGCGGCGGTGGCGATCGCGGCGGCCACCTCCGCGTCGATCACGCCCAACTCGCCGTTGACCTGCGCCGCCGCGCCCTTGATCTGGGCCAGGGCCTTGATCTGGGCCGGCTCGATGCCCCGGCCGGAGATCGGGAAGTTCTGCACCGCGCGCTGGGTCTGCGCCCGCCACAGCGCCTCGGCGGGCACCTCCACCTCGCCCATCGAGTCGCGTTCGATCCGGTAGCCCGCTGCCTCTGGAGTCGTCACGCACACCATCCTGCCCCGGCCGTCGCCGGCCCGCAGATGATCGCCCGCTCCGGCGGACGGGCGGGCCGAAAGTCGAGGGCGCAAAGACAGTCACGTAATTAAGATCATGGAATCGTCGCCTTCCACGAAAGGGCCTGACTTGCAGTTCAACGGGGGTTCCACCGGCGTTCGTTCCGGACGCCCGCGGCGCGCACCGCGCCGCGTGACCACCATCGGCCTCGCCGGCCTGCTCGCCGCCTCCGGCGCGCTGGTCGTGACCGCCGCGCCGGCCAGTGCCGGCGTGACCCGGTACGTCCTGCCCACCAGCGTCAGCTACACCGACGCCCGGCAGCCCACCGTCGCCTTCCCCACCACCGACGCCGACGTGCCCGTCGGCACGTGGCAGGCCGACGGGGTGAAGCACACCTCGCGGGCCTACTTCACCTTCGACCTCACCCCGTACCGGGGCAAGGAGGTCATCTTCGCCCAGGTCGTCACCGGGGAGTCCTCGGTCGCCGACTGCACGAAGCCGCGCGAGCTGGAGCTGTGGCGCACCGACACCCCGGCGGCCCCGCCCACCTGGAACACCGCGCCCGCCGTACGCGAGAAGGTCGGCGACGTCGGTCCCACCGCGCCCTGCCCGGCCGGCTACCTGGAGCTGGGCGTCACCGACGTGTTCCGGCAGGCCGTCGCCGACGGCCGCGACTCGCTCACGCTGATGGCCCGGATCGCCGGCGACCACGAGGGCAACAAGCACTTCGGGCGACGGATGGAGAAGCCGGGCGTCTCGCTGCAGGCGAACGGCGCGCCCGACGTGCCGGGCAAGCTGAGCGTCTCGGGCCGGGCCTGCGCCGACGGGCTGCTGGTCGGCACCACCACGCCGGTCCTCACCGCCGAGGTGACCGACCCGGACAAGCTGGAGCCGTACGCCGGGGACCAGGTGCGGGCCACCTTCGCCTGGTGGCCGGTCGACCGGCCCGCCGAGCGGACCGAGTGGACCTCCTCCGTCTGGTACGCCCCGGCCACGATCCCGTACACGCTGCCCGGCGGCCTGCTGGTCGACGGCGGCACGTACGCCTTCGCGGTCCGTGCCGCCGACGAGCACGCCGCCTCCGGCTGGTCGCCGGAGTGCCGGTTCACCGTGGACACGGTCCGCCCGCCCGCGCCCACGGTGGCCTCCGCCGACTACCCGGCCGACCCGGGCTTCCCCGGCCACGGCGGCCCGGGGATCGCCGGTGACTTCACCTTCACCAGCGCCGCCGACGACGTCGCCGGATTCTGGTACGGCCGCTCCGGCCTCACCACCTACGCCGCCGCCGGCCCAGGCGGCACCGCCACGGTCAGTTACGCCCCCGAGCGGTACGGCCCGGACTGGCTCTACGTGCAGGCCGTGGACCGCACGGGCAACCCCTCGCCGCAGACCCGCTACGAGTTCTGGGTGCGCAACACCGCCCCGACCGTCACCGACGGCAACCCCGACGGCTGGCTCGGGCAGCCGCGCGAGCTCACGTTCGCGCCGAACATGACGGACGTGGTCGAGTACGTCTGGTCGCTCAACGACGGCACCCAGCGGACCGTGGCGGCGGACGCTGCCGGGGCGGCCACGGTGACGGTCACGCCGACGGTGGTGCGCAACACGGTGCACGTGCGCAGCCGCACCCGCGACGGGGTGCTCTCCGGCGACGCCGGCTTCACGTTCTCCGTGCGCACCGCCCCATTCGTCACCTCCGAGGACTGGCCGTTCGACGGAACGCCGGGCGCGCCGGCCGGCACCGAGGGCAGCTTCACCTTCAAGCCGGCGATGGCCGACGTCACCGAGTACGTCTACGCGTTCGACTACGGCGACCCGCGCACCGTCGCCGCTGGCGCGGACGGCAGCGCGACCATCTCGTACACGCCGGCAGATGCGAGTCACCACACGATCGAGGTGTTCAGCCGGACCAGCGCCGGGGTGGAGTCCGACCCGATCGGCCTGGCGTTCTATCCCGCCTCGGTCGCGCCGACGGTGGCGTCCGAGGCGTACCCGCGCAACATGACCGGCGGCGGACCGGGCGTGCCCGGCACCTTCACCTTCGCCCCGCACCCCTCGGTCACCGGCGTCACCTCGTACGTCTACCAGTTCCGCGACGAGCCGGAGCGGACCGTGGCGGCGAACGCGGACGGCACCGCCAGCGTCGAGTGGACGCCGTCGGCGTACGACAACACGTACGGCGGCTGGGTGGAGCTGCGGGTACGGGCGCGCACGGCCGCCGGGGTGACCACGGACGCGCAGTACTACTCGTTCCGGGTCGACCCGCAGAGCCCGCTGGTCACCTCGGACGTGTTCGGCTGGCAGGGCGGTGCCGTGGTCGGGCAGACCGGCGAGTTCGTGTTCACCGCCCAGTTGCCGGGCACCACCGAGTTCGTCTACTCGTTCGACGACGGGGCGGAGGTCACCGTGGCGGCGGGCGCGGCCGGCACGGCCCGGGTGAGCTGGGCGGCGGACTCGCCGTACGGCCACAGCCTGACGGTGCGCAGCCGCACGGCGGCGGGGATCGTCTCCGGCCCGACGTACTACAGCATCTTCATCGACCCGAGCTGACCCACGCCGTACGCCGAAGGGGCGCCGGGCTCACGCCCGGCACCCCTTTCGCGTTCCCCGAGGATGGTCAGCCGTGGCACCGCACAAGGCCGCCGGAGCTGCGTGCTTACGAGTAGACGTCCTTGCGGTGCCCGACGTCGTGGATGGTCAACTCGTCGCCGTCGAGGCGGTAGAGGACGCGGTAGTCCCCGACCCGCAACCGACGCCCGGACCCATCGCGCATCTCGGTCGAGCTCTGCGGCACTGGGTCGGAAACCAGGCCGAGGATCGCGCTCAGGACGTCAGGAACACGTTGCGCGGCTGCTTGTGCAGCCAGACCAACACATCCCGGTCGATCTGAACCTTCACGCCGCGGCACCGCCGGCCCGGTCGGCCAACAGCGCTTCCACCTCGCGGGGATCAACCCCGAGCGACTCCAGAGCCGCCGACAGCGGCACGAACTGACCCTCGGCACGAGAACGAGCGATCACCGCCGAGTCCCTGCGGTCTCGGAAGGCCTCGATCTCCTCCCACTCGTCGATTCCGAGCAACACGGCCACGGGCCGCTCGTACTTGGTGATGATGACCGGTTCTCCGGTGCGCTCGACCCCGTCCAGCACTCGGCCCGCGCCATCGCGGAACTCTCGCAGGGTAATCTTCATCATGTACCAAACCGTACCATGCGGTACCGCATTGGAGAGGGCGACTCCACACCCTCCGAGAGGATCTGATCACTCAGCCTCGACCGGCAGTCAGCTGTGTGCCGCTCGGGCACTACGGCGCGGCGACTGTTGCGGCAATGGCCGCGTACTTGCGGTCCGGGCGGTCCGGGGACTGCTGCTGCAAGCGCTGAAGTTCGGTGAAACCAGCCTTTGCCAGGCGGGCAGAGAATGTGTCTACGGGCCAGCGGTATGCCGTGTGGACCTTGTGGTCGAACGCGGCCACATCGTCGTCGCTGTCGAAGAAGCCGATCACCAGGTTCCCGGAAGGAGGCAGCATCCGGCGGAACTCGGCGAGTACCGCATCCAGCTCCGATGGCGGTAGGTGGATGGTCGAATACCAGGAGAGAATGCCGGCCACCGAGTGGTCGGGAAGGTCCAGGTCCGTCATTGATCCGAGCTGGAACGCCGGCCCGGGAAAGTGGGTCCGGGCGTAGCCGATGAACTCAGGTACCAAGTCGACGCCGGTCACGTTGGCGCCGAGCGAATGCAGGTAGGCGCTCCAATGCCCGGGGCCGCAACCGAGATCGAGCACGGCGCCGTCCAAGCCGACGAGGTGGTCTCGGACAAGGGCCGTGTCATCCACGTGGGCCTGCCAGTCACCATCGAACAGGGCGATGTACTGCTCGGACATGCGCGAGTAGGCGTCGCGGACCGGCTGGTTGCTCACGGCGCCACTCTAAAGTCTGCCCGCGTTCCGCCCCGAACCCAGTACGCGTCCGGGTTGAGGTGGCACGTCCGGTACGGTGCCGGGGTGCTGCGCGCGGTGCCGGGCCTGGGTGGGCCGCTGACGGCTGAGTTCGAGGTCG
Organism: Micromonospora sp. DH13; assembly: GCF_020873825.1. Classification (NCBI taxonomy): domain Bacteria; kingdom Bacillati; phylum Actinomycetota; class Actinomycetes; order Micromonosporales; family Micromonosporaceae; genus Micromonospora; species Micromonospora sp. DH13. The sequence goes on from NZ_JAHWGR010000040.1 coordinate 35,506, forward strand.
GCTACGTCGGCGCCGAGGGATCGGAGGTCCGCACCTCCTTGATCGACTCGGCGGGGGTGCTGTTCGAGCTGGTCAAGCCGGTACGCGGCTTCCGCAGCCACGCGAACCGGGAGCCTTGATCGGACACGGGAGGTCCGACCCGATGAACAGTTTCCCTGACCGCCTCCAGCCGCCCCGCATCGGAAGGTGCGCCTCATGACGATCCTGGCGATCGGCCCGCGGAAGCTACCGGCTGGGGACACGGTGGAAGTGTGGTTCGACGCCGGCAGCAGCGCGACAGGGCAGCGCGTCATGGTCCCCGTGAAGCGGCTGGCCCTCTCCAACCAGGATCGCGGAGAGGGCGCGACGGCCCTGTACGAGTACGAGTCGCACGACCGCCGGAACTGACCCGAACACCCGACACCGAGGAGCCCCGGCCAGCCGACCGGGGCTCCTCGGTGTCCGATGGTCAGCGGCGGCCGACGGTGAGCACCGGCTTGGTGACCTCGGCGAAGAAGTCGTTGCCCTTGTCGTCGACGACGATGAAAGCCGGGAAGTCCTCCACCTCGATCTTCCAGACCGCCTCCATGCCCAGCTCCGCGTATTCGAGGACCTCGACGTGCCGGATGCAGTCCTGGGCGAGGCGGGCGGCGGGGCCGCCGATGGAGCCGAGGTAGAAGCCGCCGTGCTGCTGGCAGGAGCGGGTCACCTGGGCGGACCGGTTGCCCTTGGCGAGCATCACCATCGAGCCGCCGGCCGCCTGGAACTTCTCCACGTACGCGTCCATCCGGCCGGCGGTGGTCGGGCCGAACGAGCCGGAGGCGTACCCCTCGGGGGTCTTGGCAGGGCCGGCGTAGTAGACGGCGTGGTCGCGCAGGTACTGCGGCATCGGCTCGCCCGCGTCGAGCCGCTCGGCGATCTTGGCGTGCGCGATGTCCCGGGCGACGACGAGCGGGCCGGTCAGCGACAGCCGGGTCTTCACCGGGTATTTCGACAGCTCGGCGCGGATCTCGGCCATCGGCCGGTTGAGGTCGACGCGCACCACCTGTTCGGCGTCGAGGGTCTCGTCGGTGACGTCGGGCAGGTAGCGCGCCGGGTCGGTCTCCAGGCGCTCCAGCCACACGCCCGACGGGGTGATCTTGGCGACGGCCTGCCGGTCGGCGGAGCAGGACACGGCGATCGCCACCGGGCAGGACGCGCCGTGCCGGGGCAGCCGGACGACCCGCACGTCGTGGCAGAAGTAGCGCCCGCCGAACTGCGCCCCGATGCCGAAGTTGCGGGTCAGCTCCAGCACCTCCGCCTCCAGCTCCAGGTCGCGGAAGCCGTGCGCGGTCATCGAGCCCTGCGTCGGCAGGGCGTCGAGGTATTTCGCGGAGGCGTACTTGGCGGTCTTGAGGGCGTATTCGGCGCTGGTGCCGCCGATGACGATCGCCAGGTGGTACGGCGGGCAGGCGGCGGTGCCGATGAGCCGCAGCTTCTCCTCCAGGAACTGCATCATCCGCGTCGGGTTCAGCAGCGCCTTGGTCTCCTGGTAGAGGTACGACTTGTTGGCCGATCCGCCGCCCTTGGCCATGAACAGGAACTTGTACGCGTCGGGGTGCCCGTCCGGGTCCTCGGCGTAGAGCTCCACCTGCGCCGGCAGGTTGCTGCCCGTGTTGCGTTCCTCCCACATCGTCAGCGGGGCGAGCTGCGAGTAGCGCAGGTTGAGCTTCGTGTACGCCTGGTAGACGCCCCGGGAGATCGCCTCGGCGTCGCCGCCGTCGGTGAGCACGTGCCGGCCGCGCTTGCCCATCACGATGGCGGTGCCGGTGTCCTGGCACATCGGCAGCACCCCGCCGGCCGCGATGTTCGCGTTGCGCAGCAGGTCCAGCGCGACGAACCGGTCGTTCGGCGAGGCCGCCGGATCGTCGATGATCGCCCGGAGCTGGGCCAGGTGGGCGGGGCGCAGGAAGTGGGCGATGTCGTGCATCGCCTCGGCGGTCAGCGCGGTCAGCGCGGCCGGCTCCACGGTGAGGAACCGGCGCCCGCCCGGACCGTTGACGACGTCGACACCCTCGTCGGTGACCAGGCGATACTCGGTCTGGTCGGGACCGGTCGGCAGCAAGGGAGCGTAGGAGAACGCGGCGGCACTGCTCATGAGCGGAAAGCCTAGGGCAGACCGGTCGATCGCTCGCACCCGACGGGGGCCTGAAGGGACCTCGCTCTCAGCACCCCGGCCGGACCGCGCTCAACGGCCCGGCTCCACGCCGCTCAGCACAGCTCCCGCTTCGGGCCGCAGCGGTCCTCGTCGGCCGGCCCGTCGCCGCTGCCCGGCGCGTCGTCGCCGGGGTCGCCGCCGCTGCTGCCGGGGCCGGGAACCCCGGCGTCGCCGCCGGGCGCGGTCCCGCTGCCGCCCGCGCCGAAGCGGACGTACCCGATCTCGCGGCCCTCGCCGATGACCATGCCCGCCGGGCCCACGGCCAGGGCGTTGGCCGAGGTCCGCAGCACCAACAGCTCCTTTCCGGTACGCGGGTCCAGCGCGATCAGCCGGTTCGGCTTCTCCTGCGTGAGCACCGCCGCGTACGGGGTGAGCGTCGCGCCGTTCTTCTCGCCGGTGGGCCGGGTCCACCGGGTGCGGTCCGCGCCCAGCTCCCGGGCGACGATGGAGCGCTTGTCGGCGGTACGCAGCAGCGCGTACCGGTCGTCGACGGCGATCAGCTTCTGCCCCTCGTCGTTGACCTGGAGCAGCCGCCCGTCGTACCCGTCGATGACCGCCTCGCGGCCGTCCGGGGCCACGCCGATCAGCACGTTCCGCGCGCCCTGCGGGTCCTCCCGCTGCACACAGCCGGCGCTGTCGGCGGTGCGCAGGTTGATCCCGGTGCGCCGCCACACCTGCTTGCCCGTGGTCGGGTCGTGCGCGGTGAGGGTGAACGCGCACGCGCCGTCCCGGCCGACCGCGCTGATCCGCAGCATCCGGCCGCCGACCACGGCGAGCCGCTCGTCGCGGCCGGGCTCGACGTTCTGGAGCACCCGGCCGGTGGCGGTGTCCACCACGTGCACCCGGCCGTCGACGGGGAAGCCGAGCAGCGGCGGGACCGGCTCCGGCCCGGCCGCCCCGGCGTCGATCCGGTTGGCGGTGAGCCGGCGGGTGCCGAGCAGGTCGGGGTTGTCGGCGAAGAGGCCGGTGCTGACGCCGGGCAGGAACGCCGTCCACAGCGGCGCGGTGCCGCGCGGGTCCCAGGCGCTGAGCGTGCAGTCGGTCGCCTCGACGCAGTGGGCGTCGAGCAGCAGGTTCCGGTACGTCCACACGGCCACCGCGTCGCCGTCGCGGCGGCGGGTCGCGCCGGTGGTGGGGTCGAGCACCTCGTACCCCTTGACCAGGAGCTTGCCCACGGCGACGACGGGGTCGCGGTCCCCGCCGGCCACGGCGGCCCAGTCGGCCTTGCGGTCCCACAGCTGCGCGCCGGTGGCGAGGCTGCGCGCCTCGACCCGGGTGCGTTGCTCGACGATCACGGTGTCGCCGGCGATGGTGACGCTCTTCGGGGTGCCGCCGACGCGCTGCTGCCAGATGACGTCGGGCTCGGAGATGGGCTCGCTGCGGTCGACCCAGTCCCACACGCCCGGCCACGGGTTCCACACGCCGGCCACGGCGAGGACGACCACCGTGACGAGGCCGAGCAGGAACCAGCCACGCATCCTGAGGCCGCCCACCTTCGCCACACCGGACACGGTAACGACGATCACCGCCGCGCCGAGTGCCGGTGCGGCCGTGTCGCGGCGCTTTCTCGGTGACCGGCGTGTTAAAAGGGGGCCCTTCCTCGACAAAAGGCGTTAGGAGGGGGCCCTTCCTTCTCCCCGGGCGGCGGAGCGGACCAGGGGGAGCGTCCGGTACGGGATCTGCTGGGCGAGCGCGATGATCGTCGACGCCCGCCGGATCCCCTCGTACGCCACGATCTGGTCGATGACCCGCTGGAGGTCGGCGTTGGAGCGGGCGACGATCCGGCAGAGCAGGTCGCTGGAGCCGGTGATGGTGTGCGCCTCCAGCACCTCGGGGATCGCCGCGAGGTGGGCGGTCACCGGGTCGTGCCCGAGCCGCTGGCTGATCTCCAGGGTGACGAAGCTGGTCACCGCGAAGCCGATCGCGGCCGGGGAGATGTCCGGCCCGAAACCGCCGATCACCCCCCGGTCGACGAGCTTGTCGAGGCGGGCCTGGACGGTGCCCCGGGCCACCCCGAGCCGCCGGGAGCACTCCAGCACCCCGATCCGGGGTTCCTCGGCGAAGAGTTCGATCAGTCGCGCGTCCAGCTCGTCGAGCTGGACATCCTGCACAGCGGTCACGGGTGACGACCATACCGAATGCGCAACCTGACCAGGGACAAGCGCAACTGTTGCCCAACCGAATCCGCTCCGGCGATGCTTCCTGGACAACCAGCCCACGGCGGCCCACGAGGCCGGCCGGTACGCGAGGGAGGCCACCGTGACCCAGGCGATCGACCGACCCAAGCCCACCGAGGACATCGACGTCGACCGGCTCGTCGGCGCCGTCGACCACGACATCAGCCGCGACCCGTTCCCGGTCAAGGCGCTCGACCACGTCCACTTCATGGTCGGCAACGCCAAGCAGGCCGCGCACTACTACTCGACGGCGTTCGGCATGACCTGCGTGGCGTACCGGGGGCCGGAGCAGGGCTTCCGCGACCACGCCGAGTACGTGCTGACCAGCGGCTCGGCCCGGTTCGTGCTGACCGGCGCGGTGCGCCCCGACGCCCCCGGCGCGGAGCACGTGAAAAAGCACAGCGACGGCGTGGTGGACATCGCGCTGGAGGTGCCCGACGTCGACGCCGCGTACGCCCACGCCGTCGCCCAGGGCGCGACCGGCCTGGTCGAGCCGCACGACGTCGGCGACTCCCACGGCACCGTGCGGATGGCGACCATCGCCGCGTACGGCGACACCCGGCACACCCTGGTCGACCGGTCCCGCTACACCGGGCCGTTCCTGCCCGGCTTCGTGGCCCGCGGCCCGATCGTGGACCGGCAGCCGATGATCGACGCCGGCCTCCAGCCGAAGCGCTTCTTCCAGGCCGTCGACCACGTGGTCGGCAACGTGGAGCTGGGCCGGATGGACGAGTGGGTCGACTTCTACAAGCGGGTGATGGGCTTCTCCAACATGGCGGAGTTCGTCGGCGACGACATCGCCACCGACTACTCGGCGCTGATGAGCAAGGTCGTCGCCAACGGCACCCGCAAGGTCAAGTTCCCGCTCAACGAGCCGGCCGTGGCCCGCAAGAAGTCGCAGATCGACGAGTACCTGGAGTTCTACCAGGGCCCGGGGGCCCAGCACATCGCCGTGGCCACCAACGACATCGTGGCCAGCGTCGACGCGATGCGCGCGGCCGGCGTCGAGTTCCTGGACACCCCGGACTCGTACTACGACGACCCGGAGCTGCGCGCCCGGATCGGCCGGGTGCGGGTGCCGATCGAGGAGCTGAAGGCCCGCAAGATCCTGGTCGACCGGGACGAGGACGGCTACCTGCTGCAGATCTTCACCAAGCCGGTGCAGGACCGCCCGACCGTGTTCTTCGAGCTGATCGAGCGGCACGGCTCGCTCGGCTTCGGCAAGGGCAACTTCAAGGCCCTGTTCGAGGCCATCGAGCGGGAGCAGGAGAAGCGGGGAAACCTGTAGCCACCTGCGACACTGTCGAGCGTGACCCAGCCTCCGACGTACCCGACGCCGCCGGCCGGCGGGCAGCCGCCCGCCGGTGGCGTCGCGCCGCCCGCCGCCCCGGTTCCGCCGGGGTACGCCGTCCCGGCGCAGCCCGGCCCCACCGGCTACGCCCCGCCCGGCGGTTGGGCCCCGCCGGGGACGTGGACCCCGCCGGGCGGTTACGCCCCACCACCGGCCGGGTGGGCCCCGCCGCGCCCCGGGCACCCGCCGGTGCCGGTCGGCCCCGGCGGGCAGCCGCTGGCCAGCTTCGGCGACCGCCTGCTGGCCTTCCTGATCGACAGCGCCGTCGCCGGTGTGGTCGGCCTGACGCTGTTCCTGCCGGCAATGATGTACGTCTGGTTCACCGTGTTCGACCAGTTCACCCGGACCGAGCCGGTCGACAGGCTCCTGGGATACCACCCCAAGTCGTTCCTGACCGACCTCATGCTGCCGCTGCTCCTGGCCGAGCTGGGGCTGGTCGTGCTGATGCTCGGGCTCTACTGGCTCTACCACGTCGAATACCTGTGCCGGTCCGGGCAGACGCTGGGCAAGAAGGTGATGAAGCTCCGGGTCGTCCCGCTCGACCCGACCCGGACGCTCGACCGCGGCATGGCCGGGCGGCGCTACCTCGTGCAGTTCGTCGCCGCCACGGTGGTGCCCGGGTTCAACTACCTCGACGGGTTCTGGCAGCTCGGGGACAAGCCCTGGCAGCAGTGCCTCCACGACAAGTTCGCCGCGACGGTCGTCGTTAAGGTTGCTCCGTGAGCGTGCAACCAGGCTGGTACGTCGACCCCGCCGATCCCGACACCAGGAGGTACTGGGACGGTGAGGGCTGGATCGGCGCGCCGATCCCCGTCGACGCCACCCCGCCGGAGGGGCCGCCCCCGGTCGAGCCCCCGCCGCCGGCCAGTCCCGCACCCGGCCAGGGCGGTCCGGCCGCGCCGACGACCACCGGCAGCGTCCCCGCTCCGGCCGGTGGGCCCGGCGCGCCGCCCGCCCCGGGCCCGTTCCCCGGCTGGCCGGGGACCGGCCAGCAGCCGCACCCCGGCCAGCAGCCGGGCCCCGTCGGCGGCCCGCCTTACGGCCCGCCCGGCGGGATCCCCGGCCCGCCGGGGGCACCCGGGCAGGGGTACCCGCCCGGGTGGGCGTACCCGGGGTGGCCGGGGCGTCCGCCCGTGCCCCGCCCGCACGGGCTGCCGCTGGCCTCCTTCGGTGCCCGGTTCGTCGCCCGGCTGATCGACTTCGGCGCGGTGTTCCTGCTCAACGCCGTCGTCAACGGCTGGTTCGTCTACCGGTACGTCGAGGAGGTCACCCCCTACTTCCGCGAGGTGCTGCGCCGGAGCATGGCCGGCGACACGTCCACCGATGGGCTGCCGCAGCCCGGCGAGCAGGCCGGCGGGCTCCAGGTCGCCATCCTGCTGATCGCCACCGCCCTCTGGTTCGCGTACGAGGTGCCGGCGATGGCCGGCAACGGGCAGACCCTCGGCAAGCGGCTGCTCGGCGTACGGGCCGTGCCGGTCGAGGCCGACCAGCCGCTCGGCTTCGGGCGGGCGCTGCGCCGGTGGAGCACGCTGGGCCTGCCCACCCTGCTCTGGTACTGCTGCGGCTTCGGCCTGCTGCTCCAGCTCGTGGACGCCGTCTCGCCGCTGTTCGACCACCCGCTGCGGCAGGCGCTGCACGACAAGCGCGCGCAGACCGTGGTGGTCCGGCTGCCGCCGCGCACCCCCGCCGCCGGCGGCGCCCCGTCGGGCGGTCCCGCCGAGCCGGCCGACGACCCCACCACCCCCGCCACCCCTTCGGGAGACAAGCCATGACCGACACCGGACGTCACGAGCCACCGCTGCGGCTGACCCGCGCCGACCTCGACGCGCTGCCCAACTACGTGCCCGGCCGCAGCCCCGCCGACCTGGCCCGCGAGCTGGGCCTGCCGGAGGCGATCAAGCTGGCCAGCAACGAGGTGCCGTACGGGCCGCTGCCCGGCGTGGTGGAGGCGGTCGCCGAGGCGGTAGCCGGCTCGCACCGGTACCCGGACATGGGCGTGGTGGCGCTGCGCCAGGCGCTCGCCGAGCGGCACGGGGTGCACCCCGACCGGATCGCCACCGGCTGCGGGTCGGTGGCGCTGGCCGAGCACCTGGTGCGGGCCACCTGCCTGCCCGGCGACGAACTGCTCTACTCGTGGCGGTCGTTCGAGGCGTACCCGATCATCGCGGCCACCAGCGGCGCGACCAGCGTGCGGGTGCCCAACGACGCCGGGCACGGGCACGACCTCGACGCGATGGCCGCGGCGGTGACCGACCGGACCAGGATGGTGCTGGTCTGCAACCCCAACAACCCGACCGGCACCGCCGTACGCAAGGCGGAGCTGGACCGGTTCCTCGACGCCGTCGGCGAGGACGTGCTGGTGGTCATCGACGAGGCGTACCGGGAGTTCGTCACCGACGCCGAGGTGCCGGACGGCCTGGCCTACCTCGACCGGCCGAACGTGGTGGTGCTGCGCACCCTGTCGAAGGCGTGGGGGCTGGCGGGCCTGCGGATCGGCTTCCTCGTCGCCGCGCCCGAGGTGGCCGCCGCCGTGCGCAAGGTGGTCACCCCGTTCTCCACCAGCATGGCCGCCCAGGCCGGCGCGCTCGCCGCCCTCGCGCAGGCCGACGAGGTGCAGCGGCGCTGCGCGCTGGTCGTCGCCGAGCGGGACCGGGTCACCGAGGCGCTGCGCAAGTTCGTCCCGGACGTGCCGGCCAGCCAGGCCAACTTCGTGTGGCTGCCGCTGGGCGACCGGGCGGTCGGGTTCGGCAAGGCGTGCGAGGCGCGCGGCGTGATCGTCCGGCCGTTCCCGGGCGACGGGGTGCGGGTCACCATCGGCACCCCGGCCGAGAACGACGCGTTCCTCGCCGCCGCGGAGTCCGCCCTGGCCTGAGCCGCCCCGGCCCGAACCGAGCCGCCCGATCAGGGTGGCGGCGGGGATCTCATGCCCCCCGGGGGCGGCGTCGGCGGGCGAGGGTCAGGGCCAGGCCCAGGAGCACGCTGGCCGCGCCGACGGCCAGCGGCCACGCCGCCCCCCACGCTCCGCCGGTGACCGGCAGCCGGCCCGGCCGCGAGGGGGCTGGCTGCCCTGACGGGGCCGGCCCGGTCCCGCTGGGCGACGGTCCCGGCTGCGGCGAGGTCGGCCCGCCCGTGGGGGTGCCCGTCGGCGGCGGCACGGTGGGCTGCGTCGGGCCCGGGAGCACCTGGAAGCCGACCACGGTGCCGGCGGACGGTCCGGGGGGCGGTTGCGGCGGGGCCGCGGCGACGGGCACGGCCCGGGGCAGCGCTTCGGGCGCGCCGTCCGCCGACTGGCCGGCACCGGCGAGGGCGGCCACCAGCAGGGCAGCCAAGGCGCCGCCCAGGACTCGCGGTGCGGCTGCGGAGCCGATATGGCCGGGCATGGGGGGAAGGTAACCCTTCCGACGCCGGCAGCGATGAGGGTTCGCGGAAGCCCACCCGCCCGTAGTCCGGCTATGGACGACCAACTCCAGGCTTTTGTCCCGTTTTAAACCCTTAAGACACTCTTGTCGCTAACGTCCATCCTGGCTCGTGGGCCCTCGACCACGACGGTCCGCACCAACCGAGCAAGGGATGAGAGAGCATGCGTACTCGCACGATCCTGGCCGCGACCGCCGCGGCCGCCACCGCCGCCCTGGTCGCCTCGCCGGCGCTGGCCGCGCCGACCGACACCACCACTGTCACCTTCGACGTCCTCGCCGGAACCCTCGACATCGACGCGCCCGCCACGGCCAACCTCGGCTCCGGCGCGCCGGGCACCACGATCACCGGGCAGCTCGGCACCGTGACCGTGTCCGACACCCGGGCCACGGGCGCCGACGCCTCGTGGACGGCGTCGGTGACCTCGACCGACTTCACCACCGGCACCGCCACCGCCACCGAGACCGTCCCCGCCACCGCCGTCGACTACTGGTCGGGCCCGGCGACGGCCACCAGCGGCACCGGCACCTTCACCGAGGGGCAGACCGCCTCCGGCAACGCCGTGCCGCTGGACAACACCACACCGGTCACCGCGTTCACCCACACCGGCGGCACCGGCATCAACTCGGCCTCCTGGAACCCGACCCTCGAGGTCAACGTGCCGTCGGCCAACCAGTCCGGCACCTACACCGGGACGGTGACACATTCGGTCGCCTGAGCCGCTGATCCGCCTCGCGGCCTGGTCGGCCGCGGTGCTGCTCTGCGCCGCCGGTCCGGGCGTCCCTGCCCGGGCCGGCGCGCCGGCCGCGGAGCCCGACAGTCGCGCGATCGGGATCCAACTGCTGGAGGCACCCGTTGCCCGGCACGACGACCCCCGGGCGTTGCGCTACATCGTCGACCACCTGCCCCCCGGCAGCACGATCAAGCGGAAGATCAGCGTCGTCAACCACTCCGCCGAGCGCCGCCGCCTCGACCTGTACGCGGCCGGCGCTGACGTCGCCGACGGCAAGTTCCGGTTCGCCGAGGGCCGCACGGCCAACGAGCTGAGCGGCTGGATCACCCTCGACGAGGGCTCGGTCACCCTCGACCCGCAGGAGAGCGCCCGGTTCACCGCGACCGTGCGGGTGCCCCGGGAGGCGTCGGCCGGCGAGCGCTACGGGGTCGTCTGGGCGTCCACGGTTCCCGCCCGGGACACCTCGGCCAACGTCAACATCGTCCACCGGGTCGGTGTCCGGGTCTACCTCGACGTGGGGGCGGGCGGCGAGCCGCCGTCCGACTTCACCATCGGCGACGTCGTGCCGGCCCGGGACGGCGAGGGCCGGCCCTCCGTCGACGTCGCGGTCCGCAACACCGGCGGGCGCGCCCTGGACATGGGTGGCAGTGCCACGCTCTCCGACGGCCCGGGCGGGGTCCGGGCCGGCCCGTTCGACGTCGTCCAGGGCACGACGCTGGCCGCGGGCGAGGCCGGCAGCGTGCGGGTGCTCTTCCCCGCGGAGCTGGCCGACGGCCCGTGGCGGATCGCCCTGGACCTGGAGAGCGGCAAGGTCAGACGCAGCGCCAGCGGCACGATCACCTTTCCCGAGCCCGGCCAGGCCGGCAGGCGGGCCCCCCTGTTCGACCGCCTCGCCCGGAGCTGGTGGCTCCGTGCCGGGGCCCTCGTCGCCGCGGCGGCGGCGATTGCCGGAGTCGCCCTGCTGGTCCGCCGGCTCCGTCGGCGGCGGCGGGCGGTCGTCGAACCGGCCGTTCACCGGGGCCGTCAGGTGGCGGCGAGCAGCACCGGCTCGGACATCAGGAAGTAGCGCTGGTCGTCGGCGTCCGGGGCGACCGGCTCGCGCAGCCGCTCCACCGCCACGTAGCCGCCGCCCGCGTACGCCAGGCCGGCGGCCCAGCCGATGCCGTCGCGGCCCACCTCCAGCCGGAAGCGGGAGCGCTGCGCGCCGGTCCTCGGGTCGAGGGTGACCAGGTCCCGGGTCTCGGTGAGCAGGTGCACCCGGCCGGGCTGGACGGCCAGGATCCGGGCCGGGCCGAGGTCGGCGCGCCGCCACAGCTCCTCGCCGGTGCGGGCCGACCGCGCGGTCACCACCCCGCCGGCCGTGCCGACGACGCGCTCGCCGTCCAGCTCCGTGCCGGCCGCGTCCAGGCCCGGGGCGGCGACCGGGTCGGCGGTGCCGACCAGCCAGCCGCGGCCCGCCCCGTCGGCGAAGCCCTCGGTGTGCAGGCCCCGGCACCGGGAGCGGGGGCTCACGCAGCCGACCGGGGTGACGGTGAGGTCGGCGGTGGCCCCGGTCGGCGTCAGGCGAACCGTCGGCGTGCCGGTGGCCACGTCGCGGAACTCGACGGCCACCGGGGCGGCGCACCGGTCGACGGCGACGAGCTGCCCCGCCGACGTGGTGGCCACGTCGTCGCGGCATCCGCCGTCCACGTCGACCGACCAGAGCCGCCGGCCGTCGGCGAGCGCGAAGCCGGCGACCCGCTCCGGGCCGGCGACCACCAGCACGGGCCGGCCGTCGGCGGCGCGGGCGAGGAACAGCCCCGGCGGGGCCCACACGGTGCCGGCCCCGGTGCGGCGGGCGGTCCAGCCGGCGGCGGGCTCCGGGCCGTCGGACTGCCAGGCCACCCGTCCGGTACGCGCGTCCAGCGCCACCAGCTTCCCGTCCGACCAGCGGCTGACGACCGTGGTCGCATCCGCCACCACCCCGCTGACCTCCGCCGGCCAGCGCCGGTACGACCAGTACGGGGTGACCCGGTTGCGGGAGTCGGCGGGCTGGTCGGCGTACACCTGGCGGGTGGCGGCGTAGACGCGGAGCCGGCCGTCCACGATCAGCGGGGCCGCCGGCAGCCGGCCCACCACGCCGATCGCCGGGGTGGCCGTGGCCGGGTAGGCGGCGCGGGCGGGGGTCTCCACCTCGGCCGGCGCGAGCACCCGGTGGACGACGAAGGCGACCGCCGCGACGCCGACCAGCGCCGCGAGTGTCATCGCGACGCCCCGCCGTCCCTTCGCCACAGTCATGCCGCACCTCCGCCCGGCACCCTACCGAGGCCGGCCCGCCCCGGTGCCGGCCGGCACCCGGCCCGGCGCACCGGCCCGGCGCGCTTTCAGGCCGCCTCGGCCTGGGTCGGTGGGTGGGCGGCGCGGGAGAGGTCGGCGAGGTCGCGACGGAAGGTGCCCTCGACCGTGCGGGCGGCCAGGCCGCCGAAGAGCAGGGCCAGCACCCGACCGTACGGCGCCGTGGCGACCGCCTCCTGCGCGACGGTGACGGCGGTGCAGGCCCGGCGGCGGCGCTGGACGGTGCGCAGGACCCAGGTGGTGCGGTAGGACACGCCGATGCCCGGCGAGGCGAGCACCAGCCGCCGGGGCGGAACGCACTCCACCACGACGAACTCCTCGGCCTGGGTGCCCCCGTCCGGCCGGGTGCGGGTCTCCCGCCAGGCCGTGCCGGGGGCGAGCGGGCCGGGGGTGAGCAGCTCGACCCCGCCGACCGTGCGGAGCCAGTCGGCGCGGACCGGCAGGTCGACGAGGAGCCGCCAGAGGTCGACGGCGGGCGCCTCGATGAACTCGGTGACCGTGACCGTCGACATGACACCTCCCGTGTCGTCCACGGTACGGCCGGTGAGCGCGCGGTGGGGCCCCAGCGGCGGAACTTCCGCCGCTGGTGGCCGATCCGGGGGTGACGGGCACCCCGGGGTCAGGGTCAGGCCAGGAAACGCCCGACCCGGATCGCGTCGACGAACGCGGTCCAGCCCGGCGGGCTGACGGTCAGCGCCGGGCCCGCCGGGTCCTTGGAGTCGCGTACGGCGACGACTCCGGCGCTGCTGACGAGGTTGTCCGCCACCTCGACGCACAGCCCCTGGTCGTTCGAGCGGCTGCTGGTGCGCCAGACGGCACCCGCAAGATCGATCATGTTCATTGCCTCCACTCCGTTGGGACGTCCCACGACGGCCGGGCGGCACCACCCGGAGCCGCCGGCCGGGTTCCGCCACGCGGGGAACCCGGCTCGATCAACGAGCGGGGTCAGGCACCGGTCGCACCTGATGTGCGACCGCGGTTCCCCGGCTGTCACCGGGTGGAGGCCGCCGGTCCGGACGGCCCGGACGAAGGGCGCGGCGGGGTCGGCGGGCGGAACGGACGGCGGGGCGCTGACGGGGTCAGCGGGCGGGGCGGATCGTGCCGCTCACCTCGCCGAGGGCGATCGTGGTGCCGTCGGGGCCCGGCGCGGTGGCGGTGACGGTGACCGTGTCGCCGTCGGCCAGGAAGGTGCGCTCCGCCCCGCCGACCGTGACCGGCTCCGCGCCGCCCCAGGTCAGCTCCAGGAACGAGCCGACCTGGTCCCGCCGGGGGCCGGAGACGGTGCCGGAGGCGTACAGGTCGCCGGTGCGCAGGGACGCGCCGTTGACGGTGAGATGCGCCAACTGCTGGGCGGGCGTCCAGTACATGGTGGCGAACGGCGGCTCGCTGACCCGCTCGCCGTTCCACTCCACGGCCAGCCGCAGGTCCAGCCCCACGTGCGGCACGTCCCGCAGGTACTCCGCGACCGGCGGGTCCTGCTCGGGGGCGGGCACGAACGCGTCGGCGAGCGCGTCCAGCGGGGTCACCCAGGCCGACACGGAGGTGGCGAAGGACTTGCCGAGGAACGGGCCGAGCGGCTGGTACTCCCAGGCCTGGATGTCCCGCGCCGACCAGTCGTTGACCAGCACCACCCCGAAGACGTGGTCGGCGAAGTCGGCCACTCCGACCGGCTCGCCGAGCACGCTGGGCACGCCGACGACGAAGCCCACCTCGGCCTCGATGTCGAGGCGCACGGACGGCCCGCAGACCGGCCCGTCCGGGGTGGCCCGCTGCCCGGTGGGGCGCACGACCGGCGTGCCGGACACCACCACGGTGCCGGCCCGGCCGTGGTAGCCGATCGGCAGGTGCTTCCAGTTGGGCAGCAGCGGCGGCTGGCCGGGGCGGAAGATCTGCCCGACGTTGCCCGCGTGGTGCTCCGAGGAGTAGAAGTCGACGTAGTCGGCCACCTCGAACGGCAGCAGCAGCTCGGCCTCGGCCAGCGGCACCAGCAGCGGCTCGACGGCCGGCCGGTGGGCGGGGTCGGTGAGCAGCTCGGTCACCCGCTGCCGGACGGCGGTCCACTGCGGCCGCCCCAGCGCCAGGAACGCGTTGAGCGTGGACCGGCCCAGCGCGCCGGCGGCCAGCACCAGCCCGGCCGCCTCGGCCGCGCCCAGGTCGAGCACGAACTCCCCGATCCGTACGCCGACACGGGGGTCGCCCCCGCCGGTGCGGAACACCCCGTACGGCAGGTTGCGCACCCCGTACGCCGAGCCCTCGGCACCCGTCACCCAGGTCATGCCCCGTGTCCCCCGTCACCGTCGTGTCCTGCGTTCACGTCGTCTCCCCCGCTCCCGTCGTGTCCTGCGTCGACCAGGCCCAGCCGGATCAGGTCGGTCAGTGGTTCGGTGATGCTGCACGAGCCGTACCCCACCCACAGCGGCCGGTCGGCGGCGCGGGCGGCCCGGGCCCGCTCGACCAGCGGCACCGGGTCGGTGGTGGCGAGCACGGCGGCCACCTCGTCCACCTCGGCCCCGTCGGCGGCGGCGAGGGTCGCGGCGAGCACGTTGCCGAAGCCGTGGTGGGTGAAGCCGGTCTCCGGGTCGCGGTGCCGCACGGCGTGGTGCAGCCCGGCGGTCAGCTTGAACGGCAGCGCCCGGTCCCGGCAGGCGCAGATCACGGCGGCCAGCTCGACCGGGGTGGGGAACAGCTCGGCGGCCAGCCCGCCGGTGCGGAACTTCGCCGCGACCGGCACCCCGTCGGCGCGGGCGGCGGCGACCGCGTCGAGCGCCCCCATCAGCCCGAACGTCAGCGGCAGCTCGGCGTGGACGTCGAACCCGCCGGACCGCCCGGCCAGGCCCAGCAGCGCGGTCAGGCCGGGCAGGGGGTCCTCGCCGCGCTTGGCGACGGCCACCTCGACCTGGCGGGCGGTGACGCCGGCCGGCAGGGCGGCCAGCGCGGCGGGCAGCCCGTCGATCCCGGTGTCGCCGATCAGCCCGACCACGAGGCTCGACCCGACCCCGGGGCCGTCTGCGGCGCTGTCGCCGGCGGACGCGGCGGGGCCGGCCGGGCCATCCGGCGCGTCGACCAGTTCTCGGGCCAGCTCGCCGGAGACGACCGCCGAGGCGGGCACGAGCAGCGGGCCGACCAGGTCGGCGTACCAGGAGTCGCGGTGCCGACGGTGCGCGGCGAGCGCGTCGGGCAGCGCCGCACTGCCGGGCGGGAAGACGGCGGCGTCGTCGACGAGGCCGGCGAGGAGGTGTGGCACGTGCGTTGACACGGAACAAGAACTTACGGGACGCTACAAGGAACGGACAACAGCGTCCGGTTATCGGACGCGAGCGGCCGGTGAACGGGACGATGGCCGGTGAACGCGCCCATGCTCGGGTGAACGCGACGAATCGGGAGGCGACATGCCGTACTACCGCAGCGTCGGCGACGTGCCCCGCAAGCGGCACACCCAGTTCCGCCAGCCCGACGGCACCCTCTACGCCGAGGAGCTGATGGGCCAGGAGGGCTTCTCCGCCGACTCGTCCCTGCTCTACCACCGGCACGCCCCCACCGCGATCGTCGCCGCCGAGGCGTACGACCCGCCGGCCGTCACCCGCGTGCCCAACCTGCCGCTCAAGCCCCGCCACCTGCGCACCCACCAGCTCGACCACACCGGGGCCGACCCGATCCTCGGCCGGCGCTACCTCCTCGCCAACGACGACGTGCGCATCGCGTACGTGTCGGCCGACCGGCCGTCCCCGCTGTTCCGTGACGCCACCGGCGACCACTGCCTCTACCTGGAGTCCGGGGCGCTGCGGGTCGAGTCACCGTTCGGCGCGCTCGACGCGGTGGCCGGCGACTACGTCATCATCCCGACGTCGACCATCCACCGGCTCGTCCCCACCGGCGACGAGCCGGCCCGGCTGCTGGCCATCGAGGCCGCCGGGCACGTCGGCCCGCCCAAGCGCTACCTGTCGGTGCGCGGCCAGTTCCTGGAGCACTCGCCCTACTGCGAGCGCGACGTCCGCGGGCCGGACGCCCCGCTGCTCGTCGACGGCTCCGACGTCGAGGTCCTGGTCCGGCACCGGCGCGGTTGGACGAGGTACGTCTACGCGCACCACCCGTTCGACGTCGTCGGCTGGGACGGCCACCTCTACCCGTGGGCGTTCTCCATCCACGACTTCGAGCCGATCACCGGCCGCATCCACCAGCCGCCGCCCGTGCACCAGACGTTCCAGGGCCCCAACTTCGTGATCTGCTCGTTCGTGCCCCGCAAGGTCGACTACCACCCCGACGCCATCCCGGTGCCCTACCACCACCACAACGTCGACTCCGACGAGATGCTGTTCTACACCGGCGGCAACTACGAGGCCCGGCGCGGCTCCGGCATCGGGCAGGGCTCCATCTCCCTGCACCCGTCCGGCTTCACCCACGGCCCCCAGCCCGGCGCGGCCGAGCGCTCGATCGGCGTCGACTTCTTCGACGAGCTGGCCGTCATGGTCGACACGTTCCGCCCCCTCGACCTGTGCGCCGCGGCGGACGAGTGCGAGGACCCCGCGTACGCCTGGACCTGGGCCCGACCCGCTGCCCCTCCGGCCGGCTAGGACGCCACGACCACGGAGGCGTCGACCCGGCGGGCGGGCCCGCCGGTCAGCTCCGGCACCGTCGTCGAGACCCGCCCGTACCGCCCCGACCGGACGGCCCGCCCGAGGGCGACGAGCGCCGCGGCCACCGGCGCCGGTGTCCCTGCCCCGACCAGCCGGTCCCGGTACGCGTCGTCGTCGACGTGGACGACCTCGACGGGCCGGCCGAGGCGCGCCCCGAGCAGCCCGGCCAGGTGGACGGCGGTGAGGGCCTCGGGGCCGGTCACGTCGAGCGTCCGCCCCGCGAGGCCACCGGCCGGCTCCGGCCCGGCGGTCAGCACGGCGGCGGCCACGGCCGCGCAGTCGTCCCGGGCCACGTACGCCACCGCGCCGTCCCCCGCGTTCGTCACGTGCCGACCGGTGGACACGGCGGGGGCCAGCAGCTCCGCGACCCCCGAGGCGTAGATCGCGTTGCGCAGGACCGTCCACGGGAGCCCACAGCCGCGGAGGTGTTCCTCGGTGGCCCGGTGGGCGGAGTTGAGCAGCTCCGGCGGCCCGTCGCAGGCCACCAGGGAGGTGTAGACGACGTGCCCCACCCCGGCGGCCACCGCCGCGTCGATGGCCGCCCGGTGCTGGGCGATCCGCCGCGCGGGCTCCCACGCGTCCGTACTCACGATCAGCAGTCGGTCGATCCCGGCGAGGGCCGCCGGAAGCCCCGCCGGCTCGTCGAAGTCGACCCGCCGTGCCTCGACGCGCTCCGGTGCCGCCCGGCCCGCCCCGGCCAGGGCCGCGCCCGGATCGCGGGTCAGCGCCACGACCCGGTGCCCCGCCCCGGCCAGCATCCGCACCGTGCGGCCCCCGAGCCCGCCGGACGCCCCCGTCACCCCAACGATCATCTGATCCCGCTCCGCTCTGCTCTGCTCTGCTCACGAACGTGGCCTCGCCCGTCTTGGGAAAGGCGGTTGCCGCCCCCATCCTGGACAGCGAGGATCGATCGCGGAAGACGGCACATCCGCCTGCCTCAGGCACACCGGAGTAACCGATGACGACGCCCCCGCCGGGTGCCCGGCTGGCCCAGGAGCTGGCCCTCCCGCCCGACGTCCGGGTGACGGAGGCGATGCGCGAGCACTGCCCGCTCCGCGACACCCTGGACCGCATCGGCGATCGCTGGACGGTGATCGTCGTGGTGCTGCTGCGCGGCGGCCCGCGCCGGTTCAGCGATCTCCAGCGCGCCACCGAGGGCATCAGCCGACGGATGCTGACCCACACCCTGCGCAACCTGGAACGCGACGGCCTGGTCACCCGCACCGTGCACCCGTGCGTGCCGCCCCGGGTCGACTACGCCCTCACCGACGAGGGCCACAGCCTCACCGGCCCGCTCACCGGCCTGCTGCACTGGTCGATGCGCCACCACGACCACGTCCGCAGTTCCCGGCAGGCATACGACAGTTCCCGGCAGGAGCCCGAGGCGGGCGGGCCGCCCGGGTAACTCGGTGGACCGGCCCGCCCCGCATCGGCCATCGTGACCGGGTGAGCGGGGACGGATTGTCGGACGCCGAGCGGCGGGTGTGGGCGGCGCTGCCCGACGACGTACGCGAGACCTTGGAAACCCTGCCGGCGGCGGACCTGACCACGCTCCTGCTCTCCCTGGCCCGGACGCGGGCCGCGCGGGTGCGGCCCGCCGAGGTGCTGCGCCGCTGGCGGGAGGACCGGTTCGTCCGCCCCGCCGACGGCGACCCGCGCGCGAGCGCCGCCGTGCAGGCGCTGCTGTGGGAGCTGCTGCCCGCCGAGGTGGCGGGCGTGGAGCTGTCCCCCGTCGCGCCACTGGGCACCTGCGCGGCGGTCAGCCCGGGGAGCCAGGACCGCATCGTCACGGCCATCCGCCCGGTGGAGGTCGTCAGCGACCCCACCAACGCGCTGGCCGTCGAGGCCGCCGACCGGCGACGACGTGGGAACGGGCGGGGCGCGGTGCACCTCGCGGCCAGCCACCGGGTGCTGCGGGCGCAGCGGTTCGGCGCGGGGATGCAGGCACACTTCCGGCTCTTCGCGCTGGTGTCCAGCGCCCGCGACACCGGCTCGGGCCGCACCCAGGCCCGGCTGCTGGCGCTGCACCTCGGCTACTGGCAGCGGGTCCTCGCCCGCCTGGCGCCGTCCGCCGCGCCGACGCTGCGGTTCACCGTCCTCGACTCCCCCGTGCTGCGGGAACGCCTCGACGACACGGTCCGGCCCGCCCTCGCGGCCGGCGGCGTGCCGCTCACCGAGGAACCCGAGCGCACCCGTGGCCGGGGCTACTACGTCGACGCCGCGCTGCGGATCATCGCGACGCCCGGCGGCGAGTCCGTCGAGCTCGGCGACGGCGGCTTCACCACCTGGACGGCCCAGCTCACCAACGACGCCAAGGAACGCTGCCTGACCTCCTGCATCTCGACAGACCGCCTGACCGCCCTCGCCACGGGCTAGCCGAGACGGACAGCGACCACATCAGGGTTCGCCGGGGCCCGCCCGCGCAGGGATCAAGCCGGACCGCCCGGAGCGGGCGGGCCCCGGCGAAACCCACCCCGCGCACAACGCTCAGCGCACCGTCCGGGAGAACACCGCCAACTCCGCCACCGCCGCCACCGCGATCGCCGCCACGAGCGGCCACGGCGTCCCCACCGCCGCGTAGACCAGCAACAGCACCGGCCCGGCGGCCACCGCGTACACCGCCAGGGCCAGCGACCGGTCCGAACGCAGCAGCCCGGGCAGCACCGTACGGGTCAGCCCCGGCACCCGCGCCGCGAGCAGCCAGCCCAGCACCGCCCCGCTCACCGCCACCAGCACCGCGAGGAACCTCGACGGGCCGGACGACGACGTCCCGGCCGCCGCGACCGCCACCAGCACGGCACCCACGAGGGTCCAGCCCGCCCCGTACAGCACGAGCCGGCGCAGGTCGTCGACGACGCCCCGGGGCCTGTCGGGCGCGACCGGGGCCGCCTGGACGGCCGGCACGCTCTCCGCCAGCTCCGCGAGCGCCGCCGCGTACCAGCGTCGTTCCAGCCTGACGATTCCCGGCTCGTCGCCGGCCCGGTCCAGCTCCGGGTCGAGCCGCAGCGCCTCCCGGTACGCCCGCTCGGCCAGGTCGTACAGCCGCAGCCGGGCGGCGACCAGGGCGAGCACCAGGTGCGCCTGGGACTCCTCCGGGGCCAGCTCGACGCCCCGCCAGGCGGCGTTGAGGGCCGGCTGCCCGTTGCGGGAGCCGGACAGGATCGCGGCGGCGCTGCGCTGGGCGTACGCGTCGTCTGCGGCGGCGAGCAACCGGCCCGCGGTGCCGGCCGCCTCGGCGTACTCGCCCTGCTCGACCAGAGCCAGCCCGCGGGCGACGAGCGGGGCGACGGCGTCCGGGGCGAGGGCCAGGGCCGCCTCGGCGGCGGCGCGCGCCTCGGCGGGGCGGCCGGCGGCCAGGTGCACCCGGGCGAGGGTGGTCAGCGCGTCGGCGTTCGCCGGCTCCAGGGCGAGGGCGAGGCCGACCTCCCCGGCGGCCTCGTCGTACCGTCCGAGGTCGGCCAGGAGTTGGGCGCGCTGGAGGTATCCCTCGGCGGTGGCGTCGCTCGACATCGGGCGACCCTACGCGGGCGGGACCGGGTGGACCAGGGCCACCGCGATGCCGGCGAGCCCCTCGCCGCGCCCGGTGAAGCCGAGCCCGTCGGTGGTGGCGGCGGAGACGGTCACCGGCGCGCCGACCGCCTCGGAGAGCACCGCCTCCGCCTCGGCGCGACGCGGCCCGATCTTCGGCCGGTTGCCGACGACCTGCACGGAGACGTTGCCGATCTCGAAGCCGGCCGCCCGGACCCGGCGGGCGGTCTCGGTGAGCAGCGCCACCCCGGGCGCGCCCGCCCACTCGGGCTCGGCCACGCCGAAGTTGGCGCCGAGGTCGCCGAGGCCGGCGGCGGAGAGCAGCGCGTTGCAGGCGGCGTGCGCGACCACGTCGGCGTCGGAGTGCCCGGCCAGGCCGTCCTGGTCGGGCCAGAGCAGGCCGGCCAGCCAGCAGGGTCGGCCCGCCTCGAAGGCGTGCACGTCGGTGCCGATGGCCACCCGAGGAACGATCATGAACCGAGGGTACGCGTCACGCGCCGCCGGCCAGCAGGTGCTCGGCCAGCGCGAGGTCGAACGGGCGGGTGACCTTGAGGGCGTGCTCGGAGCCGGGGACGCAGACCACCGGCACGCCCTGCTTCTCGACGAGGCCCGCGTCGTCGGTGAGCGGGTCGCCGGCGGCCTCGTGGGCGGCGGTCAGCACGGCCCGGCGGAAGCCCTGCGGGGTCTGTACGGCGCGCAGGGCGGACCGGTCGACCGTGCCGAGGACCACCTCTCCCGGGCCGACCTCCTTGATCGTGTCGACGACCGGGAGGACGGGGATCACCGCGTCGTGCCCCGAGCGGACCGCCGCGGCGACGGACTCGACCAGCTCGGGCGGGGTGAGCGCGCGGGCCGCGTCGTGCACCAGGATGATCTCCGGGCCGGCGGGGACGGCGGCCAGCGCGGCGGCCACGGACGCCTGGCGTTCCGCCCCACCGGGGACGACCGTCACCGGGGCGACCGGGGTCAGCAGGTCGCGGACCGCGTCGACCTCGGCCGCCGGGGCGGCCACCACGATCGTGTGCACGGACGCGGCGGCGGCGATCCGGCGCACGGCGTGCACGAGCAGCGGCTCACCGGCAAGGGGACGCAGGGCCTTGGGCGCGCCCGGGCCCAGGCGTACGCCGGCACCGGCCGCAGGCACGAGGACCGCGACGTCACCGCGCGGATTGAGCTGCGCGGTCACGTCGCGGTCCTCGGATTCTGCTGCTGCGGGGTGGTCGATGATCAGGTGCGGATCAGGCCTCGGTCAGCACCTTGTCGAGCAGCGTCTCCGCCTCGTCCTTGGTGCTCTTCTCGGCCAGCGCGACCTCGCCGACGAGAATGTCCCGCGCCTTGGCGAGCATGCGCTTCTCGCCCGCCGACAGGCCCCGCTCCCGCTCCCGGCGCCACAGGTCGCGCACGACCTCGGCCACCTTCAGCGGGTTGCCGGAGGCCAGCTTCTCCAGATTCGCCTTGTAACGCCGCGACCAGTTGGTCGGCTCCTCGGTGTGTGGAGCCCGGAGGACGTCGAAGACCTTGCCCAGGCCCTCTTCGCCGACCACCTCGCGCACACCCACGATCTCGGCGTTCTCAGCGGGCACCCGGACCGTCAGGTCACCCTGCGCGACCCTCAGGACGAGGTACTGCTTAGGCTCGCCCTTGATGACCCGAGTCTCGATTGCCTCGATGAGTGCGGCCCCGTGGTGGGGGTAAACAACGGTCTCGCCGACACTGAAAACCATAGGTTCGAAACCCCTTTCGCTGTGTCTAGGGTAACACGCTCAGGCACCGATGTCCCACCGCTGTCCTGACCGTTGGCGCAGCTCAGGGGCCCTGTGAGAGGTATTTCTTCAGCTTGACAGGAGGCCAAACCGATGGTCTGAACACGCTCCGTGATTGGCGGATGACACCCCGACGTGGGTGATCGGAGCGTGGATTTCTCGGGCTATGCGCTGTTCCCATGGTATCCCGGTCGCGCCAGCCGCGCCCAGGTGTAGCGGGAGGAGCCGGCGGTGCGGGACCCTGGAGGCACAACACTGTCCGCGCGCCGAGACGGTTGCAGGGGGTCCGATGGGCATGCCCGACGCAGAGGGTCAGGGCTCCGCCGACGGCCTCCCCGGTCTGCCACCGGAGTGGGGCCGCATCGTCGTGCCGGACGACCCGTCCGCGCTCGCGGAGGAGGCGGCACGGGTCCGCCGCGAGCTGCGCCGCCAGGCCAACCAGACCCGCTGGCGTCGCCGCCTCGGCCTGCTCCCCCGCCCCGACGGCCGGCCACCGCTGCGGCTGCCGCTGCTCGTCCTGCTGGTCACGCTGCTGATCACCCTCGCCGGCCTGTTCGCCGTCACCTGGCCCCGGTCGCCCCGGGGCGGCGACCGCCCCACCGTCGTGCCGTACCCGACGGCGACCGACCTGAGCGGCCGGGCGCTGCCGGCGCTGGACCTGGTCGACGCCGGGAACTCGGCCGTCTCGCTGCGCGGCCTGACGCCCGCCGTGATCATCCTGGTGGACGCCTGCCCCTGCCCCGAGCGGGTCGCCGAGGCCGCGGCGCTCGCCCCGCCCGGCGTGACCGTGGTCACCGTGGAGGGTGGCCGCACGGTCCACGCCACCCCGGCGTCGGCCACCGCGACCGTACGTCCGCTCGCCGACCCGGCCGGCGGCCTGCGCACCTTCCTGCGGCTGCCGGCGCAGCCCGGGGCGGCCACCGCGCTGCTGGTCGACCGCGCCGGCGTGCTGGTCCGGGTGGTTGCGGAGCTGCGCTCCGCCGAGGACTACCGCGCCGACCTGGCCCGCCTCGGCACCTGAGCCGGCCTGCGTTGCGGCTCAGAAGACGAGCGCCGCCAGCCGGGCGTCGACCACGACCGGGGCGTCGCCGGACGCGGCGAGGACGAAGCGGAGCTTCCTTCCGCCGTCCAGCAGCACGGTGGCGGACGAGCCGTCGCACGCCACCCGGTGGCTCTCCCGCTGGCCGAAGGGGAAGGCCACCAGCACCAGCTCTCCCGGGCCGGTGCACCGGGCCTGGAGCAGGTGGGGCCGGGACCCGGCGGCGGGGACGGCACGCTGCTGCGGCGGCAGGCCGGGGCGCAGGGTCAGCCGGGCCTGCCACAGGGTGCCGAACCCACCGAGGTCGCCGCCCCGGTCGTAGGGGACGGACCCGCTGGCATCGTCGGCCAGCACCCGCCCGGTGGGTCCGTCGAGGACGACGGCCCGGCGCGGGGACCTGAAGACCACCCGACCGTTCGCCGGATCGACGACGACATGGGGACTGTCACCGGGGGCGACCCGAACCGTTTCCCGACCCGTTTCCCGGCCCGTTGGCACGGAGTCCACAGCGTCTACAGAATCCACGGCATCCACGGCGTCCATGGCGGACGAACGGTCCGGCCCGCCCGTCCGGTCGATCCGGGGAGCCGCGCCCCACCACCACGCGCCGCCGGCGACCACGAGGAGCACGGCCAACCCGGCCAGCACCCCGCCCCGCAGCCGATCAACCCAGACATCCCCCGCCCCACCCACACCGCTGAGCCTAACCCGCCCCACCCCCCACTCGGCTCGGTGATCAAGAGCTTTGCGTCATCGTCGAGATCAACTTTGACGCTTTTCTCTTGATCACCGGGGGCGAACCTGGGGGCGGGGTGGGTGGGTCAGGGGGTGTGGTCCAGGAGGGCGGCGTAAAGGGTCAGGCCGGGGCCGAAGGCGAGCATCAGGATCCGCTCGGCCGGGCGTTGCGCGCGGAGCAGCCGGTCCAGGATCAGCAGCACCGTCGCCGAGGAGCAGTTGCCGTGGGCGTCCAGGGTGGCGCGGGCCGCGTCCAGCGCCTGCGGCGGCAGCGCCAGCTCGCGTTCCACCACGTCCAGGATGCGCGGGCCGCCCGGGTGCACCGCCCAGCCGCCCACCTCCGACAGCGTCGCGCCGTGCCGGGCCAGCAGGTCGTCGACCAGGCCCCGGACGTGGCGGGAGAGCACCTGCGGGACCTTCGGGGACAGCCCCATCCGGAAGCCGGTGTCGGTGACGTCCCAGGTCATGTGGTCCGCCGTGGACGTGTCGGTGATGGCGGTCACCTCGCGCAGCGCGTACCCCCGGCCGCCGGGGACGACCACGGCGGCGACGGCGGCGTCCGAGAAGAGGGCGTGGGAGACGATCTGCTGGGTGTCCAGCCGGGCCGTCGCGGGCTGGATGTGCAGGCTGGTCAGCTCCGCGCAGAGCAGCAGCGCCGGCCGCTGCCGGGCGGTGACGAAGTCACCGGCCGCGCCGAGCCCCGGCAGGGCCGCGTAGCAGCCCATGTGGCCGACGACCATCCGCTGGGTGTGCGGGGCCATGCCCAGGTCCCGGGCGAGCAGGATGTCCAGGCCGGGCGTGGCGTACCCGGTGCACGAGCAGACGATGAACATGCCGACGTCCCCGGCGTCCAGGCCGGCGGCGGTGAGCGCCCGGCCGACCGCCTCCTTGCCCAGCGGCAGCGCCTCGACCTGGTAGCGGCGCATCCGGCGCTCCGTCGGCCAGTCCGAGACGTCCTCCAGCAGCGGGTTGACCGCCGCCTGCCGCCGCGTCACGCCGGAGTTGGCGAAGATCCGCTGCGCGAGCGCCCGGGTGGCATCGGGGAAGTGGCCGGCGAAGAAGCCCGACCAGAGTTCGTCCTGCGTGGCCCCCGGCGGCTGCGCCGTGCCCAGACCCGCGATCACCGGTACGGCCACGTTCCCCACCTCTCGTTCGCGTACCCCACGTCGTCACCAACGAGAGGCGGAGCTGTCGCGGTCCGGCCTCACCTGTACCCCTGCGCGGGCCCGGCTATCCGCGCCGGACGCCGCGCCCCTGGTAGAGCACCGCCGTCGACCAGGTCGACCTGATCCGGGGCTCCCGCCCGCCCGACGGCGACAGGCCGCCGCCCACCGGCGGCCGGCGGCCGGCCCGCAGCCGGCGGACCAGCCAGCGCAGGGTGCCGCCCAGCTCCGGCCGGACGCCCCGGACCCGCAGCTCGACGCCGTGCCGGGCGCACTCGGCGATCAACTCCCGGTCGTCCACGAACAACCGTGGATCGTGGATGCCCCGGGGCACCGTCGGCAGCCGCTCACCGATCTCCACCGCGACCAGCCGGCTCAGCACGGTGTCGTTGAGCGTGTCCAGCACCAGCAGGCCGCCCGGCCGCAGCAGCCGGCACGCCTCCGCCACGGCGGCCCGCCAGTCCGGCACGTGTTCCAGCAGCTCACCGGCGGCCACCACGTCGGCGCAGCCGTCGGCCAGCGGAACGGCGGTGGCGTCGCCGTTGACCGGGGTCACCCCGTGCGCGGCGGCCTGGGTCAGGGCGGAGCGGGTGAGGTCGACGCCGACGTGCCGGTAGCCCTTGCCCGCCAGGTGCGGGGCGAGCAGGCCGGCGCCGCAGCCCAGGTCGACCAGGAGGGCGTCGGGCCGGGTGGCCGGCGGCACCAGGGCCGCCCGGGCGCGGGCGAGCCAGTGCAGCATGGCGAACGCCCCGTCGGGACGCCACCACTCGTCGGCCAGGTCGTCGTACTGCCGGGGATCGTTCGGCGGCAGCACGCGCGGCCGGTCGGACACGGAGGACGATCCGTCACGCATGGCACCGAGCGTGGCACGACCGGACGGTAACGACCAGACTTCCCATATGGCGACGACGGTGTTAGGGCTGCTCAGGGCAAGTCACCCGGAGCCGGCCGCGGCGGTGACCGTGGTGGCGGGGCTGCTCGCCGTGGGGGTGGGGCACCACGCGTCCGGGGTCGCCGCGGTGGCGCTCACGGTGCTCGCCAGCCAGCTCGCCGTCGGCTGGTCCAACGACCACCTGGACGCCGACCGGGACGCGGCGGTGGGGCGTACCGACAAGCCGGTCGCCGCCGGCGCGGTGAGCCGGCGCGCGGTGGGGCTGGCGACGCGGGCCGCGACCCTGGCCACGGTGCTGCTCGCGGCGGCGACGACCAACCGCACGGCGGCGGTCTGGGCGACCGTGGCCCTGGTCTCCGCCCTGGCCTACAACTGGCCGCTGAAGTCGACGCCGTTCTCCGTGCTGCCCTACGCGGTGTCGTTCGGCGCGCTGCCCGCCTTCGTGGTGCTCGCGCTGCCCGGCGCCCCCGGCCCGCCGGCCTGGCTGGTGGCCGCCGCCGCCCTGCTGGGGGCCGGCGCGCACTTCGCCAACGTGCTGCCCGACCTGGCCGACGACGCCCGGACCGGGGTGCGGGGGCTGCCGCACCGGCTCGGCGCGGCCGGCAGCCGGGTGGCCGCCGCCGCGCTGCTGCTCGCCGCGACCGTCACCCTGGTCGCCGGGCCGCCCGGGCCGCCGTCGTGGTTCGGGCTGTCGGCGGTCGCGACCGCCGCGCTGGTCCCGCCCCTGACCTGGTACGCCGGCCGCAACGCCCGCCGCTCCGGCGACCGGGGGGTGGCCGCGTTCCGGGCGGTGCTGCTGGTGGCCCTGATCGACGTGGTGCTGCTGGTCACCGGCGGGCGGGTGCTCTGAGCGCCCCGGGAAGGTGGTGGTGCCGGGTCGGCGTGCGGCTCTCGATCAGCCCCAACTACCCTGAAGCCGGTCTGCGCGGGTATGGCCACCGTGCCCGGCGACGGCCGGGTGGGGATCGTGACGAGGAGGACCGACGTGACGCGCTCGATCAGGGGTTCCCGGCGGGCGGCCCTGCTGCTGTCCGGCGTGGCGGCGGCGACCGGCCTGCTGGCGACCGGCTGCGGCGCCGGCCAGGTGGCCGAGACCGCCAACAAGGAGCCGTCGGTCCAGGGCGTCAACATCCAGACCTCGGACAACGCCTACAAGGTGCGCGGGCTCTACGTGGAATACCCGGGCGCAGGTGGCTACCAGGCCGGCGCGAACGCCGCCGTCAACGCGGTGCTCTACAACGACACGCAGAGCCCGGTGACGGTGACCGTCACCACGGACAGCGCGCGGGAGATCGTGATCAGCGGCGGCGCGTCCGCCTCGGCGAGCCCGTCGGCGTCGGCCAGCGAGTCGCCGTCGGAGAGCGCGTCGCCGTCCGGGTCCGCGTCGCCGTCGGGTTCCGGGTCGGCCAGCCCGTCCGAGGGCGCGTCGGAGAGCCCGTCCGCCTCGCCAAGCCCGTCGGCCCCGGCCGGGGAGCCGGCCCGGTTCGAGATTCCCGCCCTCGGCTACGTCCAGCTCAACGTGCAGGGTGGCCGGTCGCTCCAGCTCGTCGGCCTCAACCAGGCGCTGCTCGCCGGCCAGCAGGTCAACCTGACCTTCGACTTCGGCAACGGCAACACCGTCAGCACCCCGGCCCCGGTCGGCGTCCCGCTGACCCCGCTCCCGCAGCCGTCCCAGATCGTGCAGCGCGAGGGCGCGCACGGCGCGGAGGGCGGCACCGAGGGCTCCGGCCACGGCGACTGACCGCCGACCGCCAACAGCTCGACCGCACCGCCGGCGTGGCACCCGCCATGCCGGCGGTGCTTCGTCGTACGGGGGGACTAACGTTCCGGTGTGACGACGCCCCGATCGACACCCTCCAGGGCGACCCCGCGCGGCCGGGCCGCCCGTGAGCCCCGTCCCGCCTACGAGTGCGACGCCTGCGGCCACCAGCCGCCCAAGTGGGTGGGGCGCTGCCCCGAGTGCGGCGAGTGGGGCTCGGTGGTCGAGTGCACGGTGACCGGCCCGACCGTCTCCGGGCGGGTGGTCAGCTCCCGGATGCCGGCCGAGCCGGCCCGGCCGATCGCCACCATCAGCGCCGCACCGGCCAAGGCCCGCCCCACCGGCGTGAGCGAGCTCGACCGGGTGCTCGGCGGCGGCCTGGTGCCCGGCGCGGTGGTGCTGCTCGCCGGCGAGCCGGGGGTCGGCAAGTCCACGTTGCTGCTCGACGTCGCCCAGCAGTGGGCGGCCACCGCCGGCAGCCCGTCGCTGGTGGTCAGCGGCGAGGAGTCGGTCAGCCAGGTGCGGCTGCGCGCCGAGCGGATGAACGCCCTGCACGACCAGCTCTGGCTGGCCGCCGAGAGCGACCTCGGCGCGGTCCTCGGCCACCTCGACGCGGTGAAGCCGGGGCTGCTGGTGCTCGACTCGGTGCAGACCATCTCCACCGCCGGCACCGAGGGGGTGCCCGGCGGGGTGACCCAGGTGCGGGCGGTCACGGCCGCCCTGGTCGCCGTGGCGAAGGAGCGGGGGGTCGCCACCGTCCTGGTCGGCCACGTCACCAAGGACGGCCAGGTGGCCGGGCCCCGGGTGCTGGAGCACCTGGTCGACGTGGTGCTGCACTTCGAGGGCGACAAGCACTCCTCGCTGCGGATGGTGCGCGGCGTGAAGAACCGGTTCGGCGCCGCCGACGAGGTCGGCTGCTTCGAGATGCACGAGGGCGGCATCAGCAGCCTCGCCGACCCGTCCGGGCTGTTCCTCACCCGCTACTCGGAGCCGGTGCCGGGCACCTGCGTCACCGTGGCGATGGAGGGGCGGCGGGCCCTGGTCACCGAGGTCCAGGCGCTGATCGGGGCGACCGTGGCGGGTTCGCCCCGGCGCACCGTGTCGGGTCTGGACGGGGCCCGGCTGGCGATGGTGCTGGCGGTGCTCCAGCGCCGCGCCGAGCGGCTGACCCTGCACGACCGGGAGGTCTTCGCGGCCACCGTCGGGGGCATCCGGGTGGTGGAGCCGGCCGCCGACCTGGCCGTGGCCCTCGCGGTCGCCTCCGGCGGCCTCAACCTCGCCATCAACCCCCACCTGGTGGCGATCGGCGAGGTGGGCCTCACCGGCGAGGTGCGCCGGGTCGGCGCGGTGCCCCGCCGGCTCGCCGAGGCGGCGAGGCTCGGCTTCCGGGTGGCCCTCGTGCCGCCGGGATGCGGCCCGGAGAGCGCCGGGGCTGGCCCCGAGAACATGCGCGTGATGGAGGTCACCGACGTGCGCTCGGCGCTCCAGTGTGCCGCCCGCGCATCGGCGGAGTGACCGACGGTGGCCGTCGGGTCGGACCGCCGGTGCGATTCCGGACAAGCGCGGCGGGCCTCCCGACCCGGTCGACAGGGGGCATCGTGACACATCACAGTAACCACGACAGCACCCACCGCACGCCAGTCCGTAGACTGTGCGCGTGCCGATCGACCGCGATGCCAGCAAAACCGCCGGCGCGACACCCCACGCCCGCACCGGTGCCGTGGGCTCGCCCGCCCGTCCGATCAGCGTCAGCGTGACCGGGAGTGTCGGCGGCGCAAGCGGTGATCCGCTGCGGGCCAATCTCGCCCTCATGGCCCCCGGCACCGCGCTGCGTGACGGCCTGGAGCGGATCCTGCGCGGCCGCACGGGCGCGCTGATCGTCCTGGGCTACGACAAGGTCGTCGAAGGGCTGTGCACCGGCGGCTTCCCGCTGGACGTGGAGTTCTCGGCGACCCGGGTGCGGGAGCTGTGCAAGATGGACGGCGCGGTGGTGCTGTCCAGCGACGGCACCCGCATCGTCCGGGCGGCGGTGCACCTGATGCCGGACCCGTCGATCCCGACCGAGGAGTCCGGCACCCGGCACCGCACCGCCGAGCGGGTGGCCCGGCAGACCGGCTACCCGGTCATCTCCGTCAGCCAGTCGATGCGGATCATCAGCCTCTACGTCAACGGCCAGCGGCACGTGCTGGACGACTCGGCGGCCATCCTGTCCCGGGCCAACCAGGCCCTGGCCACCCTGGAGCGCTACAAGCTGCGTCTCGACGAGGTTTCCGGCACCCTCTCCGCCCTGGAGATCGAGGACCTGGTGACGGTCCGGGACGCGGTGGCGGTGGTGCAGCGGCTGGAGATGGTCCGCCGGATCGCCGACGAGATCGCCGGCTACGTGGTGGAGCTCGGCACCGACGGTCGCCTCCTGGCGCTGCAGCTCGACGAGCTGATGGCCGGCGTGGACGCCGACCGCACCCTGGTCATCCGCGACTACCTGCCCGCCGGCCGCAAGTCCCGCACCCTCGACGAGGCGCTGGTGGAGCTGGACCTGCTGGGCGCCACCGAGCTGATCGACCTGGTCGCGGTGGCGAAGGCCATCGGCTACCCGGCCGCCTCCGACGCGCTGGACGCGGCGGTCAGCCCGCGCGGCTTCCGGCTGCTGGCGAAGGTCCCCCGGCTGCCGGTGGCCATCGTCGACCGGCTGGTGCTGCACTTCGGCAGCCTCCAGCGCCTGCTCGGGGCCACCGTGGAGGATCTGCAGGCCGTCGAGGGCGTCGGCGACGCCCGCGCCCGCGGCGTCCGGGAGGGGCTGTCCCGGCTCGCCGAGGCCTCCATCCTCGAACGCTACGTCTGACGCGCCCGACGCCCGGCGGCAGTGGGACCAAGCCGCCGGGTGCCGGGCGTCGGAGCCGCCTCGGCGGCGGGCGGTCGTCAGCCGGTGATGGTGAGCTTCACCGGCGAGCTGAGCTTGGTGTCGAGCCGCCCGAAGACCTGGTACGCCCCGGCCGGCGGGAACGGGCCGTTGGCAAGCCCGTCCTTGCAGCGGCTGGTGTCCCGCCCGTTCCAGTCCACCTGGTACGACCGCTCGAAGCCGGGCGTGAACGACTGCACGTCCGAGCCCTTGACGTTGCCGCAGGTGTCGGAGGACCAGACCTTCTCCGCGCCCGACTTGACGAACAGCTCCTGGAAGTCCGCGCCCACGTCGCGGCTGCAGGTGCGGTCCGACTTGTTCTTGATCTTGAGCTGGAGGCTGACCACGGTGCCCTGCTGCGCCGACGTCGGCAGCACCACCGGCGTCACCGAGATCTCCGCGTCGGTGCACGTCCCGGCGTCCGCACCGGGCCCGGCCGGAGCGCCGTCGCCGCCGGAGGGACCGCCGCTCGACCCGCCCTCGTCGCCCCCCGACGAGCCCGGGTCGTTGCCCGGGTCGTCCGACCCGCCGGGCGGCAGGCCGGTCTGCGGCGTCAGCACCGAGCCGCTCGGGTCGGGCACCGCCGACGGGTCGCCCGCACCCGGGGTCGCCGTCGGGGTCGGAGTCGACTTCGACTGCGGCGTGGTGCCGGTGTTGCCCGCGCCATTACAGGAATAGAGCAGGACAATCAGGAAGAGAAGGCCCGCTCCAAGTACGACGGCGCGACGCCGCCAGTACACGGCGGGTGGCAGGGGGCCGACCGTCAGACGCATGATGCCCCCACCGTAGCGGCGCGACGCACCGTCGCCGGGCGCGACGCGCCGGAGCACCCTCGGCTCACCGTGACGACCCTCCACTCACGACAGCGACACCCCGCCGGGGACGACGGTCCCGCCCGCAGCGGCACCCGGCCCGGCGGCGCCGGGACCGGTCACTGGTAGACCTTGCGCTGGTAGATCGCGTGCGCCCCGGCCACCCGGTCCAGGAAGAGCAGGCCGAGGCAGTGGTCGATCTCGTGCTGCAGGGCGCGGGCCTCGAAGCCGTCGGTGACCAGCCGCACCGGCGCCCCGGTGCCCGGCAGCAGCCCCTCGACGACCAGGCGGCTGGCCCGCTTGACGTCGCCGGTGAGGTCGGGCACCGACATGCAGCCCTCCCGGCCGCTCTTCCACCGGGTCGCCTCCACCACCCGGGCGTTGCACAGGACGAACGTGCCGTGCACGGTGAGCGCCTTCGGGTGACCGGTGACGTCCACCGCGAACACCTGCGCGCTCACGCCGACCTGCGGGGCGGCGAGGCCCACGCAACCCGGCGAGACCCGCATCGTGGCGATCAGGTCGGCGGCCAGGCGGACCACCTCGTCCGAGGTCGGATCCACCTCCGGCCCCGGCCGGCTGAGCACCGGGTCGGGGGCGGACACCACCGGGCGCACCTCCCCCGGCACCGGCAGCGCCGCCGGTGTCCAGCCGGCGAGGCCCGCGTACTCCGTCGTCACAGCAGGTCCGTGTCCGCCGGGCGGAGGCTGACCCCCACGCCCAACTCCGCCGCGGCCAGCGCCAACCGGCCGGCCACCTCGTCGAAGGTGCCCGGCGGCAGGTCCACCTCCGCGACCACCACGTAGAGGGAGCCGGTCAGCCGGGTGCTCAAGTCGGTGACGTTGCCGCCCGCGTCGGTCAGCACCCGCGTCATCGCCGCGACGATGCCCATCCGGTCCGCGCCGTGCACCGCCAGCACGTACGGCTCACCGGTCGGCGCGGCCGCGCCGTCGGGGGCGACCGCCCGTACGGTGGCCAGGAGCTGGCCGTCGGCGGCGAGCGGGGCCAGCGCGGCCTCGACGTCGGCGGCGGCCGGGCCCACACAGATCAGGGTCATCGCGAAATGGCCCCGCAGCCGGGTCATGGTGGAGTCGGTGAGGTTCGCGCCCAGCCGGGCGAGCACCTCGGCGACGTCGGCCACGATGCCGGGCCGGTCCCGGCCGATGACGGTGATCGCGAGCTCGCTCATCCGGGCATTCTGCCCGATCGGGGGGGCGGCCTCCGCGTCGCCCCGCCCGGCCCGCCCAACCTGCGGGAAGGCGGCCCGTGACATGATCGACGGCGCGATGTCCGAGCACACTTTCGCCACCCTCGTCAGCCGGTGGTACGAGCGCAACGCCCGCGACCTGCCATGGCGGGTGCCCGGCGTGAGCGCGTGGGCGATCCTGGTCAGCGAGGTCATGCTCCAGCAGACACCCGTGGTGCGGGTGCTGCCGGCGTACGAGGCGTGGCTGGCCCGCTGGCCCACACCCGCCGCGCTCGCCGCCGACCCGCCCGCCGAGGCGATCCGGATGTGGGGAAGGCTGGGCTACCCGCGCCGGGCGATGCGGCTGCACGACTGCGCGGTGGCGATCGTCGAGCGGCACGGCGGCGAGGTGCCGGACCGGCTGGAGCAGCTGCTCGCCCTGCCCGGGGTCGGCACGTACACGGCGCGGGCGGTGGCCGCCTTCGCGTACGGGCAGCGGCACCCGGTGGTGGACACCAACGTGCGGCGGGTGGTGAGCCGGGCGGTCGCCGGGGAGCCGGACGCCGGCCCGGCCACCCGCCCCGCCGACCTGGTGGCCACCGAGGAACTGCTACCGGCGGAGCCGGCCGAGGCAGCCCTGGCCAGCGCCGCGTTCATGGAGCTGGGGGCCGTCGTCTGCACCGCCCGGTCGCCCCGGTGCGCGGTCTGCCCGGTGGAGTCGATCTGCGCCTGGCGGGCCTCCGGTCAGGCGGCGCCGGCCGGCCCGACGCGGCGTCCCCAGCGGTACGCGGGCACGGACCGCCAGGTCCGCGGGCTGCTGCTGGCGGTGCTGCGGGAGTCCAGCGGCCCCGTGCCGCGCCAACGGCTGGACCAGGTCTGGACCGACGACGTGCAGCGCTCCCGGGCGTTGGCGGGGCTGGTCACCGACGGTCTGGTGGAACCGGCCGGTGGGGAGTCGTTCCGCCTCGCGGGTGACGGCCCGGCGATACCGGCCCCGGCCCTGGACGCCTGACCCGCCCCGGGCCGGGCCGGGTCCCACCCAGCCGGGCCCGCCCGGGTCACGCCCAGCCCTCGGCGCGGGGACGCCATGTCGGCGACATGGCGGTTTCCGCGCCTCCTGATGCCCCCACCTCCCCGGCATCCACCCAGGCAGGAACGGGCGACGGCCCGGCGGCTCTCGCCGCCGGGC
>NZ_JAHWGR010000041.1:0-64997 GCF_020873825.1 Micromonospora sp. DH13
CCGCCGAGGGCTGCGGAAGTGGAGCAGCGTTCTTCTTGTCTGCCATGACGTGGTCCTTCCCGGACAGGATCAACGTCCTGTCCAACGGACCACACCCAGGCCAAACACGGAAAACTACGCAGTCCCCCGCGCGCGCAGAGTGATGCCAGCCGCCCCTCGCAACCGATCGCCTACCACCATCACGGAAAGTGATAGCGCCCCAACGATGCCGACAGGGGTGTCAGGGGCGGAGGTTCAGGGCTGCCAGGAGGGCCCGGGTGGCCTCGCGGACCGGGGTCAGGACCGACGCGTTCAGCCAGCGGGCCGCCGGGGTGACCGTGTGCCGCCAGGCGGCGCGCAGGGCGCGGCCGAGTGGGGCGACGGTGTGCCGCCAGGCCCAGCGCAGGGCCAGCCCGACCGGGCGCAGCAGCAGCCGGTGCAGGGCGCGCAGGATGCGCCCGGCGAGCCGCCAG
Organism: Micromonospora sp. DH13; assembly: GCF_020873825.1. Taxonomy (NCBI): domain Bacteria; kingdom Bacillati; phylum Actinomycetota; class Actinomycetes; order Micromonosporales; family Micromonosporaceae; genus Micromonospora; species Micromonospora sp. DH13. Next base: position 453 of record NZ_JAHWGR010000041.1, read on the forward strand.
GCGTAGGACAGGGCCGTCCAGGCCAGCCGCAGCAGCCACCACAGGCCGCGCCCGAGGGCCGTCAACGCCGGGCCGAACAGCCGCCCCACCAGGCGTACCAGCGGCACCAGCAGGTGCCGGATCAGCCAGTCCACCGCCACCACGACCAGTCGCGCCACGGGCCGGACCAGCGTCCGGAGCGCCCAGCTGAGCGGACGCCGCACCAGGTGCCGCGCCAGCCACGTCAGGGGCACCCAGAGCAGGTGGTACGCGAGCCAGGCGAGCGGGCGCAGCACCCAGGCACGCAGGGCCCTGCCCAGCGGGCTGAGCAGCCACCGGTGCAGCAGCCGCCCGGCCCCGACGAGCAGCTCCCACAGCAGCCGGACGGGCAGCACCACGACCAGGGCGACGCCCCGGGCGAACGCGGCGACCAGCGGGGGCGGCGGCTCGGGGCGGGGGGTGGGGCGACCGGTCACGCCGGCGAGCCTAGTGGCCTGCGGCAACCACGCGGCGGCGGCCGGCGCGGCGGCGCGGGCGGCGGTCAGGCCGGGCGCAGGTCGAGGTCGGCGAGCACCGGGTAGTGGTCGGAGGCGTACTCGGTGTCGCCGCCGCGCACGACGACGCAGGACCGGGCCAGCCCGGCCAGGGCCGGCGTGCCGAGGAGATAGTCCAGCCGCATGCCGGAGAACTCCGCGCCGCCGCCGTGCCGCGTCGGCGCGGTCGGCCCCTCGTCGTCGGCGGGGGCGAGCGCGGCGTGCAGGTCGACCAGGCCGGCGGCGGCGAGCCGGGCCACCGCCCGGGTCTCCACCGTCCGCCCGTCCCGACGCAGGTGCCGACGCCGGTACGCGGCCGGCAGCCGGGCGACGCGGTCGGTGTGGTCGACGCCCGGGGCGAGGGTGTTCAGGTCCCCGGCCAGCAGCGCCAGCGCGGTCCGCCCCGCGCCGGGGGCCCGGCCGACCGCCCCCGCCAGCCAGCCCGCCTCGACCCGCCGCCGCAGCCCCGAGTACGGGTCGAGGTGCGCGCCGAACACGGTCAGCGGACCGGCGTCGGTGGCCACGGTGACGCGTACCGCGGCGTGGTGGAACGGGCGGCGGACCGGACCGGCCGCGACGACCCGCAGCGGCGGGCGGGCCAGCACCGCCACGGGCTGGCCGAAGCACGACCGGGCCAGGTACGGCTCCATGCCCACGGCGGCGGCGAAGCCGGCCAGCACGCCGCCGGAGTCGAAGCCGCGCAGCTCCTGCGCGGCCAGCAGGTCCGGCCGGTGCGCGGCGACGACCCGGGCCACCCGGTCCAGGCGGCCGGGACCCGTCCGGTCCCGACCGCCGGTCTTGATGTTCCAGGTCATCACCCGCAGCATCGGGTCAGTCGGGCCGGCCGGCGGTGGCCAGCTCGTCGTCCAGCTCGTCGACCTGTTCGGACTCGATCGCCGGCCGGTTGCCCTCGGCGAGGTCGGCGTTGGGGCGGATCACCCAGTAGAGCAGGCCGATCCACAGGGCGCTGAGCAGGATCGCGCCCATGAAGTCGGTCGGGTGGTGCATGCCCCGGTACATCCGGGAGACCGCCACCCCCACCGGCATGACCACCGCGGCGGCCACGAAGATCCAGCGCCACCAGCGGTCGGTGCGGGGGAACACGATGAGGGCGATGGCGAGCCAGAGGCAGATGGTGGCGGCGATGTGCCCGGACGGGAACGACGAGGTGGGCATCTGCCCGTCGAGGTTCTCCACGGGCGGGCGGGGCCGGTCGACGGCGCGGGCGGAGGCGAGGAAGAGGGTCAGCTCGCCGAACATCGCCAGTGCCACGAACAGCACCGGCCGCCAGCGCCGCCACACGGCGAGCACCAGCGGGCAGAAGACCAGCGACACCAGCAGGATCGCGTGGGTGTCGCCGAACTTGCTCCACCACCAGCTCAGGTCGGTCAACGCGTCGGTGTGCCGGTCGGCGAACCAGCGCGGGACCTCGGTGTCGAGGGTGCCGAGGAACGTGTCCTTGGCGTGGTAGCTGACGAACATGCCGAACGCGTACAGCACGCCGAACACCAGCACCCAGCCGACCAGCAACTCGGCGACGGCCGAGCGGGGGTGCTCCAGCACGTGCTCCTCGGCGGGGGCCGGGGCGATGTCGCGGCCCGCCTCCGGCTCCAGGCCCTCGGTCAGCGGCGGCACCGGCCGGCCGCGCTCGCGCCGCCACAGCCGGAAGGCGTACGCGGTGACGCCCAGCCAGGCCGCGCCGAGCAGCCAGCCGCCGAGCACGTCGGAGACGAAGTGCACGCCCAGCGCGATCCGGGTCAGCCCGATCAGGGCCACCAGCACGGCGGCGACGGCGATGGCGGGCTTGCGCCAGCGGGGCGCCATGGCGGGGAGGAAGACCAGCAGGATCGCCCCGTACGCGACGAACGAGCCGAGGGCGTGGCCGCTGGGGAAGCTGTTGCCGGGGGCGCTGGCCAGCGGCACGTCCACCACGGGGCGCAGGCGGCCGACCAGGGTCTTCAGCGACGGGTCGAGGATCAGCCCGCCGACCCCGGTGATGATCAGATAGACGGCGAGCCGGGCCTGCTTGCGGATCAGCAGCCCGAGCACGGCGACGCTGACCAGCCAGATCAGCACGGGCCGCCCGCCGAGGTCGGTGATCGCCTGCAACACGGTGACCAGGGCGTGGTGCGGGGCGACGAGCCCGTTGAACCACTCGGCGGCCTCGTGGTCGGCGTGCTGCAGCGGGCTCCACCGGAAACGCACCAGCATCAGCAGCAAGCCGAAGGCGACCCCCGCGCCGACGACGGCCACCAGCCCGGCGATGCTCCGCTCGGCGAAATGGCCGAGTGGTCGCCGCACCACCTCTTTGACCGCGGTCACCCCGCACCTCCCTTGTCTGCTCTGGCGAGGCGATTTACCCGGTCCGGGCCTCCCGTACACCGGGGGGTGTCGCGGCCAGGTCTACAGGGCGCTCATCTCGCCGGTGTCGTGGATCTCCTCGCGCTCGGTCTCGGGCTGCCACAGGTCCGGCTGGGCGGGCTCGGGCACCCCGATGCGCATCGCTTCGAGCTGGGCGGCGAAGGCCAGCCCGCCGAAGAGCGCCATCCCGGTGAGGTTGGCCCAGAGCAGCAGCGCCATCATGCCGGTCAGCGCCCCGTAGGTCTGCCCGAACCCGTCGCTGAACCGCACGTACGCGGCGAGCAGCAGGCTGGCCAGCCACCACAGGGCGGTGGCGATGCCGGCGCCGAAGAACAGCCAGGACAGGCCGGGCTGCTTGCGGCGGGGGGCGTGCCGGAACAGCAGGGCCACGGCGAGCACGGTCAGGCCGAGGCTCAGCGGCCAGCGGACCACGTCCCACGCGAAGGTGGCGACGTCGCCCCAGGCGTAGTTGAGGCGTACCGAATCGCCCATCGCCCCGCCGCCGACCAGGATGAGGAACCCGGCGAGCGCCGGGACGCCCGCGACGAGCGCGAGGACGGCGGCGCGCAGGTATTTCCACAGGGCCGGGCGGTCCCGCTCGACGCCGTAGATCCGGTTGGCGCCGCGCTCGATCTGGGCCATCGTGGTGGTGAGCGCGACGAGGCCGGTCAGCAGGCCGAGGGTCAGCGCCAGCTCGCCGGCGTCCTCGGTGCGCTCGCCGGAGTCGAGCAGCTCACCGACCACCTGCTCGCTCTGCCCCGGGGTGAGGGCGAGCACGGTGTCGGCGACGACCCGGCCGCCCTCGTCGGCGCCGAGGTCGGTGATCAGGCCGGTGAGGGCGATCAGGAACGGCACCACGGCGAGGCAGAGCTGCAACGCGAGGGCGCGGGAGTGACTGAACCCGTCGCCGTAGCGGAACCGGACGAACGCGTCCCGCAGCAGGCGCCAGCCGCCGTGGCGGCGCAGTGTGTGCCAGGCGTCGTCGGCGGAGAGCTCCTCGTCGGCCATGAGCCGGGTCTCGGGCACCATCCTGGTGCTACTCACGGCGGGCCTCCTCGACCAGCTCCTCGCCCCGCTCCCCGGCTGCCTCGGCGTCGGCGGCCAGGTCGGGTGCCTCCTGCGGCTGCGGCACGCAGAGCCAGAGGGCGCGGGGGCGGATCTCGGCCGCCAGCCGCCGCCCCGGTGCGATGAGGTCCCCGTCGAGCTCGCGCGGCTGGGCCCGGTTGCTGGTGACCTCCACCCGGCGGGCGCGGTAGACCTCCATCCGGGGGACGCTGCCCCGGCGGCGCACCAGCGCCCAGCCCATGGCCAGCCAGTGGCGCAGGGTGCGCGGGGTGAGCACGGCGACGTCGAGCCAGCCGTCGTCCGGTTCGGCGTCGGTGAGCAGGGTGACGCCGCCCTGGAGGCGGCCGACGTTGGCCACCAGCACCGAGCGGGCCCGGCGGCGCAGCGGCGGCCGGTCGTCGATGCGGATGGTGACCCGCATCGGCCGGTCGCGCAGGTGCCGGGCGGCCCCCATCACGTACGCCGGCCAGCCGATGCGGGCCTTGGTCGTCTCCGAGGTGGCGTCGAGCATCTGGGCGTCGAAGCCCATCCCGGCCATGACGGTGAAGTAGGCGTCGTCGACCGCGCCGACGTCGAGCTGGCGGCGGCCCTGCTCGACGGCCACCTCCAGCCCGGCGGCCAGGTCGGTGGAGAGGCCGAGGTTGGCGGCGAGCAGGTTGCCGGTGCCCTGGGGCAGGACGGCGAGGGCCACGTCGGTGCCGACCAGCGCGCTGACGCAGGACATCACGGTGCCGTCGCCGCCGCAGGCGAAGACGACGTCGACCCCGGCGGAGACGGCCTTCTCGGTCTGCCCCCGGCCCGGGTCCTCCGGGGTGGTCTCGAACCACAGCGGTGCCGGCCAGCCGGCGGCGCCGAGCGCCCCGTCGACCGTCTCGCGCAGCTCGTCGAGGTCGGCGACCTTCACCGGGTTGACCACCACGGCGGAGCGCAGCCCGCCGTGGTGGTCGGCCGCGCGCGCGTCCCGCGTCGAACGCGTGTTCTGCTCAGCATCCACGGCGCCAGTGTGCGCCACATCGGTGCGGGCGGCGAGCCGGCGACCGGTGAGGTTGCGCGCACCGAAAACAGGTTTACGGGGCCGGGGTGCCCGGAACCGGCCGCGCCGCCGGCCACGGTGCGTAAGGTACGCGTCGCTGGCACAGGGGGACCGAGGCTCGTCACCCTGCGTTGCTTCGTGCCCGCACCGCCCGACACCGCCCGCCCCCTTTGCTCTGCACCCACGGGCGCAGCACAGCGCACGAGCTGTGGATACGCGGAATCGCGCAGAGTCACGCGACACGACGGTCGGTCACGATCCGCATACCGTTGCGTGGATGGGTGCAGAGCAAAGGAGGGCGGACGGCAACGCCGCCGCCGGAGAGGCGATCACCCTGAGTGACATGGAGTCGACAGAGTGGGCCGTCGGCGAGCGGGCGAGGAAGAAGAGGCGTGGGAGGGAGTCGGGCCACAGGCGGCGGGCGGGATAAGTGCGAGGGGAGGGAACGAGGAGAGGCGAGGGGGAAGGGTGAGGGGAACCGCGAAGCGAGGGAAGGCCCAGAGAACCGGGTGGACCGGGCGGACCGGGCGGGGCGGTTAGGCCGCGGCCCGCAGGGCCAGCTCGACCCGGCGACGCAGGTCGTCCAGGTCGAGCCCGGCCTCGGTGAGCACCAGCGCGGCCGGACCGCCGCCCTCGCGCAGCAGCCCGAGCAGGATGTGCTCGGTGCCGATGTGCCGGTGCCGCAGCCGCAGCGCCTCGCGCAGCGAGAGCTCCAAGACCTTCTTCGAGCGGGGCGAGAACGGGCCGCCGGGCCGCTGCCGCTGCCGCCACCCCCACCGGCGGCGCGGGGCGGGCGCCGCCGCACGCAGCGCGTCGGGACCGAAGGACTCCTCGATCCGGGCGACGATCGCGGCCAGGTCGATACCGATCTCGCGCAGCGCGGCGGCGTCGGCCTCGGCGAGCCCCGCGTCGCCCTCGGCGGTGTGCCGGGCCACGGCGGCGCGCAGGTCGGCGGCGCGGACGCCTGCGGCGGACAGCACCCGGCTCGCCAGGTTGTCGGGGTCGGCGAGGACGGCGAGGAGCAGGTGCTCGGTGCCGATGGGGCGCCGCCCGGCGGCCCGCGCCTCGTGGGCGGCCTGCTTGACCACCTCGCGGGCCCGGTCGGTGAACCGTTCGAACATCATTCCTCCCAGGTGCTCGGGACCGCCGGTCGCCCGGCGTGCTTCTTGTGGACCGCCTGCCGGCTGACCTCCAACGCGTCGGCGATCTCCTGCCAGGACCAGCCCTGCCGTCGGGCGTTGTCCACCTGGACCACTTCCAACCGTTCGAGCAGCCGGCGCAGGGCGCGCACGGCACGCAGGCCAACCCGGGGATCGGTGCTGCCGGCCGCCGCCGCGAGTTCCGTCGCGTGACTCATGGTGTCAACATACGTTGACAGCAAGGTTGCGTCAACCAGAGTTGACAGCGGCGCCGGCCGGGCAGGCGCGATACCGGCCCCCGCCGGGCCGTCGACCACTACGCTCGGTCGCAGGGATCGGACCCGCCGTGCGCGCGCCTGTCGGGGGAGGTGAGGCCGGATGACCCCACCCGCCGACGCGCCCGTGGTGGCCGCACTCGGCTCGCCGGAGTCCGCCGGGCAGGTCGTCCGGCTGGCCGCGCGGGAGGCCGCCGGTCACCGCCGTCCGCTGCGCCTGCTGCACGCCTTCAACTGGTCGGCGGCGCTGGAGGCCCCGTCGGTGACCGGCCCGCGCGCCCGGGCCGAGGAACTGCTCGAACAGGCCGCCGCAGCCGCCGGCGAGGCGGAGCCGGCGGTGCCGGTCAGCGGCGAGATCGTCGAGGGCGCGCCGGTCGCCGCGCTGGTCCGCCGCTCCGAGTCGGCGTTCCTCGTCGTCATCGGCGACGGCGGGATGGCGCGCTGCGGCGCGTGCATCCCCGCCGACGCACCGGCGGTGCAACTCGCCGCCCGGGCCGGCTGCCCGGTGCTGGTGGTCCGCCCCGAGCCGCCACCGCAGGGCCCCGTCCTCGTCGGCGTCGACGGTTCGGCCAGCTCCCGTACGGCGCTGGCGTTCGCCTTCGGCTGCGCCGCCCGCCGGTCCGCCCGGCTGCTCGCCGTGCGGGTCGTCGAGCCGCCGCCCGAGGACCGGCCGCCCGACACCGCCGGCACCCCGCCGGCCAGCGACCCGAACGGCCCGCACGGCCGGCACGACGCGTACGACCGGCACGGCCTGGGGACCGCGCACGCCGAGCTGGCCGACGTGGTGGCCCGGTGCGGACGCCGGCACCCGGAGGTGTCGGTCGAGTGCCACGTCGTCGTCGGCGACCCCGGCGCGGTCATGGTCGAGCAGTCCCGCTCCGCGCAGCTGACCGTGGTGGCCGCCCGGGGCGACGAGCCGCTGCGCGGGATGCTCGGCGCGGTCAGCCAGTCGCTGCTCTACCACTCCCCCGCGCCGGTCATCGTCGTGCGTGGACTGGTTTCCACCGCACCGGGCGGGGCATGACGTCCCCACGGTCCGGGACCAACGGCCCTGATCGATCTCCGCCCGCACCGCGAAGCTGGACGTGGCCGGGAAAACCCGGCACCCCGGATGCGAACGTCCCCGATCCGCGAGAGGCTAACGCAGCATGGACACCGCTGTAGACCTGCACAGCCCCCTGACCGAAGACGAGCTGCGCCGGCTGGACGCCTACTGGCGTGCCGCGAACTACCTGACCGTCGGGCAGATCTACCTGCTGGACAACCCGCTGCTGCGCGAGCCGCTGCGGCCCGAGCACGTCAAGCCCCGGCTGCTGGGGCACTGGGGCACCAGCCCGGGCCTCAACCTGCTCTACGCGCACCTCAACCGGATCATCGTCAACCGGAAGCTGCCGACGATCTTCATCACCGGCCCCGGTCACGGCGGTCCCGCCCTGGTGGCCAACACGTGGCTGGAGGGCACCTACAGCGAGCTCTACCACTCGGTGAGCCGCGACGAGACCGGCATGCAGCGGCTGTTCCGCCAGTTCTCCTTCCCCGGCGGCATCCCGAGCCACGTGGCACCGGAGGTGCCGGGTTCGATCCACGAGGGCGGCGAGCTGGGGTACGCGCTGAGCCACGCCTACGGCGCGGCGTTCGACAACCCCGACCTGCTGGTCGCCTGCGTCATCGGCGACGGCGAGGCCGAGACCGGCCCGCTGGCCGGTAGCTGGCTGTCCAACGTCTTCCTCAACCCGGCCCGCGACGGGGCGGTGCTGCCCATCCTGCACCTCAACGGCTACAAGATCGCCAACCCGACGGTGCTGGACCGCATCCCCACCGACGACCTGCTGGACATGATGCGCGGCTTCGGCTACCAGCCGTACGTCGTCGCGGGCGACGACCCGGCCACGGTGCACCAGACGCTCGCCGCCACCCTCGACCGGGCGGTCGACGAGATCGCCGCCATCCAGCGCCGGGCCCGCTCCGGCGCACCCGTCGAGCGCCCCCGCTGGCCGATGATCATCCTGCGTACGCCGAAGGGCTGGACCGGCCCGGCGGTCGTCGACGGCAAGCAGGTGGAGGGCACCTACCGCGCCCACCAGGTGCCCATCGCCGAGGTGCGCGACAACCCGGAGCACCTGGCCGAGCTGGAGCGCTGGCTGCGCAGCTACCGGCCGGAGGAGCTGTTCGACCCGACCGGCGCGCCCGTCGCCGAGTTGGCCGCGCTGCCGCCGACCGGTGACCTGCGGATGAGCGCCAACCCGGTCACCAACGGCGGGCGGGTGCTGCGCGACCTGGAGCTGCCGGACTTCCGCCGGTACGCCGTCGACGTCCAGCAGCCCGGCGAGCCCGCGGTCGGCGCGACCGGCGTGCTCGGCGCGTGGGTCCGCGACATCATCACCGCCAACCCGCGCACCTTCCGCCTCTTCGGCCCCGACGAGGTCGCCTCCAACCGGCTCGGCGCGGCCTTCGAGGTCACCGACCGGGCGTTCGTCGCCAACCGGGTCGACGGCGACGACCACCTCTCCCCCGACGGCCGGGTGATGGAGGTGCTGTCGGAGCACCTGTGCCAGGGCTGGCTGGAGGGCTACCTGCTGACCGGCCGGCACGGCATCTTCACCAGCTACGAGGCGTTCATCCACATCGTCGACTCGATGGTCAACCAGCACGCCAAGTGGCTGAAGGTGACCCGGAGCATCCCGTGGCGGGAGCCGGTGGCGTCGCTGAACTACCTGCTGTCGAGCCACGTGTGGCGGCAGGACCACAACGGCTTCTCGCACCAGGACCCGGGCTTCATCGACCACGTGGTCAACAAGAAGGCCGAGGTGGTCCGGGTCTACCTGCCGCCGGACGGCAACACCCTGCTCTCCACCATGGACCACTGCCTGCGCAGCCGGCACTACATCAACGTGGTGGTGGCCGGCAAGCAGCCCGCCCCGAACTGGCTGACCATGGACGAGGCGATCCAGCACTGCCGGCGCGGCCTGGGCATCTGGGACTGGGCCAGCACCGACGACGGCGAGGAGCCGGACGTGGTGCTCGCCTGCGCCGGTGACGTGCCGACGCTGGAGACCCTGGCCGCCGCCGACCTGCTGCGCCAGCGGCTGCCGGAGCTGAAGGTGCGGGTGGTCAACGTGGTCGATCTCATGCGCCTCCAGCCGCCGTCGGAGCACCCGCACGGCCTGCCCGACAACGAGTTCGACACCATCTTCACCCGCGACAAGCCGATCATCTTCGCCTACCACGGCTACCCGTGGCTGATCCACCGGCTCACCTACCGGCGCGCCAACCACGACAACCTGCACGTGCGCGGATACAAGGAGGAGGGCACCACCACCACGCCGTTCGACATGGTGATGCTCAACGACCTGGACCGGTTCCACCTGGTCATCGACGTGATCGACCGGGTGCCGGGGCTGGCCGCGCGCGCCGCGCACCTGCGCCAGGAGATGGTGGACGCCCGGCAGGCGTGCCGCGACCACACTCGCGAGTACGGCGAGGACGACCCCCGGGTCGTCGAGTGGCGGTGGATCCGGGAGACCGACACCGAGCTGGGGAGCGGACAGTGAGCGGTGACGAGATCCTCGTCGGCTACGACGGTTCCGCCGACGCCACCCTCGCCCTGAACTGGGCGCTCGACGAGGCGGAGCACAGCGGCCGGCCGATCCGCCTGGCGTACGTCTTCGAGTGGGTGACCGTGGCCGGCTGGGTCGGCCCCGGCGTGGCCCCCGGGATCTGGCCCGACGACACCGCCCGCCGGCAGGTCGAGGAGCTGGTCGCGAAGGCCGCCTCCGACGCCGCCGCCGCGCGGCCCACGGTCACCGTGCACGGGGAGGTGTTCGACGGGCCGCCGGCCCTGGTGCTGGAGGAACGCTCCGCCGAGGCGGGCCTGCTGGTGCTCGGCAGCCGCGGCCACGGCGGGTTCGGTGGCCTGCTCGCCGGCTCCACGGCCGTGTCGGTGACCGCCCACGCGCACTGCCCGGTGGTGGTGGTCCGCGACGGCGACACCCCCGCCGGGCGCACGGGCCGGGTGGTGGTGGGCGTCGACGGATCCGACACCTCGCTGCTGGCCCTCGGGTTCGCCGTCGAGCGGGCGGCCCAGCGGGGCGTCCCGCTGCACGTGGTGCGGGCCTGGGAGCCGTCGGCCGACCGGGACCTGGGCGCCGACGACGCGGCGGCGGCGGAACGGGCGGCGCTGGACGGGCCGCTGGCCGGCTGGCGGGAGACGTTCCCCGACGTCGCGGTGACCGTCGACGTGGTGGCCGGCCGCCCGGCCGGCGCGCTGGTCGAGGCGAGCCGGGACGCCCAGCTCGTGGTGGTCGGCAGCCGGGGCCGGGGCGGGCTACGCGGCATGCTGCTCGGCTCGGTCGGCCAGCAGCTCCTGCACCACGCCCACTGCCCGGTGGCGGTGGTCCGCGAACGCTGACGCGCCCGCGTCAGTCGGGGAGGGAGAAGTAGTCCTCCTCTTCCTGGGCCAGGTGCAGGCGCAGGACGGCGTCGAGGCCGTACAGCGCGGCGAGCAGGTCGGTGACCTGGTCGCCGCGCAGCGGCCCGTCGCCGGCCTGGGCGAGGTGCCCGCCGATCCGGTCGACCAGCCGGCGGATCTCCACGTGCCCCCGGCTCATCGTCGAGGTCGCCTCGTCGCTGCCGAGTGGCCCGGCCAGCGCCGGGTAGAGCTGCCGCTCCTCGGCGGCCTCGTGCGGCAGCACCCGCCCGGTGAGCCGCCCGTGCACCGCGCGCAGGGCGGGCAGGCAGTCGGGCGAGTCGGGGTGCGTGGCGATCAGGTCGGCGGTGTCGCGCAGCGTGGCGAGCACGTCGCGGACCGCGGCGTGCTCGCCGGCGTACCGGTCGAGCAGTTCCCGGGTGTCCGGCGGGACGTCCCGGCGGCGCAGCCCGCCGCCGAGGGCCCGCAGCGCGTTGAGGATCACCACGACGTCGATGCCCTCCTGCAGGAACGCCCCGGCCACCGGCGGCAGCCTCCCGACGGCGGCGACCAGCATCGCCGCCACGGCCAGTCCCATCCCGACGACGGCGCTCTGGGTGGCGATGCGGCGGGCGTACCGGGCGATCTCCACGGCGTCGGCGAGCCGGTCGAGCCGGTCCACGGTGAGCACCGCGTCGGCGACGTCGGCGGAGGCGGTCGCCCCGGTGGCGCCCATCGCCACCCCGACATCGGCCTCGGCCAGGGCGGGGGCGTCGTTCACCCCGTCGCCGACCATCACGGTGACGGCCCGGCGGGACTCCTCGCGTACCCGGGCGGTCTTCTCCTGCGGCGTGCACCGGGCCAGCACGTCGTCGACGCCGACGGCCTGCGCGACCTGGTCGGCGGTGCCGGGCCGGTCGCCGGTGACCATGATCAGCCGGGTCAGCCCGGCCTCGCGCAGCCGCCGCACGGTGCGGCGGGCGTCGGGGCGCACCGGGTCCTCCAGCAGGATCGCACCGAGCGGCTCCCGCTCGTCGCTGACCCAGACGGCCGACCGGCCGGCCAGTTCGGCGCGCTCGGCGGCCCGGGCCGCCCACTGCGGCAGTTCCCCGCCGAGCTGGCCGACCCGCACCAGCCGCCCGTCGACCCGGCCGGTGACCCCGCGCCCCGGCTCCTCGGTGACGTCGGTCGGGTCGGTCAGCCGCAGGCCCCGCTCCCGGGCCTGCCGGACCAGGGCGGCGGCCAGCACGTGCGGGGAGAGCTGCTCCACGGAGGCGGCCAGCCGCAGCACCTCGTCCCGGTCGCCGCCGGGGGCGACCACCGTCTCGGCGGCCCGGGGCCGGCCGGCGGTGAGCGTGCCGGTCTTGTCGACCAGCAGGGTCCGGGCCCGGCCCAGCAGCTCCAGCGAGCCGCCGTCGCGCACCAGCACCCCGCGCCGGGCCACCCGGGACAGCCCGGAGACGATCGCGATGGGGGTGGCCAGCAGCAGCGGGCACGGGGTGGCCACCACCAGCACCGCCACGGCCCGCACGAACTCGCCGGAGAGCCACCAGGCCAGCCCGGCCAGGACCAGCGTGAACGGCACGAACGCCGCCGCGTACCGGTCGGCCATCCGCACCATCGGGGCCTTGCGCGCGGTGGCTTCCTCGGCGAGCCGGACGATCCCCGCGTACGTGCTGGCCGCCGCGCTCTTCGTCGCCCGCAGCCCGAACCCGGCCCCGGCGTTGGCCACGCCGCTGGCCACCTGCTCGCCGGCCGCCCGCTGCACGAGCCGGGACTCGCCGGTGACGACCGACTCGTCGAGGGTGGCGGCCTCCTCGACGGTCCCGTCGACCGGCACCACGTCGCCGGGGCCGACCACCAGCCGGTCGCCGACCGCGACCCGGTCCAGCGGGACCGTCTCGATGCCGCCGCCGGGGACCCGCCGCCGCGCGGTGCGCGGGGCCCGTTCCAGCAGGGCCCGCAGGTCGCGGGTCGCCCTGCGCTGGGCGTACGCCTCCAGCGCGCGCCCGGTGGCGAGCATCAGCGCGATCACCGCGCCCGCCAGGTACTCCCCGACGACGAGCGCGCCGGCCAGCGCGAGGACGGCGATGACGTCCACCCCGAACTGCCGCCGCCACAGCTGACGCAGCATGGACCAGGCCGCCGGGGCCAGCGCGGTCACGGTCGCCGCCGCCCACAGCCAGTCCGCCCAGGTGCGCCGGCCGGCGAGCCACAGCCCCGCCCCGGCCAGCACGGCCAGAGTCAGCGCGGCCAGCGGCGCCCACTGCAGCCCGCGCGCCCAGCGCTGCCGCACCGGCCGCTCCGGTACGCACTCCCGCGCCTCGGTGCCCACCTGCGGATCCTCTCAACGGGCGGGGTCGGCGAGGAGGCCAACCACCGAATCACGCCCGCCGCCTGTCATGATCGGCGGAGGCGAACTACCCGGACGGGACGGGACCTGCGTACCGTGCGTCCGGGGGTGCCGGTGCCGCAGGATGGAGCGGCAACCCCGCCCGGGGCACCGCGCGGTGGGGCACGATGGGCTGAGACGAAAGGTCGTGACGATGAGCCACGAGACGCCGGCGACGGACCGCCCGCTGACCACCGCGCTCGCGGAGGCCGCCGCGACGGCCGGCCACGCGCCCTCGGTGCACAACACCCAGCCGTGGCGCTGGCGGGTGCTGCCCGACGCGCTGGAGCTGCGCGTGGTGCGGGACCGTCAGCTCGCCGCCACCGACCCGGAGGGGCGGCTGTCGGCGCTGAGCTGTGGCGCGGCGCTGCACCACGCCCGGGTGGCCCTCGCCGCCGAGGGCTGGGCGTTCGTGGTGGAGCGGCTGCCCGACCCGGGCGATGCGGAGCTGCTGGCGCGGGTCGGCGACCTCAAGCGCGTCGAGGCCGACCCCGACGCCATGCGGGTGGTGCAGTGCATGCAGGTGCGGCACACCGACCGCCGCCCGGTCGGCGACGAGCCGGTGTCGACGGCCGCGCTCGGCGACATCGCCGCGGCGGTCGCCGCCGAGGGCGCGCGGTTCCAGGTGCTCAACTCCGACCAGGTGATGGAGCTGGCCGCGGCGGCCTCGCACGCCGCGAATGTGGAGGCGGAGGACTCGGGGCAGCGCGAGGAGCTGGAGTACTGGACGAGCCGGGTGGGCACCGGCACGGGCCTGCCGCCGGAGGTGCTGCCCGAGCAGGCGCAGCAGACCACCGTGCCAGGGCGGGACTTCGGCCGCCCGGGCACCCTGCCGATCGGGCCGGGCCACGACCGGGCGGCGGCGTACGGGGTGCTCTTCGGCGACGAGGACGAGCCGGACAGCTGGCTGCGGGCCGGGGAGGCGCTGTCGGCGGGGTGGCTGACGGCGACCCGGCTGGGCGTGTCGATGGTGCCGCTGTCGGGCGTCGTCGAGGTGGAGGGCACCCGGCAGACCCTGCGGCAGGTCCTCGCCGGCCTCGGATACCCGTACCTGGTGCTGCGGATGGGCATCGCGGACCCGGCGCACGCCGGCCCGCCGCACACCCCCCGGCTGCCCACCGAGCAGATCGTCGACACGTCCGCGGTGCGCGGGCAGGGCGCGTGATCAGGCGACCGCACGGGTGATCGAGGCTGGGCCGGTGCGTTCGCCGGGCGATACCATCGCCGGGTGAACGCACCGAACCCGAGGCATGAGCCGGTCGCGCCGTCGCTGGGGTTGAGCCCGCTGTCGCGGGTCCGCCTCGACGAACTGCTCCAGGAGATGCTGGACCGCGTCGGCGAGGTGGTCACCAGCCGGGAGCGGCTGCGGGCCCTGCTCGACGCGGTGGTCGGCATCGGCACCGATCTCGACCTGCGCAGCACGCTGCAGCGGATCGTGGCGGCGGCGTGCGAGCTGGTCGGCGCGAAGTACGGCGCGCTCGGGGTGATCGGCCCCGACCGGCTGCTGCACGACTTCATCACCCACGGCATCGACGCCGAGCTGCACGCGAAGATCGGCGACCTGCCGCACGGGCGGGGCGTGCTCGGCCTGCTCATCGACGAGCCCCGCCCGGTGCGGATGCCCGACATCACCAAGCACCCCAAGTCCTACGGTTTCCCGCCGCACCACCCGCCGATGCACAGCTTCCTCGGGGTGCCGGTGCGCATCCGCGAGCAGGTCTTCGGCAACCTCTACCTGGCCGAGAAGCAGGGCGCGGCCGAGTTCACCGAGGACGACGAGGAGATCGTGGTGGCGCTGGCCGCCGCGGCCGGCGTGGCGATCGAGAACGCCCGGCTGTATGCGCTGGCCCATCGCCGGGAGCGCTGGCTGGCGGCCACCGCCGAGATCACCTCGGTGCTGCTGGGCGAGGTGCGGCGCACCGACGCGCTGGCGCTGGTGGCCCGGCGGGCCCGGGAGGTCGCCGAGGCGGAACTGGCCGTCGTGCTGCTCTACGACGAGGACGCCGGCCAGTTCACCGTCGAGGTGGTCGACGCCGCCGACAGGCCGGCCCGGGGGCCGGCCGACGGGGCCGGCGAGCCGGTCCGGGGGCTGGTGGGCGCGGTGCTGCCGGCCGGCGAGACCAGCTTCGCCGAGTCGGTCACCGAGCGGCGGCACACGCTGGTGGAGAACCTGGCCGAGGCCGCGCCCTGGCCGACACCAGTGACCGCCGGGCCGGCGGTGGTCTCGCCGCTGGCCGCCGCCGACACGCTGCACGGCGTCCTGGTGATCGCCTACCCGCCCGACCGGGGCGGGGCCACCGACGACGACGTGGCGCTGCTCGGCAGCTTCGCCGGGCAGGCGGCGCTGGCCATGGAGCGGGCCCGGGGGCAGGAGGAGCGGGAGCTGCTGGTGGTCCTGGAGGACCGCGAGCGCATCGCCCGGGACCTGCACGACGTGGTCATCCAGCGGCTGTTCGCCACCGGCCTGCAGTTGCAGAGCGGCGCGATGAACGCCCGCCCCGAGGTGGCCAAGCGGATCAACGCCGCCGTCGACGACCTCGACGCCACGATCCGCGACATCCGCCGCACGATCTTCGAGCTGCGCACCCCGATGAGCGCGGCGCTGCGCACCGAGATCCGCGAGGCGGTCGACGTGGCCGCCGGGTCGCTGGGCTTCCGGCCGTCGCTGGAGCTGACCGGCCCGATCGACAGCGCCGTTCCCGAGCCGGTCCGCCCCGACCTCACGGCCGTGCTCCGCGAGGCGCTGTCCAACGCCGTACGCCACGCCGAGGCGAGCCGGGTCGCGGTGGGCGTGCGGGTGGAGGGCGGCTGGGTGACGGTCACGGTCGCCGACGACGGCAAGGGCTGCGACCCGGCTGCCGCGCGGGGCGGCCTGGTCAACCTGCGCGAGCGCGCCGAACGCCACGGCGGCGAGTTCGAGGTGCGCCCGGTGACGCCCCACGGCACCGAGCTGCGCTGGACGGCCCCGCTGCGCGACGACTGACCCGGCACGACGACGGGCTGGCCCGGCGCGACGGCCGGCCCGGCACGACGACCGGGCTGGCGTGACGGCCGGCTCGGCGCGCCGGGTGACCCGACAGTGCCGGCGGCCGGTCAGTGCGCCTTGCCGAGGAGGCGGGTCGCCAGGACGGCCGCCTGGGTGCGCCGCTCCAGGCCCAGCTTGGCCAGCACGCTGGAGACGTAGTTCTTCACCGTCTTCTCGGCGAGGAACATCTTGCCGGCGATCTCCCGGTTGGTCAGGCCCTCGGCGACGTATTCCAGGATGCGCCGTTCCTGCTCGGTGAGGGTCTTCAGCTCGCGGGGCTGCTCCACGCCGCTGCGGATGCGCTCCAGCACCCGGGTGGTGATCGCCGGGTCGAGCAGGGACTGGCCGGCGGCGACCCGGCGCACCGCGTCGACCAGGTCGGTGCCGCGGATCTGCTTGAGCACGTAACCGGACGCGCCGGCCATGATGGCCGCGAACAGCGCCTCGTCGTCCTCGTACGAGGTGAGGATCAGGCCCTTGATCGACGAGTCGACGGCGCGGATGTCGCGGCACACGTCGATGCCGTTGCCGTCGGGCAGCCGGGCGTCGAGGATCGCCACGTCGGGCCGCAGCGCGGGGATGCGGCGGGCCGCCTCCTGGGCGGAGCCCGACTCCCCCACCACCTCGATGTCGCCGCTGTTGGTGAGCAGGTCGGCAAGGCCACGACGGACGACCTCGTGGTCGTCGAGCAGGAACACCCGGATCATCCCTCGTTTCTACCCCCTCGGGCCGGGTGCCCGCACGGGCCGAAGGTCCCTACCGCCGCCGCGCGGCGGTGGGCTGGGGGTCCCGGCGCAGACGGGACGTCCGGCCCTGCCCGCCGACCGCCCTGGTCACGCACCGTGGAGGAGGACCAGACGGGGCGGCACGACTGCCACGGGAGGGGATCATGATGGAGACCGGCTTCACCGTCGAGCAGCTCAGGACCGCCGCCACCGACGCCGTGCGGGCGCCCTCGCTGCACAACAGCCAGCCGTGGCGGTTCCGGCTGCGCGACGGCGGGATCGAGGTGCTGCTGGACCGCGGTCGCCGGCTGCCGGCGACCGACCCGAGCGGCTGGGGCGCCCGGATCGCCTGCGGGGCGGCCCTGTTCAACCTGCGGCTGGCGCTCGCCGTCGCGGGCACCCCGGCGACGGTGCGGCTGCGCCCGTACCCGACGGAGCCCGACGTGCTGGCCCGGCTGGTCCCGGACGTGCCGCGCCGCCCCACGCCGACCGAGCAGATGCTGTACGGCGTCATCCCGCACCGGTTCAGCAACCGGGCCCCGTTCTGGCCCGATCCGGTGCCGGCCGACGTGCGGTGGCGGCTCGGCGAGGCGGCCCGCGCCGAGCAGGGCTGGCTGGAGATGGTGATCGGGGTGAGCGCGGTGAACGCGTTCGCCGAGGTCGCCCGCAGCGCCAACCGGGTGCTGGAGCGCGACCCCGCCTACCGGGCCGAGCTGGCCGAGTGGGTGCGCAGCGCGCCCGCGCCCGACGGGGTGCCGGCCGGCGCGGGCGGCCCGCTGGGCGAGCCGCAGGACCTGCTGCCCAGCCGGGGCTTCGGCGGGCGCAGCCGGGCGCCGGGCCGGGACTTCGAGCCGGAGCCGCTGGTGGCGGTGCTCGGCACGGCCGGCAACACCACCACCGACCAGGTGGTGGCCGGGCAGGCCCTGCAGCGGGTGCTGCTCACCGCCACCGACGCCGGGCTGGGCGTGTCGATGATGTCCCAGCCGATCGAGGTGCCGGGGGCGCGGGAGGCGCTGCGGCTGTCCCTGGGCCGGTTCGGCACCCCGCAGATGGTGATGCGGATCGGGTACGGCCAGCCCGGCTCGCCGACCCCCCGCCGCAGCGTCGACGAGGTGCTGGACGTGCCGGTCGGCCAAGCGTGAGGCGACGGTCGCCGGGGTGCGCGCCGCACGCCGGCGACCCCCGCCCCCGCCTGTGCGCACGGTGGTACGGTGCCGGCCGATGGCCAGCTTCGCGATACTCGGGCCGCTCGAGGTGGCCGTGGCCGGGCGGACGGTCACCCCGCGCAGCGGCAAGCAGCGGGCGCTGCTGGCCGTCCTGCTGGTCAACGCCGGCCGGGACACCGGGCTGGACCAGCTCCTCGGCGCGCTGTGGGGCGACGCGCCGCCGGACACGGCCGTCGGGCAGGTGCAGACGCTGATCTGGCGGCTGCGCGGGGTGCTCGGCGACGCCATCACCACCCGCCCCGGCGGGTACCGGCTCACCGTCGCCGACGCCGACCTCGACGCGCGCGTGTTCACCGCCCGCGCCACCGAGGCCGCCGCGCTGGCCCGGGCGGGCCGGGCGGCCGAGGCGGCCCGCCGCTACGGCGAGGCGCTGGCGCTGTGGCGCGGCCCGGTCCTGGCCGACGTGCGCCTGCCGGGCGACCCGCACGCCGCCGGGTTCCCCGCCGCAGTGGCGGAGCTGACCGAGCTGCGCCTGGCCGTGGAGCGGGACCGGGTGGACGTCGAGTTCGCCCTCGGCCGGCACGCCGAGCTGATCCCCGCCCTGCACCGGATGGTCGACGCCGAGCCGCTGCGGGAGGAGCTGCGGGAGCGGCTGATGCTCGCGCTGCACCGCACCGGCCGGCGGGCCGAGGCGTTGGAGACGTACCGGCGGGGCCGGGCGGCGACCGTGGCGGAGCTGGGCCTGGAGCCCGGCCGGGGGCTGCGGGAGCTGCACCGGCGCATCCTCGACGGCGACCCCCTGCTGGACGCCGCCGAGCCCGCCCCGGCGGCGCCGCCGCCCGCGCGCCCGGCGGCCCAGTTGCCGATGGACGCCGCCGACTTCGTCGGCCGGCACGACCTCGCGGCCCGGCTGGCCGCGCTGCTGGCTCCGCCAGCCGACGGCCCCGCCACGGACGCCGGGCAGCCGGCCGCGCCGCCCGTCGTGGTCGTGTCCGGCGCGGCTGGCAGCGGCAAGACCACCCTCGCGGTACGCGTCGCGCACCTGGTGCGGGACCGGTTCGGCGACGGTCAGCTCTTCGTGGACCTGCGCGGCGGCGGCGAGCCGCACGACCCGTCGACGGTGCTGGGCCGGTTCCTGCACGCCCTCGGCGAGGACCCCCGGGCGGTGCCGGCCGACACCGACGAACGGGCGGCGCTGTTCCGGGCCCGCACGGCTGGGCGACGGCTGCTCGTGGTGCTGGACAACGCCGCCGGGGAGAACCAGCTCCGGCCGCTGCTGCCGGCCGAGCCCGGCTGCGCGGTGCTGGTGACCGCCCGCCGCCGGCTCACCGCCCTGCCCGGCGCGCACCACGTCGACCTGGGCGTGTTCGCCGCCGACGAGGCGGTGGACCTGTTGCGGCACGCGATCGGCGCCGACCGGGTGGCCGCCGAGCACGCCGACTGCGTGCGGGTGGCCGAACGCTGCGGGTACCTGCCGCTGGCCATCCGGATCGCCGGGGCGCGGCTGGCCGCCCGGCCGCACTGGCCGGTGGCGAAGCTGGCCGGGCAGCTCGCCGACGAGCGGGCCCGCCTCGACGTGCTGCGCACCGGCGACCTGGCGGTGCGCTCCAGCCTCGCCACCAGCTACCACGAGCTGGACCCGACCGAGCGGCGGCTGCTGCGGCTGCTCGGCGGGGTGGACCTGCCCCGGGTGCCGGGCTGGGCCGCCGCCGCGCTGCTGGACCGGTCGCCGGCCGAGGGCGAGGAGCTGACCGAGCGGCTGGTCGAGGCCCGCCTGGTGGACGCCGACGGCGGCGGCTACCGGCTGCACGACCTGGTTCGGGCGTACGCGCGGGAACTGCTGGACGCCGACGGCGCGCCCGGTGAGCGCACGACCGCGCTGGGGCGGCTCACCGGCGGGTGGCTGACGCTGGCCGACGAGGCGTACCGGCGTACCGGCGGGGGTTTCCGGCGGGGCGTGGCCGGCGCCGCCCCGCGCTGGTCGCGGTGGACGGCCGCCGAACGCGACGCCGTGCTCGGCGACCCGGTGGCCTGGTTCGAGGCGTCGCGGCGGATGCTGGTGGCGACGGTGCGGCGGGCGGCGGCGGCCGGTCTGGTCGAGCCGGCGTGGAACCTCGCCAACACCCTGGGCCGGCTGTTCGAGCTGCGCGAACACCTCGACGACTGGGCGGGCGCGACGACGGCGGCCCTGGACGCCTGCGTGGCCGCCGGCGCCGAAGCGGGCCGGGCCTGGCTGCTGCGGTCCCTCGGCGAGCGGCACCTCAACCTGGACCGCCTCGACGACGCGCTGGCCTGCTTCGACGCGGCGCTGGCCGGGTTCGACCGGCTCGGCGAGCGCAGGGGGCAGGCGCTGGCGCTGCGCGCGGCGGGCACCGCCTACCGGCTGCGGGGGCGCGACGCCGAGGCGATGGCCGCGCTGAGCCGGGCGAAGGCGATCACGGTGGAACTCGGCGACCGCGCCGGCCAGGCGCAGGTGCTGTTCGGTGTCGGCGCGGCGCACCGGGTGGCCGGGCGGCCCGGGCCGGCGGAGGCGGCGTTCCGGCAGGCGCTGGCCATCTTCGGGGAGCTGGGCGACCGGTTCGGGGAGGCGTACACGTCGACGAGCCTGGCCCTGGTGCTCGGCGGGCGCGGCGCGGACGCCGACGCCGAGGCCCTGCTGGGGCGGGCCCTCGGGCTGTGCCGGGAGCTGGGCTACCGGCGGGGCGAGGCGATCTCCCTGGGGCACCTGGGGGAGCTGCACCTGCGCACGGGCGCGCACGAGCGGGCGGTGGCCGAGCTGACGGAGGCGGTCGCGGGGGCCCGGGAGGTCGGCGACGGCATCGGCGAGCTGATCGCGCTGCGCCGCCTCGGCGCGGCGTACCTGGCGCTGGGCCGGTTGCCGGCGGCCCGGTCGGCGCTGCGCTACTGCCTCGCCCTGTGCCGCGAGCACGGCGAGGACGGCGAACGGGAGCGGGCGCTGCGCCTGCTGGGCGAGGTGCGGGCGGGGTGAGAGCCGCCGCCGCGCTCGCGTGAGCGGGGTGAGAGCAGGTTGAGAGGGCCGGCGAGGCGTCCACCGGGGAGGGTGGGCGGCGGGCGCGTGCCGTGCCCACCGGACCTGGGGAGGCTCCACCATGACCGACCGTTCCATCCCCGCCGGGGACCGCCCGGGGCTGTCCCGGCGCGGCTTCCTCGGCGGCGTCGGGGCGTCCGCCGCCGCGCTGACCGTCGGCGGCGTCCTCGGCGACGCCCGGCCCGCCTCGGCCGCCTACTACATGAAGTGGGGGGCCGTCGTCTCGCCGGGCGACGCCAGCAACAACATCGACTTCAGCCGCAAGGTCGACATCCTGCGCCGGATGCGCCCGCAGACCGCCCGGATCTCGATGTTCTGGGGCGACCCGTACAACCGGCGGTTCAGCGACGCGCAGCTCGACTCGCTGCGCGGCACCGGGCTCACCGAAATGATCATCCAGTCGTCGGAGGACCCGGACCCGAACCTGGCCCGCCACCAGCTCAGCCTGATGCTGCCCTACATCGACGCGCACCCGAACACGCTGTTCGTCTGGGAGATCGGCAACGAGCCGGACTGGCACCAGCCGAACAACCCGTGGCTGGCCCGGTGGAACCGGCTGGCGACGATCCGCGACAACAAGCCGTCGCAGGACCGGGGCAACCTGCTCTGGGCGGTCAACATGCCGGCCGGCCGGTGGGCCGGTGACGGCAGCGGCTTCACCTTCGGCAGCTCCGGCAGCTGGTTCGACGCGTTCGTGCGGGACACCGGCGACGGGCTGGGCGGGATGCTCTCCGGCCCGTACCAGCCGGACGTGGTCACGGTGCACTGCTACAGCTCGACGTACCTGAAGCGGGGCGCGGACGGCGGAGGCGAGCGCAACCCGTACAAGATGGTCGACTACGTGCGGGGCTGGAACAACCGGATCAGCATGAAGGTCACCGAGGCCGGGATCGACGGCTACAAGTCCGACCGGGGCTACCGCTACGTCAGCTTCGGCTCGTCGGTGGCCAACGAGACCGCCGGGCAGATCGACAGCGTCTGCTTCTACGGCATCCCGCCCGCCGAGCGGGAGTACGGCATCGGCGAGGGCGAGGCCGACCAGATCGGCACCCACCCCTGACCGCCCGGACCGGGGCCCCGCCGCCGGCGGCTGACGTTGCGGAGTCGGCCTGCGGCGGGCCCCGGTCCGTGGCGCAACAGCGCCCGTGGCGGGGTCACCGGGACCAGCCCCGCCACGGGTGCGGCGGGGGGGCGGCGGTGGGTGGGGGGGCCCGCTACCCGCCGACCACCGTTGGGTGTACGCCGCCGGCGGGTGCCCAGAGGTGGCTACGCCGTCGGCGGCGACGCGCGGGCCGGCTGGCACGGCCAGGGCGCGGCGCACGACCGGCACAGCCAGGCCGGGCGCATCGGCAGGTGCGGACGGCCCATCAGCACCTCCGCAGGCAGCGCATCAGCAGGGCGATCGCGCGAGCCTCGGCGTCGCGCAGCGGCAGGAACCACAGGAACCGCTTGACGATCTCCGGCGGCTCCGGCCCCTCCGGCCTCCCGCGCAGGTCGCGGCCCCGGCCGAGGAACCCGAAACGCTCGCGAGTTCAGAGATCTTGGTACGAAATGGCCCCTCTGGGGGCTGTTTCGTACCAAGATCTGCCCCGGTCTCCGCTCTGCGGCGTTGCGTGAGGTCTCGTGGCCGCCCGGGGACACGCGCTGCGCTTGTCCCCGCTCACACTGACACCGGCTCGAGGCGGCGGAGGCGGACTTCCGCGCACTACTCGTCGAGGATCTGCTCCCGGAGGATGTCGGCGTGCCCGCAGTGCTGGGCGAGTTCGCGCAGCACGTGCAGATAGACCCACCGCAGCGGCAGCGGGCCCCGCCGGTTGCCACGCAGGATGTCGTCCAGGTCCAGGGACGACGTCGCCCGGCGGGCCGCGTCGCAGGCTTCGCGGTGCGCCTGCTGGACGCTGGCGATCGTGTCACCGTCGTCGAGGAGGAACGAGTCCTCCGAGGCCGCGGGGAGGCCGAGCTCGACGCGCGGCCGGCACGTGATGGCCTCGTCGAACCAGACCCTCTCGACGAAGGTCGCGTGCTTCACCAGGCCCAGCAGCGTCGTCCGGGACGACACCAGCGACCGGCGCGCCTGTTCCTCCGTCAGCCCGTCCAGGCAGTGGTTGAGCGCACTGCGGTGCTCGTCGATGAACGCCTCGAACTGGGCACGGGCCGGCTGTGCGATGACCTGTTCGGCGAAGGTGGGCGGCAGGGAAGGCATGGCCGAAGCATTCCAGATCGTCGCGCCGCAGAGGACCACCGGGACGAACGACCACCGGAAGCACCGGTCAGCCGGCCCGGTACGAGAGGTAGCGGCCCTCCGGCCAACTGTGGAAGTTGTTCAGCTCGGACGCCTGGCCGCTGCAGTCGGGGGTCTGGTAGCCGGGGACACTGCCGAAGCCGCCGCTCCAGGCGAGCATCCAGGTCGCGTCGGCCGGGACCGGACGACAGACGCCGTCAGGGGCGGCCTGCCGACGATCTCGGTCGGGTAGCTCGAATAGAAGACCAGGCCCGTGTCGGGGCTCTGGAACGGCTCACCGGCGGCTGCGGGCGACGCCGGCAGCGCCACGGCCAGCGTGGCGACCAGGGCTGCGACGAGACCTGCGGCGGCGGGCTTGACGGAGCTGCGCATGGCGTCCTCCCGGTAGGGCGTTCGGGGAAGGGACCGGAGCCCGGTGCAATCCGAACTCAAAACGACCCTCATCAATGCAACGATTGACCGGGGAAGTCCCGCGTGTCAACCACGGGGCGGCGCTGATCCGCAAAGTAGGCGGCGCTTTCCG
The DNA here is from genome assembly GCF_020873825.1 of Micromonospora sp. DH13. NCBI lineage: Bacteria > Bacillati > Actinomycetota > Actinomycetes > Micromonosporales > Micromonosporaceae > Micromonospora > Micromonospora sp. DH13. The sequence goes on from NZ_JAHWGR010000041.1 coordinate 24,365, forward strand.
CATCCGCCGGATAGTAGGACTCGATCGCGATCTCGTCGATCGTGACGTCCATCGGCGTGCCGAATGTGGTGATGGTCGAGAACAGCCGCAGCTCCCGTCCGCCGATGCGCAGGATCATCGGAATCACGACGTCGGTGTCGATCCGTTGGCTCGACGCGTCCTCGGGTGCGGTTGCCAGCAGCTCCTCGTAGAGTGCGGCGACTTCAGGGTCGGGGGCGACGGCGAGCTGGCGGGAGATCCGGGCACGGAACACCGCGCGCACGTCGGCCAGGTTCACGACCATGCGGGCGAAGCCGCGCGGGTCCAGCCCCAGCCGCACCAGGTTGACCGGCGGTCGCAGCAGGTCGGGGTCCACCTGCGCGAAGAACGGATCGACGGCGCGGTTGGCCAGCACGATGTTCCACCGGCGGTCGAAGACCACCGCCGGATACGGCTCGTGCGCGCGGAGCACCCGCCGGACCGCGTCGCGGGCCGCCGACAGCGCGCCGTCGTCGAGGGGACGCTCGGCGTACCGGGGTGCGAAGCCCCCGGCGAGCAGGAGCCGGTTGCGGTCGCGCAGCGGCACGTGGAGCTGGTCCGCGAGGCGGAGGATCATGCCGGCGCTCGGCTTGGACCTGCCCGTTTCGACGAGGCTGACGTGGCGAGCCGAGACGTCGGCAGCGATCGCGAGATCCAGTTGGCTCAGTCCCCGGCGTCGCCGCCACTGCCGCAGGAGATCCCCGACCGTGTGCACGATCGCCAAGCGTACGCGTCGTCGCGCCGGACGCCATGAAATCCGATTTCATCGACAACCGGAGCGACCACGGAAACACTGCGTCCATGACCACACAGAACAACAGTGCGCAGAACAAGAGCATCGTCCAGCGGGCGCTCGCCGGGCTGGTCGAGACGGGCGACGTCGACGCGCTCGCCCAGTTCCTGAGCGACGACTTCGTCCACCACAGACCGGGCTTCGTGAAGTCGACCAGGAGGGAATGGCTCGCCGCCGTCCGCGCCGCGCTGGTGCCGCTCGTCGGCATGCAGGTCGAGATTCATCAGGTGCTCGCCGATGGCGATCACGTCGTGGTGTACTCGCGGCGGTGGCTTCCCGATGCGGGGCCGGAGATCGCGGTCGTCGACATCTGGCGGATCGACGCCGGGCTGATCGCCGAGGGGTGGGAGATCATCGAGCCGACGGCCCAGGTCGCCGCCAATCTGGCGTGGTGGGAACCCGCTCGGCGGTAGACGACGCATGGGCCGCCTCCGGCGCGCCGCCGGACGGCGATCCGTCCGGCGGCCTCCGTGGTCAGCCGGCGGCGGCGAGCAGGGCGGCCTCCCGCTGCGGGTCCAGGCCCACCGGCGGGCGGGCCGGGCGGCCGGCGCGCGGCGGCACGCCACCGACCGCGCGCAGCCAGGCCCAGGTGTCGGCGACGGTCTCGGCCACCGGCCGGCAGGTCAGCCCCGTCGCGTGCGCCCGCTGCACGCCGCGCTCCTGCAACCAGCGGTACTCGTGCCCGAGGGGGACCCAGATCGGCAGGTCGTTCCACGGTTCCACCCCGGCGGCGAGGATCGTGTCCGGGTCGGTCCAGCGCAGCCGGGCGGCCGAGCCGGTGGCGGCGACGCAGGCGTCGAGCAGCTCACCCATCGTCGCGTGCCCGGTCCGCGACAGCACGTTGTACGCCCCGCCGTCGCCCGCCACGCCCCGGTCCAGCAGCCACGCCGCCAGGTCGCGGACGTCGACGTACTGCAGGGGCAGGTCGACGGGGCCGGGGGCGAGCACCTCGCCGCCCCGGGCGACCCGGTGCAGCCACCAGGGCAGCCGGCCGATGTCCTCCCCGGGGCCGAGGATCAGCCCGGCGCGGGCCAGCAGCGCCCGGTCGCCGAACACCGCCGCGGCGGCCCGTTCCCCGCCGGCCTTGAACTGCGCGTAGGAGCCGTCGACGGCGTCGGGCTCGGCGGCGACGGTGGGCGCGTCCTCGCCGACGCCGGGCGGAACCGGCCGGGCGTAGACGGAACCGCTGGAGACGTACCCGAACCAGCCGGCCCGCTCGCGCAGGGCGCGGGCGGCGTCGCGGACCGCGCGGGGCGCGCCGTCCCAGGTGTCGACGACGAGGTCCCACTCGCCGTCGGCCAGCGCGGCGAGGCCGCCGGGCGCGTCCCGGTCCCCCCGCAACCGGTGTACGCCCGCCGGCAGCGCGCCGCTCACCCCCCGGTTGAACACCGTCACCGACCAGCCGCGGCGCACCGCCTCGGCTACCGTCGCCCCGCCCACGAAGCCCGTCCCGCCCAGCACCAGGAGTCTCATCGTCCCACCCTGCCCCGGGCGGCGGCCCGGCCGCGACGGGTGTTCACCCCCAGCGGATCTGCCGACAGCAGAACCCGGGCGCCCTCCCCTACTCGCCCAGGGCGGCGAGGAGCTGCTCGCCGTAGCGGGCGAGCTTGGCCTCGCCGACGCCGTTGACCCGGGCCAGCTCGTCCAGCGTCGACGGCGGGTCGGCGGCGATCTGGCGCAGCGTGGCGTCGTGGAACACCACGTACGCGGGGACGCCCTGCTCCTTGGCGGTGGCCGCCCGCCAGGCGCGCAGCCGCTCGAACACGGGCTCGGCCCCGGCGGGCAGCTCGACGACGGCCGCCGCCCCGGGGCGGGTCTTCGCCGCCGACCGCGCCTTCGGCGGCCGCACGGTCTCGCGGCGCATCGGCACCTGCCGGCGGCGGCCCAGCACCTCGGCGCTCGCGTCGGTGAGCACGAGGGTGCCGTAGTCGCCCTCGACGGCGAGCAGGCCCTGGGCGAGCAGCTGCCGCACGACGCCCCGCCACTCGGCCTCGCTCAGCTCCTCGCCGATGCCGAACACGGACAGCACGTCGTGGCGGTGCTGGACGACCTTCTCGGTGCGCCGGCCGAGCAGGATGTCGATGCACTGGCCCGCGCCGAACTTCTGGTTGCGTTCGCGGTGCAGCCGCAGCACCGTCGACAGCAGCTTCTGGGCGGCGATCGTGCCGTCCCACGACTCCGGCGGCTCCAGGCAGGTGTCGCAGTTGCCGCACGGCCCGCTGGCCTGCCCGAAGTAGCTGAGCAGCCGCACCCGCCGGCACTCGACGGTCTCGCAGAGGGCGAGCATGGCGTCGAGGTGGGCGGCGAGCACCCGCCGGTGCGCCGCGTCGCCCTCCGAGGAGTCGATCATCTTGCGCTGCTGCACGACGTCCTGCAGCCCGTACGCCAGCCAGGCCGTCGACGGCAGGCCGTCGCGGCCGGCGCGGCCGGTCTCCTGGTAGTAGCCCTCCACGGAGCGGGGCAGGTCGAGGTGGGCGACGAACCGCACGTCGGGCTTGTCGATGCCCATGCCGAACGCGATGGTGGCCACCATGACCAGGCCGTCCTCACGCAGGAACCGCTTCTGGTTCGTGGCGCGGGTGGCCGCGTCCAGCCCCGCGTGGTAGGGCAGCGCGGCGACGCCGTTGGCGACGAGGAACTCGGCGGTCTTGTCGACGGAGGCGCGGGAGAGGCAGTAGACGATGCCGGCGTCGCCGGGGTGCTCGGCGCGGATCAGGTCGAGCAGTTGCTTGCGGGGCTCCCGCTTGGCCACGATCCGGTACTGGATGTTGGGCCGGTCGAAGCTGGCCACGAAGTGCCGGGCCGCCGTGAGATCCAGCCGGGTGGCGATCTCCTTCGCGGTCTCGGCGGTGGCCGTGGCGGTCAGCGCGATGCGCGGCACGTCGGGCCAACGCTCGTGCAGCATCGACAGCGCGAGATAGTCGGGGCGGAAGTCGTGACCCCACTGCGCCACGCAGTGCGCCTCGTCGATGGCGAACAGCGCGATGCGGCCCCGGTCGAGCAGCCGCAGCGTGCCCCCGCTGCCCAGGGCCTCGGGGGCGAGGTAGAGCAGGTCCAGCTCACCGGCGACGAACTGGGCCTCGACGAGGCGGCGAGCGTCGGGGTCGAGGGTGGAGTTGAGGAAGCCGGCCCGCGCCCCGACGGCGGTGAGCGCGTCCACCTGGTCCTGCATGAGGGCGATCAGCGGGGAGACGACCACCGCGACGCCGTCGCGCACCAGCGCGGGGATCTGGTAGCACAGCGACTTGCCACCGCCGGTGGGCATGAGGACCAGGGCGTCGCCGCCGCCGACCACGTGGTCGATGATCTCCTGCTGCTCGCCCCGGAAGGCGTCGTAGCCGAAGACCCGCCGGAGCACGCCCAGCGGAGTCTCGGCGAGCGTGTCGCTGGGGGAAGTCATCCGGCGAGTCTACGAGGGCGCCCCGACACCGTCGCCGGACCCGGCCGGCCCGGCGGCGAAGTAGCCCGCCGGATCCCAGCCGCACAGGTGCACCCTGCCCTCGTGGTCGCCGGTCAGCGCCCGGCTCCCGTCGGCGCCGCTGACCAGCAGGGTGGGCCCGTCGGCGGAGGCGTGCAGGGCCCGGATCTCCCCCTGGTTGGGCCGGTGGTGTCCCACCGACGCCCGGGTGTGATCGTCATCAGGGCGGACTCCGACGTCTGTACGCCGGCACTGGTTGCCGTGACGGTTACCCGCACGTGCCCGGTCCTCGCCGCGGTCAGGACTCCCGCCGGGGTGACGCTCGCACCGGCGGTGTTGGTGTCCATCGGGGCGATCTGGTAGCCGTACGTCGCTGTCGGGTCCGCCGGGAACACACGCGCGGACAGCTGCGTCCCCGAGGACGCCTGGTCGAGGCTGACTGCCCGATCGCCGAAGTTGACCCGCGACGGGTAGGCGTTCGGGAACGCCGAGCCGGTGGCGTCCGGTGCGCCGGAGGTCACCACGACCGGGAACGTGGTCGCCCTGCTCTCCCCGTTGGCGGTGGCCCTGGCCGTGATCAGGACGGCACCGGTGGACACCGGTGTGACCGAGCCGCGGGCGTCGACCGTGGCGACCGACGGGTCGGAGGAGGTGTACGTCACCGTGAGCGCCCGGTCGGACAGGTTCCAGAACGTCATGTCGTGCCTGGTGACCGACAGTCGCGCGTTGATCCGGTTGTCGGGGGTGTCCAGGCTCAACTCGGTGGCGTCCGGCTGGGCCGAGACCACCTCGACGCCGGGCGTCCGGCGTCCGGTCACCCGCAGCTTCACCGACTTCAGGTCCGCGTCGGCCGAGCTCGGCCCGGCCAGGATGGTCCAGTCGCCCGTGGGAAACACCTTCTTGTGCTTCACGTCGTCCCAGAACCACAGGTCACCGGCGTCGATGGTGACCTTCACCGTCTTGGTTTTCGCAGCGATCAGGCCGCTCTTGACGAAGCCCTCCAGCTGCTTGAGCGGGCGTTGGCTGCCGTCGGCGCCCTGCGGGGCTCTGGCGTAGACCTCCACGACAGCCTTGCCCGGGCGATTGGCGGCCCGGTTCGACACGGGCACCGAGACCGTCACCGATTCGTCGGGAGTGATCTTCGAGGACGACAGTCTCGGGGTGCCGTAGCCGAAGGGCGAGTAGGACAGGCCCTGACCGAACACATAGTGGGGAGCCGCGCAATCAGGACCGACCTGGTAGTAGAGGTAGGTCCGGCCGCACCTGGCACCTTCCGCCCTGGTCATCCGGTAGTCCTCGATCGCGCGGTCCGGAGCGGCCGCCGGCCCGAGTTGTGCGTCGACGTCGGAGTACCAGGTCAGCGGCAGCTTGCCGGAGAAGTTGGCCACCGCAGTACGCCCGTCCTCCAGCGCCACCGCGTCGTTGAACAGCAACTCGGCCATCGCCTTGCCCTGGTACATGCCGTTGAAGGACGACCAGACGATCGCCCCCACGCTCGGCAGGTCCTTGAACGGGCTGACGTCGACCATGGTCTTGGCCTGGATCCACACCGCGATCTTCTTGCCGTACTTCTGTGCGAGCGGGGCGATCGAGTCCCGGATCAGCTCGGCCTGCATGCGCGGCAGGACGACTGTTGCGCGGTCCGTGCCCTCTCCGCCGTCGTTGTTCCGGTGACCGACGACGACCACGACATTGTCGGCCTGGGAGATCTGGTATTCGGCGGTCGCCGCGTCCGCTACGGGATCGCAGGGGCTGCTGGCGCACACAGAGGTGGTGATCGCGGTGCCGTCGGCGTCGAGGACGTCGGGGAACACCGCAAGGTGGCTGGACAGGAACGGCGTGGTGGAGCCCGCGGTCACGGCCGAGGGAGCCGCCCCCGTCCGCTCGGCCAACGCCTGGGCGAAGGTCGTGTCGACCGCCGTGGGCCCGGAGTAGGAGCCCGACTGGAAGTTGTTGAGGGTGTCCACGTGCCCGAGGGCGACGGTCTTGCCGGACGCCGCGCCCGCGAACGGGAGCGCTCCGCCGGCGTTCTTGAGCAGCACGGGCGCCTCGAGGGCAGACTCGTGCGCGACCGCACGGTGCGCCGGCGAAGCCAGCTTCACATCGGGATCGCCGGCCTCCGACAGCGAGTAGGAATCGCTGTTCCACGGGACGGAGGCGACGGGATCGAACTCACCCAGCTGGAACCGCGCGGTGAAGGCGCGCACGAGCGCGATGTCGACGTCGGCCTCGCTGACGAAGCCTTGGCTCTGAGCTGCCGGGAGTCCGCTCGCCGTCGGGTAGTCGCCGCCCGAGCAGTCAAGATCGGTGCCGGCCTTGAGCGCCCAGGCGTTGCCGAGGGTCTTGCTGATCTGCGTCTGCCCGCCGAGTTGGGCGGGCTGCCACGAGTGTCCTGACGTCCCGGTTCCGTGCACGCGGGTGATCGCATCGCAGTCGGAGACGACGAAGCCGTCGAAGCCGTACGACCTGCGCAGCATGGTCTCGATGGCGTACCGGCTCGCCGCGGCCGGCGTCCCGGGCGTGCCGCCGGGTGTGACATTGTCGCGGGGACTCCACAGGGTGGGGTAGCTCGATGCGGACGGGTAGTCGGTGGTGTAGTCCTCCACCACGGAGAAGGCGTTGTAGGCGGCCATCAGCGACCGCGCGCCCGCCTCGCCGGCCGAGGCCGCGAAGGGCGGCAGGAAGTACTCGTGCATCGAACGCTCGGTGATGTTCGACGTGCCGAAGTCGCGGTTCGCCTCGGAGTTGTTCGCCAGGTAGTGCTTGGGCGTGGCGACCGCCTGGATGTAGTCGGCCGCTCCGGTGGGAACCGTGTCGGGACGTGACGCCGTGTCGCCCTGTAGACCGGTCACGAAGGCGCCGGCCACCTGGCCCGCCAGGAAGGGATCCTCGGTGTAGGACTCGTCCGCCCGCCCCCACCGGGGGTCGCGGTTGAGGTTCTGGTTCGGCGACCAGTAGGTCAGGCCGTGACAGGCACCACCGGCGGGGTCGGGGTTCGTCACACCCGGCGGGCAGGACGTGTTGTAGGTCACGCGGGCCTCGTCAGCGATACCGCCGGCGATCTCCCGGGTGATGCCCGGATTCCACGTCGATGCGATCGAGGTGCTCTGCGGGTACTGCGTGTAGTTGCCGTTGCCGGGGACGGTCGGGAAGTAGATCCCGTGGTTCGCCTCTCCCCAGTATCCGTACGACTTCACGCCGAGCCGGTCGATCGCCTTCGGCTTCGGACGCCAGGTCGCATGCGGCTGCATCGCTATGAGCTGGTCGTACTTCTCCTCCAGCGTCATGCGCGAAACCAGGTCCGCCGCACGGACACTGAATGGCAGCGAGGTGTTCCGGTACGCCGGCGTGTCCTCGGCGGAGGCCGAAGCCGGCCGCGCGAACGCGGCGAGCCCGCTCGCCGCCACAGCCCACGCCAGCCCGAACGCCAAGGACCTGCGTCCTGGACTCCTGGCGCCTCTGCCGTGCCCCCTTGCTCGCGAGGGCGCAGAACTGGTCTTCACCATCGAGGGACCCCTCCCCTTCACGTTGAAGAACTCGAATTTATCGATGGTTTCGCAGTGTCGATGCCCCATACCGTCACGGCGGGGAGTGCGGCAGGACGGCCTCAGCGCAGCGTCGACCGCCTCTGGATCAGCTCGAAGTCGATGACAATCCGCCGGGGCGCCGGCCGCTCCTCTCGCGGCACGCCGTCGAACTGAAGCTGGATCCGCTCTTCCAACAGCGCGACCGCCCGGTGTGCGATCACGTCGCGTCCGGGATCGATGGTGCTCAGTGGAGGTCGGGAGTAGTTCGCCTCGTCGATGTTGTCGAAGCCGATCAACAGGACGTCCTCGGGAACCCGTAGACCGCGGTCCTGAAGGGCAGCAAGCGCGCCCAGCGCGAGTGTGTCGGTGAACGCCACAACCGCGTCGGGTTCGACGCCGCTGTCAAGGATACGAGCGATCGTCGCCGCGCCGGTGGCGTGGAAGTAGTCGGGTACACCGATGACTGCGCGTGGGTCGACGTCCAACCCCCGCGACCGGAGGGCGTCCCGGAAGCCCTGGAACCGCAGCGTCCCGCTGCTCGGCGACGGGTCGTCCTTGACCCCCAGGGGAACCACCGTGGTCGCTCCGCGGTCCAGGACGTGCTCGGTCGCCGCACGTGCCCCCTCGACGTTGCTCATCGTGACGTGGTCGACGCCGCCATCGAACACCCGCTCACCCAGGAGCACGAGGGGGAAGTCGACGTCGAACAGCGAGAGGTCGTTCTGGCCCAGCGCGAGCGGGGAGTACAGCACGCCGTCGAAGCGTGACCGGTAGCTGCCGTCCAGGACCCGCAACTCACGGTCGCGCTCGGCGTTGGTCTGCTCGATGAAGACGGTCAGGCCCCGCCTGGACGCCTCTCGCATGACGGCGTCCGCAAGTTCGGCGAAGTAGACACCGCGCAGCGCCGGCAGCACCAGAGCGATCGCCCCCGTGCGGCCCCGGCTCAGGTTCCGCGCCGACACGTTCACGTGGTAGCCCAGCTCACGGATCGCGTCGTCCACCCGCTCGCGGGTCTCCGGACGCACGTACTGATAGCCGTTGAGGATGTTGGACACCGTCTTGATCGACACACCGGCGAGGCGGGCGACGTCGCGCATCGTCGCCGACCCGTTGGTCTTGCGTGCCACAGCCCCTCCCGCCGCTCGTGAAATGGTAGGCCAGCGCACAAGTCTGCCCCCGTCACGACCCCCGGCCGCGTGACGCGAGGTCAGCCGATGGTCAGGGCGATGGTGTGCACGGAGCCGCGGACCAGGTCGATCTGCAGCTCGTAGGCGCCCCGGGCGAGCCCGGTGGTGTCCCAGTGGAAGACGTACTCGTCTCTTGCGGCGCTGTAGCGTGCGGTGTTGTCCGCCCCCTTCCGGACAGGTGCGGCCGGAACGCGGTTGCCGGCCACGCCGTCGGTCTTCTTCACGAGGTAGATGCGCGGCTCCGCGTCGGTGACCGTCCCGCCGTCTGCGTCGGTCAAGGCGAACCTGACCGGCACGGGGCGTCCGGCTTCGACGACGTCGGAGCCGTCGCCGGCCAGCGGTGGCCGCACCCCGCCGAACCGGTACTCAGGCGCGAAAAGCCGCGGCACGAAGTCGATCAGATTCGCCATCCAGATGTCGAAGCCATGCGGTCCGACCCAGGTGCCGGCGTACTCGTACTCGATGCCCTGGGAGGTCAGCCACTGCATTGCCTCCTGCGTGAACGAGTACGTGAAGTCGACGTCACCGGAGTACAGCCTTGCCAGCCTGGTGCTTTCGTTGACCGCCCGGGCGTCGACGGTGGGGTAGGAGAGCAGGCCCCCGGAAAAGGCACCGATGTAGGCGAACTCGCCCGGGTGGTTGAGCCACGTGCCGAGGGTGTTCATGGCTCCCCACGACAGACCGGCGAGCGCCTGCTCATCCGAATCAGTCGAGATGTTGTACTTTTCCGCCGCGGTTGGCATCACGTGCTGGCTGAGGTCGGTCCAGAAGTCGACGCCATTCTGGTCGGGCATGACCACGACCATCGGCACCATTGTCCCGTTGAGGTAATGGTTGTCGAGGATCTGTCTGGCACGCCCGGTCTCGATCCAGCTGCCGTAGTTCTGGCCCCCGCCGTGGTACAGGTAGAGCACCGGGTAGGCAGCTGCGCGGTCGGCATCGTAGCCGGGCGGCGTCCAGACGTACGCGTAGCGCTCTGCGCCCTGGCCTCCGTCGTAGGTCATCAGCGAGACCGTGCCGCCCCTGCCCTCGGGGACGTCGGCCAGCATCGCGTCGGACTTGCCCGGCACGAAAAGCTGCGACTCCATCACATGGGTGTTGACGGTGTCGGCGGGGTCCTTCTTGTCGACGCCGTCGACCACGTACCGGTAGTAGTGGTAGCCGTCGAGCGGCCCGATCGTGCTGCGCCAGCGACCGTCGGGCTGCTTGTCCATCGGGATCCGGAACCACTGGCCGTTCGGGGCCCAGTTGCCCCAGATCGTGACGTGCTTGGCGCCAGCCCACTGGGTGCCGGTCTCGAACGTGACGATGCCGTGCGGGTCGATGTGCGGGGTCGTGATCGACCCGGCCGGAGGGGGCGCGTACGGCCGGGTCAGCGCACGATGCCCCTTGCTGGCACCGTGGGAGACGACCTTCTGTCCGAAGAGCCGAGCGGCGAAGTCTCGCAGGTTCTCCCGCCACGCGTCCCAGGTGGCGCCGTCGTCGGGGTTGACGCCGTCGAACTCGAACCTCACTCCGGACTTCTTCAGGTCCACCAGCAGGTCGTAGTTGTCGTTGTAGGACGGGTCGAGCGTGTTGCCGACGTATGCCCGGAGCAGCTCGGTGCCCTTGTTGATCGCTTTGGCCTCCGCCTTGGTGATCGAGCCGTCGACGGAGCCAGAGAAGGAGCCGACGTAGGCGAACGCGCCGGGATCGCTGCGGAGGATGCGCATCGCCTGCTCGGCACCCGTGGCGACACCGGCCAGCGCCTGGCTCTGGGGCCGAGACGAGACGTTGTAGCCGGCCCGCGCTGCGGGGACGATGGCGTTGAGCAGCTCGGCGCGGGGGTCGGCGGAATTGGCGTCGGCCATCACGACCACCATCGGCTTGGCGTCCCTGCCTGCGACCAGGTTGTCGAGGATCTGCTTCGCCCGGCCAAGTTCCAGCCACTCACGAGCGGTCTGGCCCTCGCTGCTCAGCAGGTACAGGACCGGGTACGCCTCGGCCCGGGCGGCGTCGTAGCCGGGCGGCGTCCACACCAGGGCGGTGCGGCGCTGCGCCGCCGTCGCGCTCGGGTAGGACAGTTCCTCCACCGTCCCGCCCGCGGCGATGTCGTCCATCCACTCGACCGACTCACCCGGCACGAAGAAGGTGTTCCAGTTCGGCTTCGACGTCACCGCCACCGGGCTGCCCGGCTGGCGGAAGGACACCTTCGACCTGTCCTGCATGGTCGCGGTGTACTGGTAGTAGTACAGCCCGGGCTCCAGCGGACCGACGTTCGCGGCGTAGTCCGAGCCACTCGGGTCGAGCGCGAGCGCCGACCAGGTGCCGCTCGGGCCAATGTTCGCCTCCAGCTCGAGGGCCGCCGGCGTGCCGCCGACGATGCTGATGACCTGCGACTGCGGCACCTTGAAGTAGTGATAGACGTCGTCGTGCGAATGCCACGTGTCGGTCGCGGCAGCCGCCGGGGCGGCCGCGATGGCTGACACCACCAAAGCCGCGGCTGCGACAAGGCTGGTCATTCGGGGGCCACTGCTGTGTGACATCGCGTTGCTGCTCCTCTCAGAGCGTCAAGGCCTGCCGCATCGAAGGCACGCGCCTCACCATCGAGATCGACTACCGAGATCTTCCCGGCAGCCACGACGGCCCACATCCACACCAGCGGCACTACATTTCCTACACCGGTGTAGAGCGAATGGCAAGATACCTCTTCTTGCCTCCATGATCTCGTGGTGAACCCTGCACTCGACACCGCCCGAGCTTCTCCGACGACAAAGAGGCCATCCCGCAAAGCCACCATGGCAGGGCGCCACTTCAAGGCAGTTGACGCCTGTTGAGCTGCAGTTTCATGCCGTTCGATGTTATTGACGTCCGTGAGTTGATCCACTCCGCGGGAATGCGGTCCACACCAATCCCACGGAACTACGGGAGCGACAATTTCAGCAGGTCAGCCGCTTGATCATTGAGGAAGGTCGATGCCGAGTCTGCGCCCGCCCGCCGTTCAACGCCCCTGGGGCCCGACCCCCGCCCCCGCCCCCGCCCACACCGCGAACCAGCCCGCGCGGAAAGCTGAACGATCACGCGCTCCCAACCCGCTCGCAACGCAAGGAGCAGAAACACCAAAGTCCGTTACCGGATGACCGGTAACGGACCTTCTGCGCAGCACACATGGATGGTGGGCGATACTGGGTTTGAACCAGTGACCTCTTCCGTGTCAAGGAAGCGCGCTCCCACTGCGCCAATCGCCCGCGCTCGCCGGCCCGGCGTGAGAAGCCGACCCCGGCTGCGGTCAGCCCCACGGGGCGGATCGCGAGCGGACGACGGGATTCGAACCCGCGACCCTCACCTTGGCAAGGTGATGCGCTACCAGCTGCGCTACGTCCGCGTGCCGCCAGCGTTCGCCGGCGACGGGGTGAACTGTACCCGATGGCAAGATCGCGGAACAAACGCCCCTCGGGTGCGCGGCGCGCGCCGCCGATTACGCAGCTCACCGACGGGGTACTTGTCCACCTCGACGGCACACTGCATCCCCCGAAGGAGGCTGTCGTGGGTATCGGTACGAGCATCTTCCTGATCGCGGTCGGCGCGATCCTCACGTTCGCCATGGACGCCACCGTCGGCGGCGTCGACCTGGACGTCGTCGGCTGGATCCTGATGGCCGCCGGGGCGCTCGGCCTCGTCATGACCACGCTGGTCTGGGGCCGCCGTCGCGAGGTGGTCACCACCACCGAGCCGGTCGAGTACCGCCGCGTCGAGGAGCGCCGGGACGTCGCCCCGCCGCTGTAGGCAGCTCTCCCCCGGGCCGACGGAGCTGAACGGTTCGGGGGCGGCACGGATCCGTGCCGGCCACCGCCTTTTGGTGGCCGGCACGTCACTGTCGCCTGCGCGTGCGGACACCGGGCGGGGCATCGGATGAGTGGGGCGCCACGGCCAGGACGACCCCGGACGGCGAAACGGCCCGGCACCTGTGTGGTGCCGGGCCGTTACCCGTGGTGGGCGATACTGGGTTTGAACCAGTGACCTCTTCCGTGTCAAGGAAGCGCGCTCCCACTGCGCCAATCGCCCTCGTCAACTGCGAGGTGGAGACGGGATTTGAACCCGTGTACACGGCTTTGCAGGCCGTTGCCTCGCCTCTCGGCCACTCCACCGAGGTTGCCCCCGACATGCGTGGCGGCAGATCCGAGCGGACGACGGGATTCGAACCCGCGACCCTCACCTTGGCAAGGTGATGCGCTACCAGCTGCGCTACGTCCGCACGCCCCCGGCGTTTCCCGGTGACGGATGAGAACTTTAGCCGAGCCCGCGAGCGGTTGCCAAATCGGGGGGCCGCCGGGCGCGTCCGCCCAGGCCGTCGCCCCGCCCGACCGGCCGCCCACCTCCCCCGCCCCACCGGCCGCTCGACCGGCCCGCTCGGGCCATGCGAGGGGTGACCGCGTCGCCATGTCGCCGACATGGCGGTATCCCCGGGCGGGGAAGGCCCCATGTCGGCGACACGGCGGCGCGCCTTCCGCCGCGTCCCCGACACCGTCGAGACCCCGACACCGTCGAGACCCCGACACCGCCGCGTCCCCGACACCGCCGAGGCCAGCCTGGCGTGGTCGCCCACGTGGCGGCGCGCCACACACCCCGCAGGGCTTCCTAGGAGACTGGACAGGACGCCCCACGACAGGAGCGGACATGGCCGACAAGGACGAGGAAAGTGTCTTACTTCCGACTCGGGGGATCGAATCCGCCGGGGCGGTCACTGTTTGTGCACGAACGGATAGGTTACGGTAGCGACGTGACGAGACGTGCCGCCGAGATCCGCCTGGATGCCCTCTTGCGCACGGCCTGTGACGTGATCGCGGAACGGGGCTTGGCCAACACCCGCACGGCCGACGTGGCCCAGGCGGCAGGGGTCAGCCAGGCGCTGGTCTTCTACCACTTCGCCACCAAGGAGCGACTCCTCTCCCAGGCCTTCGCCTACGCGGCGGAGCAGGATCTCGCCCGGCTCGACGCCGTGGTCCGGTCCGCCGCCTCGCCCCTGGTCAAGCTCCGGCGGATGCTCAAGCTCTACGCCCCGACCGGCCGACCGACCTCGTGGTCCATGTGGATCGACGGGTGGTCGGAGTCGCTGCGCGTCCCGGAGCTGGAGAAGGTGTCCCGCCGGCTCGACCTGCGCTGGCGGGAGGATCTCGCCGCGGTGATCGCCGACGGGGTGCGCGAGGGCGTGTTCGAGTGCGCCGACCCGGCGGGCGCGGCGTGGCGGATCAACGCCATGATGGACGGGCTCGCCGTGCAGTTCGCCGTGCACGACCGGGTGATCTCGCGCCGCCAGTTCGCCGAGTGGATCCGCCTGGCCGCCGCCCGCGAGCTCGGCCTGGAGCCGGCCCAGCTCGACTGGTCCGCCCCCGCGCAGGACCGCTCCCGCCGGGCCCCGCAGCCCCAACCCCAGCCCGACGCCGTGAGCTGACCGGCCCGACGCCACGAGCCGACCGACCCGCCGACGCCACAACCCGACCGACCCGGCCTCACCCGACGCCGTGAGCTGACCGGCCCGACGCCACGAGCCGACCGACCCGCCGACGCCACAACCCGACCGACCCGGCCTCACCCGACGCCGTGAGCTGACCGGCCCGACGCAGGCCGACACACGACCCGGATCAGCCGGCCAGCCGGCGCAGGCGGGCCCGCGCCGGCGGGTGGACGTTGGCCAGCTCCAGGTCCCCGCCGTAGTGGGCGAGCACCCGGTGGTCCATCACCCGCCGCCACACGGGCGGCACGAGGGCGGCCACGACCATCGTGGCGTACCCGGCGGGCAGTTGTGGCGAGCAGTCGAAGCTGCGCAGCGTCTGGTAGCGGCGCAGCGGGTTGGCGTGGTGGTCGCTGTGCCGCTGGAGCTGGAACAGGAAGACGTTGGTGACGGTCCGGTCGCTGTTCCAGCTGTGCCGCGCGTCCACCTTCTCGTAGCGGCCGGCGGGGTTACGCCGCCGGGCCAGCCCGTAGTGCTCCAGGTAGTTGACCACCTCCAGCAGGGAGAAGCCGAACACGGCCTGGAGCAGCAGGAACGGCAGCACCTGCGGCCCGTACGCGGCGGTCAGGGCGGCGAACAGCACCAGCGTCATGGCCCACGCGGTGAGGATCTCGTTGCGGTACGTCCACGGGCTGCGCCCCCGGACGCGGAACCGGCCCGCCTCCAGCCGCCACGCCGAGCGCAGGCTGCCGGCGACGGTGCGCGGCCAGAAGGCGTAGAAGCTCTCGCCGAGCCGGGAGCTGGCCGGGTCGGCCGGGGTGGCGACCCGGACGTGGTGGCCCCGGTTGTGCTCGACGTGGAAGTGCCCGTAGCCGGTCGGCGCGAGGGCCACCTTCGACAGCCAGCGTTCCAGCTTCTCCCGCTTGTGCCCCAGCTCGTGGGCCGTGTTGATGGCGATGCCGTCGACCACGGCGAGGGTGGCGACCAGCCCGGCCGCGCCGAGCGGGCGCAGCCCACCCGAGGCCCACACGGCGCAGCCGAGCACCAGGCCCGCGTACTGGGCGGGCAGGTAGAGGTAGGTCAGCCAGCGGTAGTAGCCGTCGCGGGCCAGGCGCGGCACCGCCTCCTCCGGCGGGTTGCGCCGGTCGTCGCCGACGAGCAGGTCGACGACCGGGATCACCCCGAAGACCACCACCGGCGCGAGCCACCACGCCCACGAGCCGGCGCCGCCCCGCCAGGCCAGCCACGAGGCGAAGGGCAGCGCCGGCACCAGCAGGGCGAGCGGCCAGAGCGGCCGGCGCGGGTCGCGCCAGGCGGCGGGCGGTGCGGTCGCGGGCGCGCCAGCGGTCATCGCCGGTCTCCGATCTCTCGGGTACGCCCTGACTGTGGCACGCGTCACGCCGTTTTACAAGAGTCGAAGTTTTGTAAAGCGAAGCGGCGAAGCCGCGTCAGCGGCGGAGCAGCCCCCACCCCCGCTGCGGCGGGGCGGCCCGCTCGAAGTCCAGCCCGACGGCCGGCTCGCCGGCCTCGGCCGTCTTCGTCAGCTGCCGCAGGCGCAGCAGCAGCCCCACCCCGAGCGACAGCAGCAGCGCGCCGAGCAGGAACGCCGCCTGCACCACCCCGAAGCCGCCCGACGACGACACGGGACGCCCGCCCGACGCGGCCGGCGGCACCTCGGCCACCACCTCCTCGCTCGGCTCGACCTCGTCGTCCACCCCGGCCGGCTCCAGCGGCTCGTCCGTCGGGTCCGCCGACGACTCGTCCGTCGGGGCCGCCGCGGTCGGGGTCGCCTCGACCTCCGTCCCGATCACCTCCCGGGTCGCCGCCTGCCGCGCCAGCAGCCGCGACTGCGCGTCGTACGCCTCGGCGGCCAGCGTCACCCGTCCCCGGCTGACGTCCTCGGCGAAGGCCACCCGGTAGCGGGCGGTCACCGTACGGCCCGGGCAGAGCGTGCCCGGGTCGAGCTGCCGGTCGGTCAGCCGGGCCGTGCTGCCCTGCGTCCGGATCTCGAGGGGGAACAGCCCGGTCTCCTCGATCCGGTCCATCTTCACCTGGTCCAGCCGCAGCCCCTGCACGGTGAGCACCATCGACCAGCGGACCTTCACGCAGCCGCCGTCGCGGCGCGACACCACCGCCGAGACCGTCTGCACCCCGTCGCCCGCCGTGAACTCCGTCGGCAGGCCGCTCAGCTCGGTGGCGAACCCGGCCGCCGCCGCCCGAGCCGGCGCGGCGACGCCGACCCCCGCTCCGGACAGGCAGGCCAGCACCACCCCGACCCTTAGCGCGTACCGCACCACCGTCACCACCGCCCTCGCCTCCCGTCGGATCCATCCATCCGGCAACGCTATGGGCGAACCGGACAACCGGGTAGACGGGCGTGTTCGCACGTACCGCGAAGCCCGGGGGGTCATCTCACCGACAGTGGTGAACCGGTGACCGTCCACCCGCGACACGCCCGGGATCGCCGGGCAGGGACAATCGGTGGCGTGTCCGATCTCTCCGCGGCCTTCGTGAGGCTGCACGCGCGGCTCGCCCCGGTGGCCTTCGTCCCCGAGGTCCGCCTGCACCAGGCTGACGAGCCGATCGGGTTGTGGGAACTCACCGAGGGCGAGTTCCGCAGCTCGCAGCCGCCGCCGTTCTGGGCGTTCGCCTGGGCCGGCGGGCAGGCGCTCGCCCGGTACGTCACCGACCACCCCGAGGTCGTCGCCGGCCGCCGGGTGCTCGACCTGGCCTCCGGCTCCGGCCTGGTCGCCATCGCCGCCGCCCGCGCGGGCGCGGCGGCCGTGCGCGCCGCCGAGGTCGACGAACGCGCGGTGGCGGCGGTCGCGCTCAACGCCGAGGCCAACGGGGTACGCGTCGACGCCGCGCTCGGCGACGTCCTCGACGGCGACGCCGGCGACGCCGAGGTGGTGCTCGCCGGGGACGTCTTCTACAGCGAGGCGATGGCCCGGCGGATGCTGCGCTTCCTGCTGCGGGCCGCCCGCTCCGGCGCGCGGGTGCTGGTCGGCGACCCGGGCCGGGCGTTCCTGCCCCGCGAGCGGTTCCGCGAGCTGGCCGGCTACGACGTGCCGGTGCCCGAGGCCCTGGAGAGCGTCCGGGTGAAGCACACCACCGTGTGGGAACTGGACCCCGCGCCGCCGGGGGCCGCCCGCTAGGTTGACCCGGTGCTGTTCCGGGGCTGGGGCGACGCCGTCGACGGGCCGTGGCCCGACATCGCGACCGTGACCGACCACGTGGGCGCGGCGCACCTGGTGGTGACCCGGCACGCGCTGGTGCGGCGGGTGCTCGCCGACCCGGTGACCTTCCGGCCCGACAACGCCCTCGACGCGGTCACCCCGATCCCGGTGGCCGCCCTGCGGGTGCTCGCCGGGCACCGGTTCCGGCTGCCGCCGACCCTGGCCAACAACGGCGGGGTCAGCCACCCGCAGATCCGGGGCATCGTCGCCGACGCCTTGCACCCGGCCCGGGTCGCCGCCCAGCGGCCCTGGCTCACCGACCTCGTCCGCGACCGGGTCGCCCGGCTGCGGGCGGAGCTGGACGCGGGCGTACCCGTCGATCTGTATGCCGACCTGGCCGCGGACCTGCCGCTGCTCGTGCTGGCCCGGCTCGTCGAGCTGCCCGACGCGCCGGTCGGCGCGGTGAAGGAGTTCGCCCGCGCGGCCCTGGAGCTGTTCTGGGCCCCGCTCGACGCCGACCGGCAGGCCGCCCTCGCCGCCGAGGTGGGCCGGTTCCACCGGGTGCTGCGGGCGTTCGCCGCCACCGGCGGCGGGCTCGCGGCCCGGCTGCGCGCCGCCGGGCACTCCCCCGACGTGGTCGTCAGCGCGCTGTTCTTCCTGCTCGTCGCCGGCCAGGAGACCACCTCGCAGTTCCTCACCCTGCTGCTGCACCGGCTCACCGCCGAGCCGGCGGTACGCGCCGGGCTGCGCGCCGGCACGATCGACGTCGCCGACGTGGTCGAGGAGGGGCTGCGGCTGGAACCGCCGATCGTCACCTGGCGGCGGGTCGCCGCCGTCGACACCACGCTCGGCGGCACGCCCGTCGCGGCGGGCACCAGCGTCGTGCTGTGGCTGGCCCGCGCCGGCCGCGACCCGCAGGTGGTGGCCGCCCCCGACGAGTTCCGCCCCGGGCAGCCCGGCTCGCGCCGGCACCTCGCGTTCGGGGCGGGCGCGCACCGCTGCGTCGGCGCGCAGCTCGCCCGGCTGGAGGCCGCCGTGGTCGTCGCCGAGGCCGCGCCGCTGCTCGACGGCGTACGCGTGCTCCGTCCGCCGTGGTGCCCGGACAACCTCACCTTCCGGATGCCCGACGCCTTCGTGGTCGCCCGGTAAGGAAGGGCCCCTTGTTAACGCATACGGTATAGAAGGGTCCCCTTCTCTACTCCAGGCGTTAAGAGGGGGCCCTTCCTTGCTCGCGGGCGGTCAGCCGGCGTCCTCGGCCCAGGCCCGCCAGTCGTCGAGCACCCCGTACAGGGCGGGGGTGAGCCAGCCCGACGCGGACCGGCGGAAGACCCCCGGGTCCATCGCCCCGGCGCCCGCCGGCAACGCGCCGATCAGGTGCGGCACCAGCTCGGTCAGGTTGGCCCAGTGCACCAGCTCCGGCTCCGCCGGCCACGCGCCGATCACCACGCCGGCCGGCACCGCGCGCCGGTCGAGGGCCTCCAGGGTCAGCGCGGTGTGGTTGAGGGTGCCGAGGCCGGCACGGGCCACCACCACGGCGGGAGCGCCGAGCGACACCGCCAGGTCGGCCAGCGTCCACGCCTCGCCGGAGGGGCGCAGCCCCATCGGCACGAGCAGCCCGCCGGCCCCCTCGACCAGCACGAGGTCGTGCTTGTCGGCCTCCTCGCGGATCGCATCGACGGCGGCGTACAGCTCCAGCGGCTCCAGCTGGGCCACCCGGGCCGCCGCCAGCGGGGCGAGCGGGTCGGGATAGCTGGCCAGGGTGCGGCCGGTGAGCGGGGCGGCCAGTCGGGTCACCGTGTCGACGTCGCCCGGGTCGCCGGTGGCCGTGCCGGTCTGTCCGGGTTTGACCACGGCGACCCGCAGCCCGGCCGCCTGGGCCGCGGCCGTCACCGCCGCGGTCACCACCGTCTTGCCGACCCCCGTGTCGGTGCCGGTGATCAGCACCGGCCCGGTCCACGCCGCGCTCACGGCGTCACCTCCGCCCGTCCGCCCGCGCCCGCGCCGGTCACGGGGCGCATTCCACGATCACGTCGAGGGCCCGCCCGAAGTCTGCCCGGGCCACCCCGGCGTTGACGGTCAGTCGCAGCCGGGACCGGCTGTCCGGCGTCGACGGCGGGCGGAAGCAGCCCACGGCCACCCCCCGGTCGGCGCAGTCGGCGGCCCAGGTGGTGGCCGCCTCGGGGCCCGGCGCGGTCACCGAGACCACGGCGGCGTCCGGCGCGGAGACCTCCAGCCCGGCGGCGCGCAGCCGGCGTACGGCCAGTCCCGTCCGCTCGGCCAGCTCGGCGCGCAGGTCGTCGCCGGCGCGGGCCAGGTCGAGCGCGGCGCGCACCCCGGCGGCGACGGCGGGCGGCAGGGCGGTGTCGAAGATGAAGGTCCGGCCGGTCTCGACCAGGTGCCGGACGAACTCGGCCGGGCCGGCAACCACGCCCCCCGCGCCGCCGAGCGCCTTGGAGAGGGTGGCGGTGACCAGCACGTCCGGCTCGCCGGCCAGCCCGGCGGCGGCCACCCCGCCCGCCCCGGCGGGGCCCAGCACGCCGAGCGCGTGCGCGTCGTCGACGAGCAGCAGCGCGCCGTGCCGGCGGGCCACGGCGTGCAGCTCGGCCAGCGGCGCGAGGTCGCCGTCGACGGAGAAGACCGACTCGGTGACCACCACCGCGGGCCGGCCCGGCGCGGCGGCCAGCGCGGCGGCGACCGCCGCCGGGTCGGCGTGCGGGGTCACCACGGTCTCCGCGCCGGAGATGCGGCAGCCGTCGATCAGCGAGGCGTGGTTGTGCGCGTCGGAGACGAGCAGGGTACGCGGCTGCGTCAGCGCCCGGATCGCGCCGAGGTTGGCCAGGTAGCCGGAGGAGAAGACGAGGCTGCCGTCGACGCCGAGCCAGTCGGCGAGGGCCGCCTCCAGCCCGTGGTGGGCGTCGGTGGAGCCGCGCACCAGCCGGGAACCGGTCGCGCCCAGCCCGTACGCCGAAAGGGCCCGCCCGGCCGCGGCCGTGACCTCGGGGTGGGCGGCCAGGCCGAGGTAGTCGTTGCCGGCCAGGTCGACCACAGCGTCGCCGGCGGCGCGGGGCCGCAGCCGGCGGGTCAGCCCCGCCTTCGCCCGCAGCTCGGCACGGCGGTGCAGCGCCGCCAGCCAGTCCGCCACCGCCACGCTCCCCTCCCCGCCGTCTCCGCCGGGCGAAGTTACCACCAGTCGGCCGCGCCGCGGCGTGGCGCGGGCCGGCGCGCGGTGCCGCCGCCGGTCGGGTGCGGGGGCCGGGCCACGCTCGGGTGCAGCGCTCGGGGTGCGGGGGCTCGGGCCGCGCTCCGGTGCGGGGGCTCGGGCCGCGCGCTCGGGCGTTTCTTCGCCGCCGGGCGCCTTGTAGGGTACGAGCCATGCCAGAGATCCTCGACCAGGCCCGCAACCAGGTGCTGGAGAACGGCGTCGGCCTCGACCAGGCCGGCGTCCTCGCGGTGCTGAACCTGCCCGACGAGCACCTCCCGGCCGCCCTCCAGCTGGCCCACGAGGTGCGGATGCGCTGGTGCGGGCCGGAGGTCGAGGTCGAGGGCATCGTGTCGCTGAAGACCGGCGGCTGCCCGGAGGACTGCCACTTCTGCTCGCAGTCCGGGCTGTTCGCCTCGCCGGTCCGCTCGGTCTGGCTGGACATCCCCTCCCTGGTGGAGGCGGCGAAGCAGACGGCGGCGACCGGGGCCACCGAGTTCTGCATCGTCGCCGCCGTGCGCGGCCCCGACGCCCGGCTGATGAAGCAGATGCGCGAGGGCGTCGCCGCGATCCGGGCCGAGGTCGACATCCAGGTCGCCGCGTCGCTCGGCATGCTCAGCCAGGAGCAGGTCGACGAGCTGGTCGACATGGGCGTGCACCGCTACAACCACAACCTGGAGACCTGCCGCTCCTACTTCCCCAACGTGGTCACCACGCACTCGTGGGAGGAGCGCTGGGAGACGCTGCGGATGGTTCGCGAGTCCGGCATGGAGGTCTGCTGCGGCGGCATCCTCGGCCTCGGCGAGACCGTGGAGCAGCGGGCCGAGTTCGCGGCGCAGCTGGCCGAGCTGGACCCGCACGAGGTGCCGCTGAACTTCCTCAACCCGCGGCCGGGCACCCCGCTGGGCGACCGCCCGGTGGTCGAGGGCAAGGACGCGCTGCGGGCCATCGCCGCGTTCCGGCTGGCCATGCCGCGCACCATCCTCCGGTACGCCGGCGGCCGGGAGATCACCCTCGGCGACCTGGGCACCCGCGACGGCCTGCTCGGCGGCATCAACGCGGTCATCGTCGGCAACTACCTGACCACGCTGGGCCGGCCGGCGACCGACGACCTGGCGCTGCTGACCGAGTTGAAGATGCCGGTCAAGGCGCTCTCCGCGACGCTGTGACGGGGGCCTCGACGATGGCCGTGTGGTGCGACCGGTGCGGGGAGCCAGCCGACGGTGGTGGCCACGCGGCGTGCCGGGCGGCGCGCGAGCTGGAGCCGCCCCGGTTCTGCGCGCGTTGCCGCCGCCGGATGAAGGTGCAGGTGCTGCCGGTGGGCTGGGCGGCGGTCTGCGTCGAGCACGGCGAGCTGCGGGGTTGACGCCGGTGCGGGTGCTGCGGGGCAGGGCGGTCACGCTGCGACCGGTGACGGCCGACGACGTGCCGGCCCTCGCGGCGATCCGGGCCACCCCGGAGGTGCGCCGCTGGTGGCGCGGCGGCGACAACCTGACCGAGGCTGTCCGCGCCGACCTCGGCGACGACGACCTCACGGTGTACGCCGTCGAGCACGACGGCCGGGTCGTCGGGGCCATCCAGTGGTATGCCGACGACGACCCCGACTACCGGCACGCCAGCCTGGACGTCTTCCTCGACCCCGCGGTACGCGGCGCGGGGCTGGGCGGCGACGCGATCCGCACCCTGGCCCGGCACCTGATCGACGTCCACGGCCACCACCGGCTCACCATCGACCCGGCGGCGGCGAACACCGCCGCGATCCGGGCGTACGCGAAGGTCGGCTTCCGCCCGGTCGGGGTGCTGCGCCGCTACGAGCGCGGCGAGGACGGCCGCTGGCACGACGGCCTGCTGATGGACCTGCTCGCCGAGGACCTGGCGGACTGACCGCACCCCGCACCGGACGAGATCCTGGACCGTTGTCGTTCCGCCCTGACGGCAACTGTCCAAGGTCTGGTCCGAAAGACCGCCGTTTCGCGGTCCGGGGCGGACAGTCGCGCGGCGACGGGCGAGGGTCGGCGGATGGAGTTCTCCGATGACGACGAGATCGAGTGGGTGACGTTCGCGCAGTCCGGCGTCCTGACCACCGCTCAGGCGACCCGGCTGCTCGGTGCCGGGCGGGTCCGGGGGCGGATCCGGTCCGGCCAGTGGCGTTCGATCTGCCAAGGTGTCCTGCTCACCGGCAACGGCCGGCTGACCCGCGATCAGCAGCTGTGGGTGGCGGTCCTCGCCACCGGTCCCGGGGCGGTGCTGGCCGGCGTCACCGCGGCAGCCGAGGCCGGCGTACGGGGGCTGCGGCAGGAGCCGCTGCACGTCCTGGTGCCGGCGACCCGCCGGGCCGGCCGTACGGTGCTGCGGCGGCTGCCCCTCGACATGGCGGCGGTCGTCGTGCACCGCACGTCGGTGCTGCCCGCGGCGCACCTCCAACTCGCCCGCCCGCCCCGGACGACCACGGCCCGTGCCCTGGTCGACGCTGCCGGCTGGGCGCGCACGCCCGACGAGGCCCAGGCGGTGCTGGCCGCCGGCTGCCAGCAGCGGCGGGTACTGCCGGAGGAGGTCGCCGCAGTGGTGGAGGTGCTGCCCCGGGCCCGGCGGCGACACCTCGTCCGGCGCACCGTCGACGACATCGCGGGCGGCGCGCAGGCCCTCTCGGAGATCGACTTCCTGCGGCTGTGCCGGCGGTACGGTCTGCCCCGGCCCGACCTCCAGCACCGGCGCACCGACGCGCGCGGGCGGACCCGGTGGCTGGACGCGTACTGGCGGGAGTGGGGGCTGCACGTGGAGATCGACGGCGCGCACCACATGGACGCCCGCGAGTGGGCGGCCGACCTGCGCCGGCAGAACGACGTGTGGACGTCCGGGCGACCGGATCCTGCGCTTCCCCGCCTGGCTCGTGCGCGCCCGTCCCGACGAGGTCGCGGATTCGGTACGCCGTGCCCTGGCCGCCGCCGGCTGGCGCCCTTCCCCCTGACCCGCCCACGCTCCCCCACGCAGAGATCTTGGACGGTTACCGTCCACAGGAGACGGTAACCGTCCAAGATTCAGCAGGACGGCGTCAGCCCAGCGTGCAGGCGGAGCCGTTCAGGGTGAAGGCGGTGGGCTTCGGGTTGGCGCCGGTGTGGGTGCCGTTGAAGCCCAGCGTCGTCGACGCGCCCGGCGCGAGCGCCGCGTTGTAGGCGGCGTTCGACGCGGTCACGGCGGTGCCGGTCTGGGTGAAGTTGGCCGACCAGCCCTGGGTGACCTTCTGCCCGGCGTTTCCGAACGTGAACGCGAGGCTCCAACCGTTGAGCGCCGTCGCGCCGGTGTTGGTGATGGTGATGTTCGCGCTGAAGCCGGTGCTCCAGTCGCTGGTCGTGTACGCGACCTTGCACGCCCCGGCCGGGGTCGTCGGGGTGGGCGTGGGCGTCGGGTCGGTCCCGGGGAGCGTGCGCACCGAGATGCTGGGCGACACCACCGACGGGTTCCCGGCGGCGTCCACCGCGACGATGTAGAACGGGTACGACGTGTCCGGGGTCAGGCCCGTCACCGTGTGGCTGGTGCCGGTGACCGTGGCCACGACGGAGTGCAGCGGCCAGGTGACCTTCCAGACCTGGTAGCCGACGACGCCGACGTTGTCGGTCGACGGCGACCAGGACAGGGTCACCCCGGTCGAGGTGATGTTGGACGCGGTCGGGGTGCCGGGCGCGCTCGGCCCGGTGGTGTCCGACCCGGTCCCGGCCGGCGTGGCCACCGGCAGCGTCGGCGAGGACAGCGAGTTGTTGCCGGCGCCGTCGCGGGCGCGTACCCAGAACCGGTAGTTGCGGGCGGCCGTGAGGTTGGCCACGGTCACGCTGTTGGTGGTGGTGCGGTGCAGCATGAGCGCGTCGCTGCCGATCGTCTCCTGGGTGACGTCGTAGCCGGCCAGGCCGCTGCCCCCGGTGTCGGTGGACGCGGGCCAGGTCAGCGTGACCGAGGTGGGGCTGATCGCGGAGACCGTCGGGGCGCCGGGAACGGTGGGCGGGGTGGTGTCGGTGGGCGTCGAGGTGGGCTCCGCGCCCCAGACGAGGGTGCTGCCGGCATAGAGCGGCACCTTCTTGTTCGGCCCGGCCGTGGCCTGGTAGGACGGGTCGTTGGTCGGGTCCCAGGTGCCGCCCTCCGGCACGCCGATCTTGAACTGCACCTCCATCCGGTGCTGCGACTGCCCGGCGGGGGCGATGGTGTACCCGGTGCAGTCGACCTCGACGTACCAGATGTCGCCGCTGAGCTGCTTGGCCGCCGACGGCGACGGGCAGCCCTGGGTGTAGCCGGGGGTGACCTGGACGGCGGTGCTGCCCTCGGGGCGGAAGTAGTAGCGGAACTTCCCGTTGGTCAGCGCCCGGGCCGGGAACGCGGACTTGTTGTAGACGATCGCCTTGAGGCCGGTGGCGCGGGGCTCGGCCTGCATCACCGTGGTCTCCACGGTCAGCTCGTCGATGTCCGGCGTCTCGGCGGTGGGGAAGCCGGCGAGCGGGGTGCCGCCGTACTCGGAGGAGAGCCGGGCCAGGGCGGAGGTGAAGCCGGCGTTGTAGTCGGTGGCGACCTCGTTCATCACGTAGTCGGACCGGCTGTCGGTGTAGGCGTCGTTGGCCGACGACGGGCCGCCGACGAGCGCGCCGTAGAGCACGTGCCGGGTCTCGGCGGGCACGGTCTGGCTGTCCCACCAGGAGCCGTGCGCCGTGCGGTGGTGCGGATTCTTCGGCGCGTTGGCCCCGAAGCCGATCTGGTAGCTGGACTTGCGCGGGTTGTCGCCGAGCGCGTAGTTGATCTGCCGGACGGCGAAGTCGTAGTACCGCGTCTTGCGGGTGGCGTCGGTGGTCTTGTCGCTGTAGACCAGCGCGGCGAACGCGGTGTTGGACGCGTAGCGCAGCGCGCCCCACGAGTCGAGCACCGCCATCCCGCCGGGCGAGTAGTTCACCTTCGCGCCGTTGACGCCCACGGTCCAGTAGTCGAGCCACCGGTTGGCGTCGTCGACGTACTTCTGCTTGCCGGTCAGGTTGGCCAGCAGCACGTACGCGCCGAACTGCTTGTTGTCCCAGGCGATCGTCCACTTGTAGGACCGGGTGGTGGACTGCGGCTCGGTGCCGAGCTTGTCGTACTCGCTCTCGGCCTTGGTGAGGTAGGCGGCGTCGCCGGTGGCCCGGTAGAGCCAGATCGCGCCCCAGACCAGCTCGTCCTGCCACCCGCTCCACGACTTGTAGAAGCTCGTCGCGTCGGTGATGCACTCGTGGTAGCTCTTACGCACCGTGTCGGCGAACGTGTAGAGCTGCTTGGCGTGGGTCAGCAGCTTGTCGGCGTAGGCGGCGTCGGTGGGCCGGAAGACCATCGACGACGCGGCCATCGCCGCCGCCGTCTCCCCCGCGAGGTCCGCGCCGCCACAGCTCGCATCGATCTTGTACGCGGGACGCGCCATCGGCATCACCTCGGCCGGGCCCCACCACTTGTGGTCGTCGTCGCCCTTGCCGACCTGTCCGTAGAGGACGTTCGGGGCGGGGTGCGCCTTGACGAAGTAGTCGTTGACGAAGCGCAGGTTGTTGAGCAGGTGGGTGAGCTGCCCGGAGGCGACGTACCCGTCGCGGTACTCGACCGCGCCCCAGGCGAGCATGGTGGCGCTGAACGCCATCGGGAAGCCGAACTTCACGTGGTCGCCGGCGTCGTACCAGCCGCCGGTGAGGTCCACTCCGACGTCGGAGCCGTCGGTGAGCGCCGAGTCGCCGCGCCAGGAGACCCGGTTCCAGGCCGGCTTCTTGCCGGACTGCTGCGCCTCGTAGAAGAACAGCGACTTCTGCAACGCCTCGGCGTAGTTGAAGGCGGGCGCGGCGGCGACGGGCGCGGCCTGCGGCGCGACGACGCCCATGGCGAGGCCGCTGGCCAGGGCGGCGCCGGCGGCGAGCAGGCGGCGCAGCCAGGGTCGGCCGCGCGACGGCCGGGACGGCCGGTTCGGGTGACGCATCTGCGAGCTCCTGACGGATGGCGCCCGACGGCCCCGACCGGACGCGGGACGGCGTCTGAGGGGTCGGGGCCGGCGGAGGCGGGTGGTGGGGGTCTCCGAGGAGGCGCGGGAGCGCTCCCATGGATGCTCGACAATGTATCCAGCGGATTGCACACTTGGGAAGACCTCGCCGCCACGAGCCTGCGCCGCCGCGCCACCCGCCCCCGGCGCCGCTCCACCGAGGAACGGGGCGTCGCGCACCCGGAACGGGGCGTCGCGCCGCCCGAAAGCGTTACGCCGACACGCCGCCCCGCGCGGGTAATCCCCTCCGGGAAGGGGGGATTGGGTCCGCCGTCCGCCCAGCTCAGGCTATTCATCCGATGCCCCGCCGGTACGCGCCGAGGCGATCATGTGGCGTCCCCTCGACTCCCCTTTCGGAGGAATACCTCATGTCACAGCGTCGGCGCGTGGCGCGCGCGGCCTTCTCCGCGACCGCCGCCACGGCCTGCCTCGCCCTCGCCACCCCGGCGTGGGCATCGGCCACCATCGGCCTCAAGTCGGCCCACCAGGGCAAGAAGGCTGGCTACTTCACCCAGCAGTGCGACGACGAGCGCTTCGCGAACCTGCCGGACGACCACGACGGCTGGCACTTCGTCCTGCCCGGCAAGAACAGCGGCAGCTTCGAGAGCCTGACGCTGACCTTCTCCGACGGCACGAACGACGTCACGGTGAACATCCCGGACGGCGCGGACGAGTACCCGGACTTCTTCTACTCCACCGGCGGCAAGGACCCCCGGCAGATCCACGCCTACCTGTTCACCCCGGCCGGGTGGAAGCTGGTCGACGGGTCCGCCACGATCAGCGGGACCGGCGACGACTTCAACGTGAGCCACACCTGCAAGGGCACGGTCCCCAAGCCCACGCCCACGCCCACCCCGACCCCCACGCCGTCGGTCTCGGAGTCGCCGGAGCCGTCGGAGTCCCCGTCGGCGTCGGAGTCCCCCGAGCCGTCGGAGTCGCCGTCGGCGTCGGAGTCCCCGTCGGCCTCCGAGTCGCCCACCCCGTCGGACTCGGCGTCGCCGACGACCTCCCCGTCGGGCGGGACCGGCGGCGGCAGTGACCTGCCGCTGACCGGCGTGGCCGTCACCGGCATGGCGCTCACCGGCGTCGCGCTGGTCGGCGGCGGCGTCGCCCTGATGACGCTGCGCCGGCGCCGGGACCGCATCACCTTCACGGGCTGACCCCGAGCGCGCCCGCCCGCCCCCCTCGGGCAGGCGCCCCGCGACCGGCCGCCGGACCTCCGTCCGGCGGCCGGTCCGCGGCTGCGCGGTAAGGAAGGGCCCCCCGTTAACGCATTCGGTAGAGCAGGGGCCCCTGTTAACACCCCGGCACGGCGGTACGGTCACCGGATGGCAGTGATCACGCAGGTCTCCCTGGGGGTCTCCGACTGCGGACGGGCCGCCCGGTTCTGGGCCGCCGCCCTGGGCTACGTGCGCCGGCCGCCGCGCTATCCGGGCGACGAATGGATCGTGCTCGCACCGCCGCCCGGGGTGCCCGGCACGGCGCTCGCGATGGACCTCAGCGAGAGCCCGGCCGAGGCGTTTCCTCGGGTGCACCTGGACCTGACCGCCGGGGCGCGGGACCTCGACGACGAGGTGGACCGCCTCGTCGGGCTCGGCGCGCGGCGGGTGGACTGGCCGCACTACCCGGCGCAGCTCGAACCGGGCGCCTCCCCGTACGTCGTGCTCGCCGACACCGAGGGCAACCGGTTCTGCGTCGCCGGCCGACCGCCCGCCCGCTGATCAGCCGACCGGCCGGGCCGCGCGTGACCGAGCCCGCGCGGCCGGACCCCGGGCAGCCGAGCCCCGCCCGACCGGGCGCGGGGTCAGCTGCGGTGCACCTGGGCCGGCACCACCGCGGCCGGGGCGGCGGTCACCGGCACGCTGACGGTGACCAGGCAGCCGTCCCGCTCCGTCACCATCGGCCGGGCGAGCCGACGCAGGGTCCGCAGCATCGGCGTGTTCTCCGCCTGGACGTGCAGCACCAGACCCGCGAGGCCGGCCCGCTCGGCGTGCCGGACCAGCCGGCGCAGCAGGGCGGTGCCGACCCCCCGCCGCTGCCAGCCGTCGCGCACCAGCAGCGCCACCTCGGCCTCGTCGCCCTCGACGAGCAGGTTCGCCATCGCGACGACCGGCTCCGCCGCCCCGCCCGCGTCGATCGCCGCCCCGCCGGAGCCGGTGGCCGTCGCGACGAGGGTGAGGCCCTGGGCCGGTTCCAGCAGCCGCCCCAACCGGGCCGGCGCGGGCAGCGCCGCCCCGCCCAGGTAGCGGCGGTGCAGGGTGCCCGCCGAGCAGGCCCCGTGCAGCTCCAGTACGCCGGTCAGGTCGCCGGCCGTCGCCGGGCGGACGACCGCCTCCGCGCCGTCGGGCAGGACGAGGGTCACCTGGTCGGCGTCCCGCCGGCCCACGGCCGCCGCCAGCTCGGCGAGCGCCTGGGCGCGGGCGTACTCGGCCGGGGTGAAGCTCGGCGCGGCCCGGCGCAGCTCGTACGACCCGCCGGTGGGGTCGGGCAGGACCATCGTCGTGCCGGCGATGCCCCCCGCGACGACCGCGGGCCGCCAGGTGACCTCGTCGGCGCCGAGCAGCGTCCGCAGCGCCTCGCCCGCCGCGTCGGGGTCGCGGACCAGCCGGGTGGCCAGGCCGAGCACCCGGGTGGGCTGGTCGGCGAGGCCGCGCGCCTCGCTGCGCGCCACCCAGCAGTCCCGGCCCCGGCCCCGCTCCACGGCGGCGATCAGCTCCGCCTCGTCGAGCGTGTCCGGCGCGTCGACGAGGAAGTCGTCGACCGCGCCGACCTCGGTGGTGTGCACCTGCACGGTGAGGATGTTGACCCCGCGCAACGCGAGGCTCGCCGTGAGGACCGACAGGTAGCCGGGCCGGTCGTCCACGGTGGCTCGGATCCGCCACAGCGCCATGGTTGTCTCCCTTCACCCGCCTACGACGATGCCGGCCGGCTGTTGCGGGCCCGTTGCCCGGTGGTGACGGCGCGGGAACCGCATGCATGACCATCACCACAGGTGGTGACCTCGGCCACGCCGGGCGCAGGAGCAACGCCGGGCGGGAGAACGACAGTGCGGACCCGGCCGCATCGGCCGGGCCCGCACTGGTGCCGCCGGACGGGCCCCGCACCGGGGCCCGGCTCCGGCCGACGGGCCCCGCACCGGGGCCCGACAGTCTCAGCCGCCGGCCACCACCGGGGGTGCGCCCACCAGGTCCAGCCGGTCGCCGAGGATCACCGCGCTCGCCCGGACCAGCTGGGCGAGCCGGTCCACCTCGGTGGAGTGGAACGCGGCGGGGCTCAGCGCCTCGGTGTGGTCGCGGGACACCACCAGGACCAGCCCGGCCCGGCCGAACGGCGCGATCGCGTAGTGGGTGCCGTCGGCCCCGGTCATCGCGCGGGCCCGCAGCGGGGTGATCTCGGGCAGCAGGGGCGGGACCGGCACCCGCCAGCTCGCGTGGGCCACCGTGGCGTCGCCGCCCCCGCCGCCGGTGCGCGAGGCCCAGTCCAGCGGGACCACCGCCGCCACCGACCAGTCCGCGGCGAGCAGCCCCGGCACCGCGTCGACCAGCGTGGCCAGGCCGTCGGCCGGGTTGCCGGCCACCTGGGCCAGCAGCTCGGCGTCCTGCCCCGTGGTGGTCGGCGCGCCGATCGCCCGCCAGACGCCGTCGACCCGCACGCCGGGGATCGCGGCCAGGCCGGCCAGCAGCCGCTCGACCCGGGAGGCGCCCGGCCACACCACGGTGAAGTCGTCGACCGCCCGCCCGCCGAGCCGTTCCAGGACCACGACCTGGACGATGTCGGCACCGGAGACGCCGAGTGTGCGGGCCACCTGGCCGAGGGTGCCGGGGCGGTCCGGCAGGGTCACCCGAACTCTCAGCAACATGATCGTCCCTCCGCTCGGCAGGCCGGCGCAGGGCGGCCGGCAGGCTGGGCACCAGCCTGCCCGTTGACCATTTCGCCCCTGTTGCCGCGCCGTGTCCCCGGGGAAAATCCCACCTTGACAAGGTGCGTGAGCTGCCATCAACTAGTCGGATGACCGATCCGGCCGTCGTCGACCCGCGCACCGGCCCCGGTGCCGGTGCGGACGCGGGCGCCCCGAAGGGTCTCGACCTCGACCGGCTCGCCGCCTACCTGGCCGCGCACCGGCCCGAGCTGGCCGCCCCGCCGCTGCGGGCCCGGCTCATCGCCGGCGGCAAGTCCAACCTGACGTACGCCCTGCGGGTCGGCGAGGGCGCGACCGGGCGGGAGATGGTGCTGCGCCGCCCGCCGCTGGGCCACGTGCTCGCCACCGCGCACGACATGGCCCGGGAGCACCGGATCATCTCGGCGCTCGCCCCGACCGCCGTGCCGGTGCCGGCGGCGCTGCTGCTCTGCCCGGACCCCGCCGTGCTCGGCGCGCCGTTCTACCTGATGGAGAAGGTCGACGGCGAGGTGTTCCGCAGCCGGTCGCAGACCGACGCGCTGACCGCCGGGCAGCGCCGCGACCTCGCCATGGCGATGATGGACGCCCTCGCCGACCTGCACGCGGTCGACCCGGCCGCCGTCGGGCTGGCCGACTTCGGCCGCCCCGAGGGTTTCCTCGGCCGGCAGGTGCGGCGCTGGGCCGCCCAGCTCGACCAGTCCCGCAGCCGCCCGCTGCCCGGCATCGACGAGCTGCGCGCCGCGCTCGCCGGCTCGGTGCCCGAGGGCGCGAACGCCGGGCGGATCGTGCACGGCGACTACCGGCTGGACAACCTGCTCGCCACGGTCGGCGCCGCCCCCTCCGCCGACGGGACCGGCGACACCGCGGGCGCGGTGTCGGTGCGGGCGGTGCTCGACTGGGAGATGGCCACCCTCGGCGACCCGCTGGCCGACCTCGGGCTCCTGTTGACGTACTGGGACGTGCTCGGCGACAGCGACGCCGCCGCCGGCAACCCGGTCGCCGACGGGCTCGGGCCGCGCGCCGGCTTCCCCGCCGGGCGCGAGCTGATCGAGCGGTACGCCGGGCGCGCCGACGTCGACGTCGGGCCGCTGCACTGGCACGTCGCCCTGGGCTGCTTCAAGCTCGCGGTGATCTGCGAGGGGATCCACTACCGGCACACCCTCGGGCAGACGCTCGGCGGGGGCTTCGACCGGATCGGCGACATGGTCGCGCCGCTGGTCGAGCACGGTCTGCGCGCAGTCAGGGAGCAGTGATGGACTTCCAGTTCGACGCCCGCACCGAGAAGCTGCGCGCGCGCCTCGGCACGTTCCTCGAAGAGTGCGTCCACCCGGCGGAGGCGGTGCACGCCGAGCAGGTCGCGGCGGCCGGCGACCCGTGGGCCCGCTCCCCCGTGCTGGAGGAGCTGAAGGCCGAGGCGCGGCGGCGCGGCCTGTGGAACCTCTTCCTTCCCGACCCCCGCTACGGCGCGGGGCTGACCAACCTCCAGTACGCGCCGCTGGCGGAGCTGACCGGCCGCAGCCCGCACCTGGCCCCGGAGGCGGTCAACTGCGCCGCACCGGACACCGGCAACATGGAGTTGCTCGCCGAGTTCGGCTCCGAGGCGCAGCGGGACCGCTGGCTCAAGCCGCTGCTGGAGGGGGAGATCCGCTCGGCGTTCTGCATGACCGAGCCGGAGGTCGCCTCCTCCGACGCCACCAACATCGCCACCCGGATCGTCCGCGACGGCGACTCCTACGTGATCGACGGGCGCAAGTGGTGGTCGTCGGGGGCGATGGACCCGCGCTGCGAGATCTTCATCGTGATGGGCAAGACCGACCCCGGGGCCGACCGGCACCGCCAGCAGAGCATGATCCTGGTCCCCCGGGACACGCCGGGCGTGACCGTGCGGCGCGGGATGACGCTCTTCGGCTACAGCGACGCCCCGCACGGCGGCCACGCGGAGATCGACTTCACGGGCGTCCGGGTGCCGGCGGAGAACCTGGTCGGCGCGGAGGGGGCGGGCTTCGCCATCGCCCAGGCCCGCCTCGGCCCGGGGCGCATCCACCACTGCATGCGGCTGGTGGGCATGGCCGAGCGGGCCCTGGAGCTGCTCTGCCGCCGGGCCAACCAGCGGATCGCGTTCGGCCGCCCCCTGGCCGAGCAGGGTGTGGTGCGGGAGTGGATCGCCGAGTCCCGGGTCCGCATCGAGCAGGCCCGGCTGCTGGTGCTCAAGACCGCCTGGCTGATGGACACCGTCGGCAACAAGGGCGCGCACACCGAGATCCAGGCCATCAAGATCGCCACCCCGGCGATGGCGGAGTGGGTGATCGACAAGGCGATCCAGGGGTACGGCGGCGCGGGCGTCAGCCAGGACACCCCGCTCGCCGGGCTCTGGGCCCAGGCCCGCACCCTGCGCCTCGCCGACGGCCCGGACGAGGTCCACCGGTCGTCGCTGGCCAAGCGGGAGCTGCGCCGCTGGGCCTGACCGGGCCGCCGGTGGGATCTTCGCCGCGCGGCGTCAGACCGACACCAGGTCGAGCCAGGCGATGTTGTTGTTGTTCCGGACGTTGGTCAGGACGTCGGTGGTCATGAACGGCAGCGGGTCGTTCGCCGACTCCCAGACGGCCAGCAGGGAGAAGTGACCGGGGCCGGGCACGCCGGTCCAGGTGACCCGCAGCGTCGCCACACCGGGGAAGACGGTGACGGCCCGCGAGGTGACCGGCACCCAGCCCGCCGGCCAGGACAGGTCGCCGCCCGGGTTCGTCCGGAAGAACCGCACCGTGCCGCTGTCGGTGCCCGACCCGTACGGCCCGGGGTTGCGCAGCTTGACGAAGATGTAGCTGGTCGAGCCGGCCACCGGAAACGTGCTGGTCGCGCACTCCACCGACGTCGGGCAGACCTTGATGTCCGGGCTGGCCCAGACCCTGGTGCCCGGGTACGGCTGGAGGCCGGCGTCGTCGATGGCGTCCCGCATCCAGACGTCCGTGACCGTGGTGCTCCGGGCGGGCTTGCCGGCCGGGCCGGCGGCGGCCGGAGCCGTGGCGGTGGCGGTGGCCAGCAGGCCGGCGAGGACCGGGCCGGCGCACAGGGCCAGGGCCAGGCGGCGGGGGCGGCTTGCGAGGATTGTCATGACAGCGGTCTCCCATCGACGTGACGCCGACGCGGCGACTCCCCGCACCGGCGTGGTCCTGCTGACAGGAGCCGGCGCGCGGCGCGGTGATACCGGCCGGCGGCCCGGGGACTTCCCAGATGACGCCAGGCCGGATCAATCAGACAGCGCGCCCTTCCGTCCGCCCGCGGGACCGCTCAGGCGGAGGCGCGGCGGACCATGTGGGTGTCGAGGAGGATGTGGTTGGTCGGGATGTCCTCGCCGCGGATGCGCGACACCAGCAGGTGGGCCATCTGCCGGCCCATCTCCTCGACCGGCTGGAAGACCGTGGTCAGCGGCGGCTCGGCCTGCCGGGCCACCGGCGCGTCGTCGAAGCCGATCAC
Source organism: Micromonospora sp. DH13 (assembly GCF_020873825.1). Lineage (NCBI taxonomy): Bacteria > Bacillati > Actinomycetota > Actinomycetes > Micromonosporales > Micromonosporaceae > Micromonospora > Micromonospora sp. DH13. The sequence goes on from NZ_JAHWGR010000041.1 coordinate 58,508, forward strand.
CGCCACGTCGTCCGGCACCCGCCGGCCGGCCTCGCGCAGCGTCCGCAGCGCGCCGAAGGCCATCAGGTCGGAGGCGACGAAGACCGCGTCGAGATCCGGGCAGACCTCCAGCAGCCGGCGCATGCAGGCCGCCCCGCTGCCCTCGCTGAAGTCGCCGTACGCGATGAGGTCGGGGTTGAGGCCGGCCCCGGTGGCATGGACGGCCTCCCGGTAGCCGGTCAACCGGGCCAGGCCGGCGCCCATGTCCTGGGTGCCGGCGATGGTGGCGATGCGCCGCCGCCCCCGGGCGAACAGGTATTCCACCGCGTGCCGGGCGCCACCGACGTTGTCGACGTCGACGTAGTAGGCGGGCTGCGCGCCCGGCTGGAGCATCCGGGCCGGCCGGCCGCCCAGCACCGTCGGCAGGCCCCGCTCCTCCAGCAGGGTGGGCAGCGGGTCGGAGTCGTGCAGCGACAGCAGCAGGACGCCGTCGACGTGCTGGTTGGTGAGGTGGTGCTCGACGCGTTCCCGCTCCACCGGCGACTGGGCCATGGCCAGCCAGAGCTGCATCGGGGTCTCCAGCAGGCCCGAGCTGATCCCCCGGACGATGCCGGCGAAGAACGGCTCGGTGAAGACCCGGTCCCCGGACTCGGAGACGACCAGCGCCACCGAGTCGGTCCGCTGGGTCACCAGGGCCCGGGCGGCGCGGTTCGGCACGTACCCCAGCTCGGCGATGGCCTGTTGCACGGCGGCCCGGGCCTCCGGGCTCACCTGGGGTGAGCCGTTGACCACCCGGGAGACCGTGCCGCGCCCGACGCCGGCGCGCGCGGCGACCGCGTCAAGGGTCGGGCGCCCGAGCGACCGGGTGCGCTGCGTTGTCATCGTCTGCTCCTCCGACATGGGCGGCCCGGTACGCCCCCCGGGTTGGGGGGACGGGCACCGGGACCGCCCGTCACTCGCTGGCCGTGTGCCCTATTGTGCGGCCAGACCGTTGCGTCGGATCACCTCGGCGTACCACCTGGCGCTGGACTTGGGGATGCGGACCTGGCTGTCGTAGTCGACGTACACCATGCCGAAACGCTTGGTGTAACCCCAGGCCCACTCGAAATTATCCATCAGCGACCACGCGAAGTAGCCCCGTAGGGGCACCCCTGCACCGATCGCCGCGTGTGCCGCCCGCAGGTGCGAGTCGAAGTAGGCCAACCGGTCGGTGTCGTCGACCTGACCGTCGACCACGGTATCAACAAAAGCCGAACCGTTTTCGGTCACGTAGAGCGGAAGGTCGGTGTAGTCGCGGTGGACCCGTTCCAGGGTCTCGACCAGCCCGGGGGCGTCGATCTCCCAGTCCATGTCGGTCACCGGGACACCCCGGGTGACGAACCGGACGTCCTCGCTGCCCGGCCAGCACGTGGGCGCCCGCCAGTATGCCTCCGGCTGCTCCCCCTCGACGGGGGCGGCGACCACATGCCGGCTGTAGTAGTTGATCCCGACCAGGTCCAGCGGCGTCGAGATGATCTCCAGGTCGCCGTCGCGCACGTGCCCGAAGTCCGTCACCGGCGCCAGGTCCGCCTGGAGGTCCGCCGGGTACGACCCGCGCAGTACCGGGTCGAGGAAGAACCGGTTGGCCAGCGCGTCGATCCGCCGGGCGGCGTCCGCGTCGGCCGGCGAGTCGGTGGCCGGGGTCACCGGGTACAGGTTGACGGTGATGCCGAGCTGGGCGTCCGGCCGGGACGCCCGCAGCGCCTGGACCGCCAGGCCGTGCCCGAGCATCAGGTGGTGCCCGGCCCGGACCGCGTCCGCCCCGTCGGTACGCCCCGGCGCGTGCGCGCCCGAGCCGTACCCGAGGAACGCCGAGCACCACGGCTCGTTGAGCGTGGTCCAGTAGCGCACCCGGTCGCCGAGCGCGTCCGCGACGAGCTGGGCGTAGTCGGCGAACCGGGCGGCGGTGTCCCGGGCCGGCCAGCCACCCGCGTCCTCGAGCGGCTGCGGCAGGTCCCAGTGGTAGAGGGTCAGCCACGGCTCGATGCCGTGGCCCAGCAGCTCGTCGACCAGCCGCTGGTAGAAGTCCAGGCCCTCGGCGTTGGCCGCGCCCGAGCCGCCCGGCTGCACGCGCGGCCAGGACACCGAGAACCGGTAGGACTTCAGGCCCAGCTCCGCCATGAGCCGCACGTCGTCGGGCATCCGGTGGAAGTGGTCGCAGGCCACGTCGCCGGTGTGCCCGCCGACTGTCCGCCCCTCGGTGTGGCTGAAGGTGTCCCAGATCGAGGGGGTACGGCCGCCCGCCGTGGCCGCGCCCTCGATCTGGTACGCCGCGGTCGCGGCACCCCACAGGAAGCCGGGCGGGAAGGTGATGGCCGGGCCCTGGTCGAGGACGCCGACGGCGGGCGGACGGGTCGGATCGCTCACGACTTGACGGCACCTTCCATGATCCCGCCGATGATCTGGCGGCCGAACAGGACGAACACGACGAACAGCGGCAGCGTGGCGACCAGGGTGCCCGCGAAGATCTGCGAGTTGTCGGCGAAGTAGGCCGTGTTGAGGCTGCGCAGCGAGATCTGCACGGTCGGGTTGGCCGGGTCGGCGAGCACCACGAAGGGCCAGAAGAACTGGTTCCACTGCTCCATGAAGGTGAGCAGGCCCAGCACCGCCGCCGCCGGCCGCAGCGCGGGGACGACGACGTGCCAGTAGACGCGCCAGGTGGAGCAGCCGTCCACCCGGGCGGCCTCGATCAGCTCGTTGGGCACGGCCTGCTCGGCGTACTGGCGCATCATGAAGATGCCGAAGCCACCGATGAGGAACGGCACGGTGACCGACGGCATGGTGTTCAGCCACTCGAGCTTGGCCATCAGGATGTAGAGCGGCAGCACGCCGAGCTGGATCGGGACCATCATCGAGGCGAGGATGATCAGCAGCATCGCGTTCTTGCCGCGGAAGCGCAGCTTGGCGAACGCAAAACCGGCCAGCGAGCCGAAGAAGACGGTGGCGACGGTGATCGTCCCGGAGACCAGGAACGAGTTCATCAGCCCCTTGACGATGTTGGCGTCGCCGTTCTCCAGCACCCGCTGGATGTTCTCGCCGAGCTTGCCGCCGGGCAGGAACGGCGGCGGCCAGGAGTTGGCCGCGTCGTTCGTCCGGGACGCAATGACGATCATCCAGTAGAACGGGAACAGCGAGAGGATCACGCCGAAGACCAGGCCGACCCAGGTCAGCGGGGTCGCCTTCCAGATCCGGTCGGCCTTGTGCGCGTCGCGCGGCGGCCTACCGGCCGGGCGCGCGGGTGGGCGGAGCGTCGTGGTCGTCATCTGGCGCAACCCTCACTTGTCGGAACTGATGCGGCGGGCGAGCAGGTAGTTCACCAACGACACCAGCGCGATGAGCAGGAACAGCACGAGGGCGACCGCGCCGGCGTACCCCCAGCGGAACCGCGTGTTCATCACGTCGAGCAGGTACATGGTGATGGTCTGGAACTGCCCCTCCGAGCCGCCGGAGAGCGCCCCCGCGCCGCTGGTGAACATCAGCGGCTCGGTGAAGAGCTGGAGCCCACCGATGGTCGAGACGATCAGCGTGAAGATGATCGTCGGGCGGAGCTGCGGGATGGTGATCGACCAGAACTGCCGGCGTCGCGACGCGCCGTCCAGCGCCGCCGCCTCGTACATGTCTTTGCTGATCGACTGCATGGCGGCCAGGTAGATGAGGGCGTTGTAGCCCACCCAGCGCCAGTCGACCATGGTGGAGATGGCGAACCAGGAGGCGAAGCGGTTCGCCCGCCAGTCGATCGGGTCCATGCCGACCAGGTCGAGCAGCCAGTTGGCGAGGCCGAACTCCTTGGCGTAGATCATCGAGAAGATCAGCGCCACCACGGCGGTGGAGGTGATGATCGGCATCGCGATGGCCATCCGGAAGAAGGTCTGCGCCCGCAGCTTCCGGTTCAGCGCGTTGGCCAGCACCAGCGCCAGCATCAGCTGCGGCACGGTGGAGAGCAGGAAGATGCCGAACGTGTTGACGACCGCGTTCCAGAACTGCGGGTCGTCGGTCAGCAGCTCGACGAAGTTGTCCAGGCCGACGAAGCTGATCGTGGCGTTCAGCGGCGACCGGTCGGTGAGCGCGATCCAGACCGTGTAGACGATCGGGTACGCGCTGAAGACCGCGAAGATCACGAAGAACGGCAGCACGTACAGGTACGGGGAGAACTTCAGGTCCAGCTTGGTGAAAGAGGCCGGGCGGCGGTGCGTGGCACGGGCGGGGCGGGCGGGGTCCCCGCCCCCGCCGGGGGGCGCTGTGGTGTGGAGGTCCAGGCTCATCGACGGTCCTTCTCGTCGGTCGGCGCGACCCGTCCGCGCGGGGCGGCGCCGGGGGATTACCGGCCTTCCGCGCGGGCGGCGCCGGGGGGTTACCGGCCCGGCCGCGCGGGCGGCGCCGGGGGATTGCCGGCCCGGCCAACCGGGCGCACCGGGCTTACCGGGCACCGCGGGTGGCGCCGACAGTCGCCTGTCGACGCCACCCGTGGTCGGTTCGGCCGGTCACTTACCGGCGGCCTCGCCGTTCTTCAGCGCTGCTTCCCACTGCTCGGCGGCGGGCTTGCCCTGCTCGACGGCGCGCAGGGTGTTCTCCACGGCGGTACGGACAGCCTGGTTCTTCGGGCCGAGGTAGACCGGCTTCAGGTCGCTCGCACCGGCGGCGAAGATCTTGCCGACCGGGGCGTTGGTGAAGTACTCGTTGGTCGAGTCGGCGACGGCCGGGTCGGTCAGGGCCTGCGGCGACGACGGCAGGTTGCCGACCTTCTTGAACGCCTCGATCTGACCCTTGGCGCTGGTCAGGAACTTCACCAGCTCGGCGGCCTCCTTGGGGTGCTTGCTGGACTTCGGCACGGCCAGGAAGGAACCGCCCCAGTTGCCGCCGTTGCCGGGGGCCTTCGCGACGTCCCACTTGCCGGCGGCGGAGTCACCGGCCTGGCCCTTGATGACACCGGTCATCCAGGCGGGGCAGGCGATGGTGGCGAACGTGCCGTTCTTGAAGCCGGCGTTCCACTCGTTCGAGAACGACTGGAGGTTGTTCGACAGGCCGGCGGCGATCATCTTGGTGGAGAGGTCGTACGCGGTCCGCACGTCCGGGTTCTCGCCGATGACCAGCTTGTTGCTCTTGTCGTAGTAGGTGTAGCCGGTGCCGTTGCCCGCGGTCTGCATCAGCACGACGTTGTAGAAGTTGGTCGCCGAGTCGACGAACTTGTGCTTCTTGTCGGCGGCGACGAACTTCTGGCCGGCGGCGATGAACTGGTCCCAGGTCGGCCAGAGGGCGCCAACCTCTTCGCGGTCCGTCGGCAGGCCGGCGGCCTTGAACAGGTCGCTGCGGTAGCACAGCGCCATCGAGCCGACGTCGGTGCCGAGGCCGAGGACGGTGCCGTCCGGGGTGGTGCCCTGCTCCCACTTCCACGGCAGGAAGTTGCTCTTGAGGTCGTTCGCGCCGTGGTCGGCCAGGTTCACGAACTTGCCGGCCTGGGCGTAGAACTGGACGATCGTGCCCTCTTCGAGGGCCACCACGTCGCCGGCGCCGGCGCCGGCGGTGATCTGCTGGGTGAGGCGGGTGTTGTAGTCACCGAGGCCGAGGCCCTTGCCCCGCTGCTCGATCTTGATGTTCGGGTGCTCCGACTCGAACTGCTTGTAGAGCTCGTCGTAGCCGAAGCCCTGGTCGCCGAAGACGTCGACGACGAGCTTGATCGGGTCGTCGCTGCTGCCCGAGCCCTCGTCGTCGCTGCCGCAGGCGGAAGTGGTGGCGATCATCGCGACGGACGCGAGCGCGATGGCCGCGAGCCGCCGGCGACGGATTGGGACGCTCATCCGAGACCCCTCTTTCGGTGGTGAGGCTGTGTCATGTGGTGGGGGGTGCTGTGCAGGCGCTCGCGGCCGGCGGCCGGAGCCCACGGTCGACGGCCGGCGCCGTAGCGGAGAGATCCGCAACACAGCCCCGGGAGCGCTCCCATGAGACTGGAGGAGAGTCCCCGAGGTGTCAATAAGCCGTTGGGAGCGTTCCCAGATCGTTACCGCCGTGTGTCGGAACTATCGCTGCGGCGCGCCTGAGGCGACGCGACCCGCCGGGCGTCGGCAGCCGCCCCGGAGCGTGATGTCGGGCAGATGGCGGCATCACCGCGCCGGGATACCACCACCTGCCCGGCATCACGCACGCGACCAGCGGGTTGGGCGGTTTGTCCGACCCGGCGCGGTGGCGTGGGGCGGGTTCGGCGTGGGGCGACGTGGGGCGGGACGGGGTGACCGGCGGACCCCGGGGCGAGCCGAGCCGGGGCGGCGCGGGGCGGGGCGAGCCGAGCCGGAGCGGCGCAGGGCGGGCCGGCGCGGGGCGGGCCGGGCCGGGGCGGCGCGGGCCGGGGCTGGGCGCCACTGGGTTGATCGACTTCATGTCAGGCAGGTGGGGGTATCCCGCGTCGTTGATACCCCCATCTGCCCGACATCCTGTCACCCCTCCGCCGGAATAGGCGGATTGTCCGACCCGACGGGGT